>JAZQDA010000057.1:0-71293 GCA_045546535.1 Clostridia bacterium | reverse complement strand
TTTTGTGCCTTCCGCTGCCGGTGGCAGATGAAGGATGGCACGAAAAGGCGCAGCGGTCGAAAAGCAAGGCAATGTTTTCCTTTGCCTTGCTTTCGGGTACCGCAAGAGTTCTGGCTCAAATTAATATAAAATCAAACTTTGTTAGTAATGATATTAATCAGGGTGTCCCGGGTTCGAACCCCTGATGGTCCATAAAAAAAAGATGCCTTTTGGCATCTTTTTTGTATGAAAGACCAAGGGGTTCGAACACTGAAGAAGAATTAAATATTACATATTGTCATAAAAATATATACCGGAGATGTTACGATTGATATGAGTAATAAATCAAAGGGAGAAAGCGATATGTATACATACAGAAACGCAACAAAAGAAGATTTAAAAGAGGTTGCCAAGGTCCATACCAAGTGTTTTGAAGATTATTTCCTTACATCTCTCGGAACTGATTTACTTGAGAAATATTACGGAGAGTATTTTGATGAAAATGCACCATTTATCGTGGCGCAGGAAGATAACGGAGAAATAGTCGGCTTTTGTATGGGTTATCAGACGGGAACTAAAGCGCGTTCACAGTTTGAAAGCAAATATAAATTTCAGTTGGCTTCAAAACTTTTGTGCCTGTGCTTAAAGTTTGACAAAGAAGCATGGAAAAGAGTAATTGCAAAAATAAAAAGCGTACTTAAACCCACAGCAAAACCCGTCAAGGAAACTGAAGGTTCTGACGAAATAATGGGGGATATCCTTTCAATCTGTGTTCTTGATAAAGCAAAAGGAAAAGGCGTTGCAACTGCCCTTGTTCAGCATTTTGAAAGCGAAATGATTTCGAGAGGCATAAAAACATATACTTTGAGCGTGTATGCCATAAATGTCAGAGCAAGAGCATTTTATGAGAAAATGGGTATGAAAGTCAGCAGAGCCAATGACGAAGAAGTCGTTTATATAAAAACCATTGAATAAATGTAAAAACGGAGTAAACTTTAAAAGTTTACTCCGTTTTTAGTTTTACCGTCATAGAAAAATCAGATGTTTATTTTAGGGTTTGTTGTTCTGCATAATATATAGTCAATACTTACGTTGTAAAAATCAGCCAGAATAATCAGTGTTTCTGTAGGCGGTATTCGTTCCCCCGTTTCAAATTTTGAAAGGAGGGCCTGTTCAATGCCTGTCTGCATTTGAACAGAAATTTGTGTGAGTTTTTTCTCTTTTCTCAGTAGCCTGAGATTATTTTGCATAAATATCACCCCAATGACATTATGTCATAATAACCTCTTGACGTTTATGACGATACGTCATATAATATATCAGTCTTAAAGGAAAAATATGTAGGTGGGGCAGTAAAAAAATATCCTCATTTATATTTCGTTGAATTTATTATTAAAAATACTTTAAACATCTAAGGAGCATACATGAAATTATTATTAGTTTTAGCAATTTTTATCATATTATTACTTTTAACATTTGTGTTAAAACTTTTTGTGAAAAACCGCCAACTTGCTAAAAAGTTGAAAGGGATAGACAGAGCGGAAAAATGGCACGAACTTGCATATACCGATACATTGACCGGCCTATACAACAGAAATGCATACAATAAGCACATAGCATCTATCGAATATAAAAATAGCGAAGATATCAGTATAATCACACTTTTTGACATTGATGATTTCAAAAAAATCAATGATGAAAAAGGGCATCTTGAAGGGGACTCTGTTTTAAAATATGTTGCAAGAACTCTTCTATCGCTTTTCCGACCGCCTCAATATAAAGTTTACAGATTGGGCGGAGATGAATTTGCCCTCATTTCAAAAAATGTAAGTGAAGAAGAACTCATAGAAGATCTTGTTAAACTGAATGATATCCTCGCAAAAGACGGAAACATCAGGCTTTCCAAAGGATATTGTGTGATAAATAAAAATGTCAAATCCGCTTTTAAAGAAGCAGATGAAATGCTTTATGCCGATAAACTGGCTAAAAACAGACGATAATTATTTTTTAATAATAATATAATGAATGCTCATATCCAAGAGAGGATATGAGCATTTTAATTTTCAAAGTTTTGACTTTCCTGACTTTTTGTGTTATAATCCCTCTATACAAATGACGAGGTGATTTCTATGAGAGTTTTAAATACAAACATCGACCCGCGCAAAAAATTCAGAAGATTTTCTTTTCCCGGATTTCGTTCGGGTTCAACATTTAAAAAAGTAATAGCACTCCTTTATTATTTTTCGGTTATTGCGTTTATGACAAGACTTACCATAGAATACTCAAGCGGTGATTTTAAAGGTGCAGGAGATGTTTTGATTCTTGCTTTAATAGAACTTTCTCTGCTTTGTATGTTTCTTGCTCCTGTGGTTTTAATCGGACTTTCAAACCACTATGACTGGCACGGAATAAAACTGTTTATCATAGTAATGATTCCGGTATGTCTTTTCTCAACACTCGGTCAATGGCTTGGCACTTGCTTTTCAAAACAGTATATTGAAAGCGTAAATCCATCACAAAAACAAATACAGCAACTTATTGATTCTGACGCTCAATCATCAGGTGAAATAGTTGTAACTGAATGATTTTTAAAATACTATTGCAATTTTAAAATTTTTCTGCTATAATGAGTAAAATTAAATAATTAAAGACTATGAAGAGGAATAGTAGGCATTATGAGAGCACCGAGAGAGTCGTTGGCTGGTGTGAAGCGATTGCAATCTTTTGCCGAACTCGCCTTGGAGTTGCTTTGCCGAGCACTAAAGTTAGTAGGCAAAGACGGAACCCGACCGTAAATATGGGAGGATATAAAACCCTAAGGGTCTGTATCTGCAAAAGTGCACATTTTAATGTGAATTAGAGTGGTACCGCGTGAGTTATAACTCTCGTCTCTAAAAGAGACGGGAGTTTTTTTGTTTAGTTTGTACTGATATAAAACTTTCTCTGGAAAAGGAGATGGAAAAATGAAAAATACCGATAAATATTCAAAAGGCTATTTTCTCCCGCCTGAAAAAAGCAATTCGTGGGTAGAAAAAGAATATATTGACAAAGCGCCCATCTGGTGCAGTGTGGACCTTCGCGACGGCAATCAGGCACTTGTTGTACCTATGACTTTGGAGGAAAAAATAGAATATTTTAAGTTCCTTGTAAAAATAGGTTTCAAAGAGATTGAGGTGGGGTTCCCCGCATCTTCAAAAACAGAGTATGAATTTCTTCGTGCTCTTATTGACGGCAATCTCATTCCTGACGATGTAACCGTTCAGGTGCTTACACAGGCAAGAGAACATATTATAAAAAAGACTTTCGAGGCTTTAAAAGGTGCAAAAAAAGCGATAGTGCATTTTTATAACTCTGTTTCCGTTGCTCAGAGAGAGCAGGTGTTTGAAAAATCACGTGAAGAAATAAAAAAACTTGCCGTAACGGGTGCCAAACTTATAAAGAAATATGCTCAAAATTCAGAGGGTGATATCCGCTTTGAATACAGCCCCGAAAGTTTTACGGGGGCAGAACCTGAATATTCGCTCGATGTCTGTAATGCAGTTTTAGATATTTTAAAGCCAAGTGAGAATAATAAGGTTATAATAAATCTTCCCGTTACTGTGGAAATGTCGCTCCCTCACATCTACGCATCGCAGGTTGAATATATGTGCAATAACTTAAAATACCGCGACAATGTCATAGTGTCTCTTCACCCCCATAATGACCGCGGTTGCGGTGTGGCAGATGCAGAACTCGGACTTCTTGCAGGTGCCGACAGAATAGAGGGCACACTTTTTGGCAACGGGGAGAGAACAGGAAATGTTGATATAGTAACACTTGCGTTAAATCTTTACTCTCACGGAATAGAGCCAAACCTCGACCTTTCAGATATTCCGTCTGCAGTTGCAACATTTGAAAAACTTACCGATATGAAAATAAGTCCCCGTCAGCCATACGGCGGAGCGCTTGTTTTTGCTGCATTTTCAGGCTCTCATCAGGACGCTATCGCAAAAGGTATGCGCTACAGAGTTGAAAAAGATGCGGAAAAATGGAATGTTCCCTATCTTCCTATCGACCCGCACGACATCGGCAGACACTATGAGGGCGATGTTATAAGAATCAACAGTCAGTCAGGCAAAGGCGGAATCGGCTATATCCTGCAGACAAAATATGGCTTTGTGCTTCCTGCCCGTATGAGAGAAAACTTTGGTTATGAGGTAAAAGATTTCTCCGACAAGAGCCACAAAGAACTCAAAGCCGAAGAAGTTTACCGCATCTTTACCAAAAATCATCTTGATATCTCAACCCCCCTTGCTTTTGAAAGAGTACACTATGTTCAATCAGACTCAATAGAGGCAACCGTTAATGTAAAATATAAAGGGAAGAAACGCACCTTTACAGGTAAAGGTAACGGCCGTCTTGACTCTGTAGTAAATGCTCTGAGAGACGAATTTATGAACGGCTACCGCCTTGAAATATACGAAGAACACTCACTTGAAACAGGCTCAACATCTAAAGCGGCAGCATATATCGGACTCAAAGGTCCAAACGGCGAATTTGCCTGGGGTGCAGGAACTGACGAGGATATTATCAACGCGTCAGTAAAAGCACTCATATGTGCAATTAACAGAATTAAAAAGTAAGGAGAACCTTTTTATGAAACTCATTTCGTGGAATGTAAACGGATTAAGAGCCGCAGTTGGTAAAAATTTCAATGAGGTTTTTGAAAATCTTGATGCCGATATTTTCTGCGTTCAGGAAACCAAACTTCAAAATGGCCAGATAGACCTTGAAACAAAAGGATACTTTCAGTATTGGAACTATGCCGAAAAAAAGGGATATTCTGGCACAGCAGTTTTCTCTAAAAAAGAGCCGTTAAATGTGTTTTATGGCATCGGAATAGAAGAGCACGACCATGAGGGCAGAGTAATAACTTTGGAGTTTGACACCTTTTTCTTTGTCTGCGTTTACACTCCAAACTCTCAGGACGAACTGAGGAGGCTATCCTACAGAATGGACTGGGAAGATGCATTCAGAGACTATTTATGCGCCCTTAAAGATAAAAAAAGTGTAATTGTATGCGGTGATTTAAATGTTGCCGCAGAAGAAATTGACCTTAAAAATCCAAAGGCAAATACTAAAAACCCAGGTTTTACAAACGAAGAAAGGGAGAAATTCCGCACTTTGAAAAACTCAGGCTTTATTGATACTTTCCGTCATTTTTATCCCGATATGACAGACATCTATTCTTGGTGGTCATACCGCTTTAGTGCCAGAAGCCGTAATTCAGGGTGGAGAATTGACTACTTTTTAGCATCAGATGATTTAAAAGATAAATTAAAAGATGCTAAAATACACACAGATATTTTAGGCTCTGACCACTGTCCTGTTGAACTTAGTCTGGAACTGTGATTTATATTCTTTTTTAAAAATGCCTGAAAAATTTTTTCGGGCATTTTAATTTTTGTGTTGTAATAATTGACACGAGGGCGTTTTAAGAGTTATAATAAAAAAGTAATTTATGACAAAGGAGTTTTTACAATGAAAATAAAAATTGCAATTGCAGGGTACGGAAATCTTGGAAAAGGCGTAGAATGTGCCATAGCGCAAAATCCCGATACCTGCCTTACAGGAATTTATACAAGAAGAAACCCTAAAGATGTAAAAACGGTTTTTGAATCTTCAAAAGTTTATCATATGGACGATTTATTATCTCATAAAGATGAAATAGATGTAGTTATAATTTGCGGAGGCAGTGCTACAGACCTTCCTGTGCAGACTCCCGCACTTGCAAAACATTTTAATGTTATAGACAGTTTCGATACTCACGCTAAAATCCCCGTTCACTTTGAAAATGTAGATAAATCTGCAAAAGAAGGGGACAACATAGCAATTATATCAGTAGGCTGGGACCCTGGTCTTTTTTCTCTTAACCGTCTTTATGCCGATGCAATACTACCAAGCGGCAAAGATTATACATTCTGGGGCAAAGGTGTAAGTCAGGGGCATTCCGATGCAATCCGCCGTATAGACGGAGTGCTTGATGCAAAACAGTATACAATCCCGATTGATGATGCTCTTGAAAGAGTAAGGAAAGGAGAAAACCCCGAACTTTCAACCGCCGATAAGCATATAAGAGAATGCTTTGTGGTAGCAGCGCCCGGTGCAGATAAGGAAAGCATTGAAACCCAAATTAAAACAATGCCAAACTATTTTGCAGATTATAAAACAATAGTTCATTTTATATCTCAGGAAGAACTTGACCGCGACCACGCCGGGATAGGACACGGCGGATTTGTTATAAGAAGCGGAGTAACGGGCAAAAACGGCGAAAATAAACATATCATAGAATATAGCCTTAAACTTGACTCAAATCCTGAATTTACCGCATCAGTTCTCGTTGCATATGCAAGGGCTGCATACCGCTTGAAAAAAGAGGGCGAATCGGGTTGTAAAACAGTATTTGATATTGCACCTAAATATCTCTCACCAAAGACAGTTGAAGAATTAAGGGTACATAGTTTATAATTATAATAAAAAATCAGTGAAACTTTAAGGTTTCACTGATTTTTTATTATATCTTTACTCGCAACAAAATTTTTAATTCCGGCAGACTTTGCATATTCATATGCAAAATCAAATCCATAGCAAAGATTTTCTTTTTTGTGAGTATCGCCCGTAAGAATTACTTTACCGCTTTTTTTTGCGATATATTCCAAAATATCAGAGTGCGGATAGGGGTCAAATTTATAACCTCTTGACATCGCACCTGTGTTTATTTCAAATACTTTTCCGAGAGAAATAATTTCGTCAACTGCCAATTTATAGGCATTTATATATTCGGGGTCTTTGATGTCAAAAATCTTTTCTTTGTCATCAAATTTTGTGATGAGGTCAAAGTGTCCGACGATATCCGCATTTTGCTTTTTCACGCACTCGGTTACGGCTTTAAAATAGTCTTTTGCAAATTCAGTAGAATTTCCGTTGTAAAGATTTTTGATGCCGTCTTTCAAATCATCTGCCGAGCGGTCAATTTCAATAAATTTGCCGTCTTTTTGGGCAAAATGAACCGAGCCTATAACATAGTCAAAAACTTTAGTGTCGTATTTAGATAAAAGGTCTGCTTCAATACCGCAGTACACATTTATTTTCCCCTTGTATTTTTCTTTTAAAAGAGAAACCGCCGATATATACTTTTCGGTGTCTTCCTCTTTCATACAGTATTCTTCTGCTTCCTGACAGTACAGATGCGAAGAAAAGCCAATCGAATAAAGCCCTTTTGAAAGTGCTTCTTCTATCATTTCTTCCATAGTATCACGCCCGTCGCAAAAGAGGGTATGAGTGTGCAAATCTTCAAGCATCATTTTGTCATTTTCTCCTGCTTGATTTTTTTGTCAATCACGTGTCTTGATGCAAGTTCTGTAAATACTTCTTCAAGTGTTATTCCCATCTCGGTCATCATAACCATTACGTGATAGGTAAGGTCTGCAATTTCATAAATTGTTTCTTTTTTGTCATTGTCTTTAGCGGCGATAATAACTTCAGTAGATTCTTCGCCAACTTTTTTAAGTATCTTGTCAATGCCTTTTTCAAAAAGGTATGTTGTGTAAGAACCTTCTTTTTTATCGGTTTTTCTCCCCCTTATAAGTTTCATAAGGGAGGAAAGTGAAAACTCCTGTTTTTCATCGCTTTCCCATAAGAGATTTTCAAAGCAGGAATCCGTGCCCATATGACACGCAGGACCGTCTTTTTCAACAACTATTACTAAGGCATCTTTGTCGCAGTCTGCAGTGATTGAAACAATATGCTGGAAGTTACCGCTTGTTTCGCCTTTGAGCCAGAGTTCATTTCTGGAACGGCTCCAGAAACAAGTAAGACCCTTTTCCATTGATATTTTAAGGCTTTCTTCATTCATATAGGCAAGTGTCAGCACTTTTTTTGTAACACTGTCTACAACTATTGCGGGGATAAGACCGCTATCGTCAAATTTAAGTTCGTTTAGTTTAATCACTGAAATCTCTCCTTATAATCTTACGGAAATACCGTTTGTTTTAAGTTCATTCTTTAAATCTTTAATATCTATCTCGCCAAAGTGGAAAACAGATGCTGCAAGTCCCGCATCAACCTTGGGGAGTGACTTGAAAAGGTCAACAAAGTCCTGCTTTGACCCCGCACCGCCCGATGCAATAACGGGTACATTTACCGCATCGCAAACGGCTTTTAGCATCTCAAGGTCAAAACCCTTTTTCACGCCGTCGGTATCGATTGAGTTTAGCACAACTTCCCCTGCGCCTGAATCTACACAGTGCTTAATCCAGGAAATTGCCTCCATTCCCGTATTTTCTCTTCCGCCTTTTGAAAATACAGTGTATTTTCCGTCAACTCTTTTAACATCAGCCGAGATAACAACACACTGGTCGCCGTACCTTTTAGCCGCCTCATATATTAGCGACGGATTTTTAATAGCGCCTGAGTTAACACTAACTTTATCTGCACCGCATTTAAGAACTCTGTCAAAGTCAGAGAGAGTATTTATTCCTCCGCCGACAGTTAAGGGAATAAAGATTTTACTTGCCGCTTCACACAAAATATCAGTAAAAAGCGCTCTTCCCTCTGCTGATGCCGTAATATCGTAAAACACGAGTTCGTCTGCACCGCTTTTTGAATAGTAGTCTGCAAGTTCGACGGGCGAAGAAACATCAGATAAGCCTTTAAAATTAACACCTTTAACAACCCTGCCGTCTTTTACATCAAGACAAGGAATAATTCGTTTAGTTATCATTTTGCCACCTCGATTGCCTCAGGGAGAGATATCGCTCCCGTATAGTAAGCCTTGCCGATTATAGCACCGTAAATTGAAAGCGAACTGAGTTTCTTCACATCTTCAATGCTACTAACCCCGCCTGATGCCACAATCTGCACATCAAATTTTTCACTCAAATTTTTATAAAGTTCAACATTTGTGCCCATCATAGCGCCGTCTTTTGAAATATCGGTGCAGATAAGAGTTTTGACTCCTTTTTTCTGCATCATTTCACAAAATTCATAACATTCAAACTCTGACTTTTCAACCCAGCCCTTAATTGCAACAAATCCGTCTTTGATGTCAACTCCAACGGCGATTTTCTCGCCGTATTTTTTAACTGCTTCATCTAAAAAGATAGGATCTTTAACTGCCGCCGTACCGAGTATTACTCTGTCAATACCTGCATTTATGTATTTTTCAACAGTTTCAATATCTCTTATACCTCCGCCAATCTCACAAAAAAGAGAGGTGGAGTTCTTTATTTCTTTTACAACTTCAATATTGGGCGTAGAAGCATCTTTTGCGCCCTCAAGGTCAACAATGTGAATATGTGTTGCACCTTTTTCTTCAAAATCTTTTGCAATTTCAGTGGGATTATCACTATAGACGGTCATCTGATTATAGTCGCCTTTAAAAAGACGCACCGCTTTTTTGTCATAAAGGTCGATGGCTGGAAAAATTATCATTGTTTCACCTCAATTTCGCAAAAGGCTTTAAGTATTTTAAGTCCCACATCACCGCTTTTTTCAGGGTGGAACTGACAGCCGTATATATTGTCCTTATTAACAGCGGCGGTAAGCGGAGCACCGTAATCTGTTGTTGCAATAACGCTTTCGTCGCAGTTTGCTCCGTAGAATGAATGAACAAAATATACATAGTCGCCGTCGGTCAAATATTTGAAAATTTCATTTTTATTCCCTGTAAACTTAAGACTGTTCCAGCCGATGTGGGGGATTTTATAATCTTTTGGTATAACATCTCCGATAGGTCTTATTTCTCCCTCGATAAGCCCGAGTCCGTCAAACTCGCCGTACTCATAACTTTTATCGAATAAAAGTTGCATACCAAGACAAATTCCAAGAAGTGGTTTGCCCTTTTTTACTTCATCAAGCACTACCTTATCCATTGATGAACTTTTAAGTTTTTTAATTGCATCTTCAAAAGCGCCCACGCCGGGAAGAATAATTTTTGAGCAGTTTTCTATTGTCTCTTTGCTGTTTGTAACTATGGCGTCATAGCCGATTTCGGCAAATGAACTTTTCAGGGAAAAGAGATTTCCCACGCCGTAATCTATAATTGCAATCATCACAGAACTCCTTTGGTTGAGGGTATTTTGCCTTTCATCTTGTCGTCAAAGCCTACTGCCTGACGGATTGCTCTCGCTGCTGATTTAAACGCAGCCTCAATAATGTGGTGAGAATTTTTACCTGCCATCTGATTTAAGTGAAGAGTGCAGTTTGCCTCTCTTGTAAAGCCAAGCCAGAATTCTGCACAAAGTTCTGTGTCAAAATCACCCACTTTAGCGCTTGGAATTGAAAGTTCGTAATTAAGATATGCTCTTCCCGAAAAATCAACACTTGCAAGTACTAAAGCCTCGTCCATAGGAAGAAGCATATAACCATATCTTGAAATTCCCATTTTGTCGCCAAGAGAGTCGGCAAACGCTTTTCCAAGACAAATTGCAACATCTTCTGTTGTGTGGTGGAAATCAACATTTGTATCGCCTTTGCAAGTAATTTCAAGGTCAAATCCTCCGTGTGATGCAAATAGTGTAAGCATATGGTCTAAGAAGGCGCACCCTGTATCAATATTTGCAATTCCTTCGCCGTCAAGGTTCAGACTAAGTTTAATCTGGGTTTCTTTTGTGTTTCTTACAATTTCACTTGTTCTCACTTTTTTCGTCCTCCAATATCTTTTTAAGTGTTTTAACAAGAGTTGTCATTTGTTTTTTTGTACCTATTGTAATTCTTAAGTACTGAGAAATTCTTTCTTTGTCAAAATGCCTTACAAGGATAGAGTTTTCTTTTAACTTTTCATAAAGTTTCTTTCCGTCAAATTTATCGTGTTTTGCAAAAACAAAATTTGTTATAGAGTCTGTAAGAGTAAAGCCGAGTCTATCAAGTTCATTAACTGTATAATCTCTTACCTCTTGAATGCATTGGCAATTCTTCAAGGTGTATTTTTCATCACTCATACACCCGATTCCCGCTGCCATAGTTGTTGAATTAATGTTATAGGGGTTAGTTGAATATTTTATAGTGTTTAAATCTTTAATAATCTCTTCAGATGCAACACCAAAACCAAGTCTTGCCCCTGCCATAGAGCGTGATTTTGAAAATGTGCGGGTAACGATTAAGTTGTCATATTTGTCTATAAGACCAATTGCACTTTCACCGCCGAAATCCACATATGCCTCATCAATTACCACGATGTTATCTTTGTTTGAGGAAACTATTTTCTCAATATCGGCTAAACTAAGGCTAATTCCTGTCGGTGCATTTGGATTTGCAATAAAAATGTTTTTGCCTATTCCGACATAGTCATCTGCATTGATTGTAAAATCATCTTTTAAAGGGATTTCTGAGTAGGGGACAGAGTTAACCTGGGCAAATACCTTGTAAAACCCATAACTTATATCAGGGAATACCGCCTCTGTCTTTTCATCGCAAAACGCCATAAAAACAAAATTTAAAATCTCGTCAGACCCGTTTGTCATAAGTACCTGCTCTTTTTTTACGCCGAGGTTATCAGCAACTGCCTGAGTCAGAATACTGCACTGGGGGTCAGGATAAAGATTTAATCTTTTTAATGCCTTAATGCTTTCTTTCTGTGCTTTTTTAGAGGGTGGGAAAGGCGATTCGTTGGTATTTAATTTTATGTATTCTCTTTCCCTGGGCTGTTCGCCGGGAGTGTAGGGAACGAGATTTTTGTGTTTACTGGAAAAAAATCTGCTCATCATTTTCACCGCTTTAGTCTTCAAATCTTATTACCGCACTTTTTGCATGTGCGCCGAGTCCTTCTTTTTTTGCAAAATATTCTATGTCTTTGGCTACTTTCCTGAGCGCCTCTTTTGTATAATAAGTGTACTGTGTTTTCTTTACAAAGTCATCAACAGAGAGAGGACTTGAAAATTTAGCCGTACCGCTGGTCGGCAGAGTGTGGTTTGCACCTGAGAAATAATCGCCGAGTGCCTCAGGACAGTTTCTTCCCATAAATATTGACCCTGCGTGGCGGATAGAATCAAGATAATCAAAGGGACTGTCCACACAAAGTTCAAGGTGTTCGGGGGCAATCTCGTTTGCAATCTCAATCGCAACATCAAGATTTTCTGCTACAATGATTTTTCCGTTTTTGTCTATAGATTCTCTTGCAATTTCGCATCTTTCAAGTAAGGGTATCTGAATTTCAAGTTCTTCCTGAACTTTTTTTGCAAAATCTATAGAATCAGTAACCAAAACCGCACTTGCAAGTTTGTCGTGTTCTGCCTGAGAAAGTAGGTCTGCGGCAATATGACGGGCACTGTTTTTAGCATCTGCAACAACGAGTATCTCGCTCGGACCTGCAATCATATCTATTGAAACCTGTCCGTAAACCTGTTTTTTAGCCTCAGCGACAAAAGCATTACCGGGACCTACGATTTTATCAACTTTCGGCACAGATTCAGTTCCGTATGCAAGTGCTGCAATAGCCTGTGCACCGCCCACTTTTACAATCTTGTCCACTCCCGCAATAAATGCTGCTGCTAAAATTACGGGGTTAACACTTCCGTCTTTTCTCGGCGGAGTTACCATTAAAACTTCTTTACAACCTGCAATTTTTGCAGGGATTGCGTCCATTAAAACTGTAGACGGATAAGCCGCCGTACCGCCAGGAACATATAAACCTGCTCTGTCAACGGGGATAACTTTCTGCCCCATAACAATGCCCGGCTCATCATTTATTATAAAACTTGTTCTAACCTGCTTTTCGTGAAATTTTCTTATGTTTTCACTTGCTTTTTTAAGAATTTCGATAAATTCTTCATCAACCGACTTTACAGCCTCGTCTATTTCTTCTTTTGTAACGATGAGAGAAGAAAGGGACGCTCCGTCAAATTTTTCGGTGTATTCAAAAAGAGCCTTGTCACCGTTTTCTCTTACATTTTTTATAATATCAGAAACAATACCAGAAACATTTACTTCAGGTACAACTCTTTTAAATATTTCAGAGTTTGGCACATCTGAGTATTTTAAAATTTTAATCATTTTTTTCCACCACCTGTTTTGCAAGACTTTCCATTATTTTTTCAATGTTTTCGCTTTTGAACTTGAAACTTGACTTGTTTGCAATAAGCCTTGCACTTATCGGTACAATAGTTTCAGTTACGCAAAGATCATTTTCTTTGAGTGTTGTGCCCGTTTCTACAATATCCACAATTACATCTGAAAGACCGAGTATCGGGGCAATTTCAATAGAACCATTAAGGTGAATAATGTCAATGTCACGACCGATAGACGAGTAATAATTCTTTGCAATATTTGAAAACTTTGTTGCAACCCTGAGAGTCTTTTCGCCCGAGTCCCTGAAATCTTTTTTCGCCGCAACTGCCATCTTGCATTTTCCAAATCCAAGGTCTAAGAGTTCGTAAATATCGGGTTCGTATTCAAGCAGAATGTCTTTCCCTGCAACACCGATATCCGCACTTCCTCTTTCAACATATATTGCAACATCAGAGGGCTTTACCCAGAAATATCTAACGCCTTTTTCTTCGTTTTCAAAAATCAGTTTTCTGCCCGTTTCTTTTATAGACGGACATTCAAAACCTGCTTTTTCAAACATATCATACACTTTTTCGCCAAGTCTTCCTTTCGGAAGTGCGACATTAAGCATCGTTTTCAATTTCTTCAAGCCCCCTTTCGTTTATTTTAAGAAGTTGTCTGTATCTGAGTTTATCGGGCACACATTTCTGTGCCGTAACGCTTTTTCCTTCATTTGTAAGTTTTTCTACTGCACCCTTTAAAAGTTTAAGGTCGGTATTTTCATCATACAAAACGAGTGCATCTACATCATATTCCTTGTCATCTTCTGTAAGTCTTTCAAGAAGGTCAGGATATACTGCAAAGCCAATCGCTCTTGATTTTCTTTTCATTTTTTTCATCAGTTTGTCATACTGTCCGCCTGAGAGAATTCCCTCAGAAATCGTATTTACAAATCCTTTGAAAACAATACCATTGTAATAACCCATATCGTTTACAACCGAAAAGTCAATGTGGATTTTACCTCTGCAAGATGCAGATTTTTCTAAAAGACTTACTATATTTTCAAGTTCATCTATTGCATCACTGCACTCTTTCGGGGCAATTTCTTTAAGGGTTTTAAGAACTTTTTCTCCGCTTCCGTAAAGGTGGGAAAGTCTTGCTACTTTTTCTGCCTTTTCCATATCTGCACCCGACATTTTGCAAATGCTCATAATCTGATGTGCATTCTTTTCGCCGATACATTTAAGGATTTCTTTCTCGTCATCAGACTCGAGTTCAAGTTCTTTTATCATTTCAAGGATAATTCCCATATGAGAAATGTCAAGAACGAAATCATCAGAGATTACGCCAAGACTTTCCATAGCAAGAAAAAGCACTTCGTAGATGGAGTATGAGTCAATATCACCTATACACTCAAGACCTACCTGCATAATTTCTTTGAAAGCATCAGTGCTTTTTGAAACTCTGTAAACATTTTCGTTGTAATATACTTTCTGAGTGTAGCCTGTTGTGTCTTGACTGCTTTTTATAATAGATAGGGTAACGTCAGGCTTTAACGCCATAAGTTTACCGCTTGTGTCGGTAAAGGTGATGATGTTTTCTGACACAAGAAAGTCCTTGTTTTTTACATAAAGGTCATATTCTTCAAACTTGCTCATTTTATACGGTGCATAGCCGTACTTTTCATAAAGTGAACGAAGTTCAAATATAGTTTTTTCATCATTTCTTAAAAGTTTGTTTTCTATTCTCATAACTATCCCCGCAAAATAAAAATTAGTTTACTTTAGCAGTTTATCACACTAAAGTGATAAAGTCAACAATTTTATTATAATTTATAACATTATACATCATTTTAATGCAAAAGAGAATAGTATTTGTGCGTTTTTGTGTAAAAAGTACACTTTATATGAAGAAAGATGCGCTGGAAAAGGGGATATAACAAATTTGCAACGATACTTTTGCCTCAAAAAGCCTTTACTTTGTCAAATTTCTACAATATAATCTTTTTGCAATTTACAATAAGAGTGTGTTGTGATATTATATTCAAGGCAAAAAATACAATGGAGATGAAATATTTTGAGAACATTTGAACCAAAGATAATATCTTCACTTAAAGGCTACACAGCATCTAAATTTATACAGGACTTTATTGCGGGAATAATAGTCGCAATAATTGCCCTTCCTCTTTCGATAGCACTTGCAATCGCATCGGGCGTTTCGCCTGAAAAAGGACTTTACACTGCAATCTTTGCGGGTTTTGTAATTTCGCTTTTTGGCGGAAGCAAAGTAAATATATCGGGTCCTACCGCCGCTTTTGCTACAATAGTTGCGGGAATCGTTGCAACGTACGGCATATCGGGACTTGCCACCGCAACCGTAATGGCAGGTCTTATTCTCATAATAATGGGTCTTTGCTGTGTAGGAAATCTTATAAAATATATTCCAACTTCCATAACAACGGGATTTACATCAGGTATAGCCGTAACGATTGTCATAGGACAACTCAAAGACTTTTTCGGCATCACTTTCCCCGACGGCACTCACGCCGTTGAATCAATGGAAAAATTAAATGCCGTGATAAATTCGTTTTCAACACTCAATTTCCAAGCGGTAATTATAGGTCTTATATCAATAATCATCTTAATTTTATGGCCAAAAGTGTCCAAAAAAATCCCCGCATCTTTAATTGCGGTTGTAGTTGGCGTAGTTTTGGTTAAATTTCTGCCCTTCGGCGTAAATACAATAGGCGACCTCTACACAGTAACATCAG
This sequence comes from Clostridia bacterium, assembly GCA_045546535.1. Taxonomy (GTDB): domain Bacteria; phylum Bacillota; class Clostridia; order UMGS1810; family UMGS1810; genus RGIG1828. The sequence continues at coordinate 55,521 of JAZQDA010000057.1, read as the reverse complement.
ATATCCCCAAACCCGCACTTCCTGATTTTAGTTTAACTACTGTAAAACAACTTATATCACCCGCATTTACCATAGCAATCCTTGCAGGTATCGAATCACTTTTATCCTGCGTTGTGTCAGACTCTATGATAGGCGACCGCCATAATTCCAATCAGGAACTCATAGCACAGGGACTTGGTAACATTTCTTCAGGAATTTTCGGCGGAATTCCTGCCACAGGTGCTATTGCCAGAACTGCTGCAAATGTAAAAAACGGCGGACGCACACCCATCTCCGGTATAGTTCACGCCATAGTTCTTTTCCTTGTTTTAGTAGTTTTAATGCCTTATGCAAGTCTTATCCCAATGCCGACAATAGCGGCAGTTCTCTTTATCGTTGCATATAATATGAGCGAGTGGCGTCATTTTGTTGATATAGTTAAAAATTCACCCAAAACAGATGTCCTCGTTCTCATTCTTACCTTTGTACTTACTGTAGTATTTGACCTCGTTGTTGCTATCGAGGTGGGACTCATAGTTTACTATGCATTCAAACTATTAAAAAAGATAACAAATAAAAACGGGCAGTAATATCCAGTAACCCCCGAAAGCATTTTTGAATATAATGCTAGTGGAGGTGAATGACAAATGTTAAACTGTAATTGTGAAAGAAACTGCACCTGCGTAGGTCTTAGTATTGCTGCAGCAGTAATAATCGGTATAATCGCGGCATTTCTTCAGTTTTTTGCCGTTATAACACCCGCTCCTGCATTTTTCTGGGTGCTTTTGGGTGTGGGAATTATCTATCCTGCTGTTTTGCTAATAGCCTCGCCGAGAATAAGGGAAGACGCCATCTGCACATGCGCATCTTTATTCCTTTTTGTTTTAGGCGCAGCAGGAACAATCATCACATCGCTTGTTCTTCTCGGCATAACCTTTGCCGCAACAAGCGTCATCGGTGCAATCATACTTGGTCTTGCACTCGCATTTTTCACTTTGCTCATTTCTTCAGTTCTGTGTATTATTTATTCTAAATGTTCACAAATCTGACAATAAAAAAACGCAAAGCGGAATTTCCGCTTTGCGTTTTTTATATTGCTTTTATTCACATAAACTCTGCGCATATCTTACCGCACCCATAGCATCGGGTGAATATGCATCAGCGCCGAGCATACGGGCATATTCTTCAGTGAGGACTGCACCGCCGACGATGGTTTTTACATCGGGCACCTTTTCTTTTAAAAGTTCAATAGTTTCTTTCATACTTGCAACAGTTGTGGTCATAAGAGCACTTAGTCCTACAAGTTTTGCACCTGTCTCTTTTGCTTTTTGGACTATAAATTCGGGACTGACATCTTTTCCTAAATCTATTACATTAAAAGAATAATTCTCAAGGAGTGCTTTTACAATATTTTTCCCAATATCGTGCACATCACCCTTGACCGTCGCTAAAATTACGGTTAATTTATCTCTTTTTTCTTCCCCAGAGGCTCTCATTTTTTCTTTAACCGCCTCAAAAGCAGACTTTGCCGCCTCTGCACTTATAAGGAGTTGGGGAAGATAAATTTTCTTTTCTTCAAACCCTTTTCCGATAATGTCAAGTGCGGGAACAATTTCAGTGTTTATAATGTCAAGCGCATCTTTTTCCAAAAGACTTTTCTTTGCCATTTCGTATGCGCTTTCCTTAAGTCCTTTTATAATGGCATCTTTTAAAGTTGCAACATCTTTTTTGCTTTCCTTTACCCCACCCGAAATGACAGTTTCGGTTTCAATGCTTTGGGCAAAAGAAATATAATCTTCAAAATTTTCGTCTTTGCCCGAAAGTGCCATAAAAGATTTGTACGCTTTCATCATTTCTACAGAGTGCGGATTTATAATTGCACCGTCAAGCCCTTTTTCAAGCGCTAAGGTAAAAAACGATGCATTTATAATATCTCTTTTTGGCAGACCAAACGAAACATTTGATACCCCAAGACTTGTAAGACCGCCCATTTTGTGAATGGCGGATAGTGCATCGAGAGTAACTTTTCCCGCTTTCACATCGGTGCTCACTGCCATAGTGAGAGTGTCTGTAATTATGTCTTTTCTTTTAATTCCGTATTTTTCGGCAGTTCCATAAATTTTTTCGGCGATTTTCACCCTTTCCTCTGCCGTTTCAGGAATTCCATTCTCGTCAAGTGTAAGGGCAACCACAAGACCGCCGTATTTTTTAACAAGCGGGAAAACTTTTTCCATACACTCTTTTTTTCCGTTTACAGAGTTTATCATCGCCTTGCCTGAATATAGCCTGAGTGCTTTTTCCATCGCCTTATCATCTGATGTGTCAATCTGTAGCGGGACAGATGTAACCCCTTGAAGAGCACATATAACCTCTGGTAAAAGAGTGCATTCGTCAATTTCAGGAAGACCAACATTCACATCAAGCACCTCGGCACCTGCCTCTTCCTGCTTTAAACCTACATTTAATATATAGTCAATGTCGTGATTTCTGAGTGCCTCTTTAAATGCCTTCTTGCCTGTCGGATTAATTCTTTCGCCTATGATAACACACTTTTTGCCAAACTCAACTGCGTGAGTGTATGATGAAATCACTGATAAATTTTTCTCTGCAGTCGGGTGGGGGACTTTGCCCGATAGTCTTTTCTTGGTTTCTCTTATGTATTCGGGAGTAGTTCCGCAGCATCCGCCGAGTACCTGAACCCCCAAATCTGCGATTTTTTCCATATAGTCCGCAAATTCTGTTTCGTCTGTATCATATTTAGTGTCTTTTCCGTCAAAAACAGGCAGACCCGCATTGGGACTTGCAATAACGGGAATGCTCGATACCTTGCAAAGCCTTTCGATAACACTCATCGACTCCCTCGGCCCGAAAGAACAGTTTATGCCGATAGCATCTACCCCAAGACCCTCAAGACACGCACATACCGCCTCAGGACAAGCCCCCGTCATAAGTTTTCCCGATTCGTCATACGCATTCGTAACGAAAATCGGCAAGTTGGAATTTTCTTTCGCTGCAATAACTGCCGCCCTGGTCTCTGAAAGGTCGTTCATAGTTTCAATTATAATAAGGTCGGCACCGCTTTTCGCCCCTGCCCTTACAGTTTGTGCAAACATACTAACCGCATCTTCAAAATCCATATCGCCGAAAGGCTTTAAAAGTTTTCCAAGCGGACCGATATCCAGAGCAATATAATGCTCATCGCCGTTTTCACATAAATCCACCGCTTTTTTAGCGTTATCTATAGCGCTTGATACAATCTCTTCTACCGAGTATCCTTTACCATTCGGGAACTTAATCGCATTTGCCCCGAATGTGTTTGCCGTAATGATATTTGCACCTGCATTTAAGTATTCAAGATGGATACTCACTATTTCGTCTGCATTTTCAATGTTCCATTCTTCGCAAAGTTTTCCCGTGGGAAGACCTCTTTTTTGTAGCATCGTACCCATAGCGCCGTCAAAGAACAAGAACTTTTTACCTAAAGAATTTAAAATGCTCATATATTACACTCACCTTTCAACCCGATTATTGCGCTCACCGACTTTGTCGGTATAAGCATAAGTGCGTCTGTAACACTTACACCGCACCTTTTCATAGCATCAGTGCATCTTATAAAATCTTTCTGGTAGTCTAATTTGAAATCGCCGTAACCCGCACTAAAGCGTGGCATAAGAGTAAATCCCTCTTTTTTGAAATACTCACCCAGTTCACCGCATAACCTGTCTGCATATTCTTCGCAAAGAGCGGTAGAAATAGCGTCTGCACACACGCCTTTCACAGACGACGATGTGAGATTTGACTCAATAAATCTGTCAGTGTCTGTTCCAAGCGTAAAAACAATTAAAATTGCCATTTCGCAACCCGAAAGATTTTTCGTAAGGCTCTTTGATTTGATTTCCATATCGTCAATGTGTATTTTCTCGCCCTCAATGCGTAAATTTTTCAAAACAAAACACGCTTTAGGTTTTGCACTTTTCTTTGCATCGCCAACTAAAGAGTCAATAACTCTGTCAATTCTTTCGTCTTCGCATCTCTGCCCCATATATCTTAAAATTTCACTTTTTTTAAGGCTTAACTCACCTGCATCAAGCGAGTGAGAATATATAATATCTTTTTCCATTCCGGCTCTCCGTCTTCATTATTATATAATAGTATAAATATTTTCCCCCTCTTTGTCAATTGAAAAGGCATATATTGAGATTTTTATTGACAAATTGACCTGATTGGTATATAATGTAATTGCAAAAACCAACCAATCGGTTACTTTTTTGCAATCTTAATTAAAAGGAGATTAAATTTATGTGGACTGAAGAAAAACTCAATGACCTTCTCACAAAACCCTCACAGGCACTTGTAGAAGATATGAAAAAAATCAAAGGCGATATAATGGTACTCGGTGCGGGTGGTAAAATGGGCCCGACACTTTGCGTACTTGCACAAAATGCTGTAAGAAAAGCAGGAGTTGATAAAAAAATCTATGCCGTATCAAGAGGCTCTGACCCGATTGCTACCGAACTTATGAAATCAAACGGCATAGAAGTAATCGCTATCGACCTTTTGGATAAAGAAAAACTTTACGCTCTTCCCGATGTAGAAAACGTAATCTATATGGCAGGAAGAAAATTCGGCACCGACGGTAACGAATGGCAGACCTGGGCAATGAACTCCACACTTCCCGCTTTCGTTGCTGATAAATTCAAAAAGTCAAACATCGTAGTATTTTCTTCAGGTAACATTTATCCTATAGTTCCTCTTTCAAGCGGCGGCTGTAAAGAAACTGACCGCGTAGGCCCCAACGGCGAATACGCTATGAGTTGCCTTGCAAGAGAAAGAGCATTCGAATATGCTGCAAACACCTATGGTACAAAAGTTTTCACATACCGTCTTAACTTTGCGGTAGACCTTCGCTACGGCGTTCTTTTCGATGTTGCAGATAAAATTATGAAAGAAGAGCCTATAAGCCTTTCAACCCCTTGCTTTAACTTCATCTGGCAGGGCAGTGCAAACGAAATCGCAATCCGCGGACTTCTTCACGCATCATCACCTGCTTGTATTATGAATGTAACAGGGCCCGAAACAGTTTCTATCAAAAAAGCAGCAATTGAACTTGGCGAGTATCTCGGCAAAAAGCCTATCTTTGAAAACGAATGCGGAACTGATGCATACCTTAACGATGCATCACTTGCTATGGAAACATTCGGCTACCCCGAAGTAAGTGCAAAAACTCTCATTCGTTGGCAGGCTGAGTGGCTCCTTGACGGTGGCAGAACACTTGGCAAACCCACTCACTTTGAAGAACGTAAAGGCAGTTATTAATATATAGGTAGTATTAAGGAGAATTAGTGATATGACCAGACACGAAATAGCACTCAAAAAACTTTCAGAGGGCATAGTAATCCCCGCAACACCCCTTGCTCTCACAAATGACCGTAAATTAAACGAAAAAGGTCTTCGCCTTTTAATGAACTACTATCTTGATTCAGGCGTAGGCGGTATAGCAACTGCAGTACATACTACACAGTTTGAAATCCGCGACCCCGAAGTTAATCTCTTCGAACCCGTGTTAAAAATCGTTTCTGAAGAAATCGATAAATACGAAAAAGAAAATGATACAGTAATTGTAAAAATCGCAGGTGTATGCGGTCCTATCGAACAGGCAGTTAAAGAGGCAAAACTTGCTAAAGAATACGGCTATGACGCAGTGCTTTTAAGCCCCGGCGGACTTAACCATATCTCTGAAGATGATATGATAGAGCGTACAAAAGCCGTTGCCGAGGTTATGCCCACAATCGGCTTCTATCTCCAGACAGCCGTAGGCGGAAGAGTATTTTCCTATAATTATTGGCAGAGAGTTTGCGCAGTGCCAAATGTTGTTGCAATTAAATGTGCATCATTTAACCGCTACACATCTCTCGATGTTGTTCGTGCCGCCGCTACCTCTGAAAGAGCAGACGAAATCACTCTCTACACAGGTAATGACGATAATATCGTATTAGACCTTCTCACAAAATTTGAATTCAATGAAAACGGCAAAACCTACACCAAAACCTTTGACGGCGGTCTTCTCGGCCACTGGACAATGTGGACACATAATGTTGTAGGAATGCTCAGTGATATTAAGGAAGAACGCAAAAAAGACTCTATTTCTTCTCGCTTCCTCACACTCGCTGCTCAGGTAACCGACGCAAACGGCGTGTTCTTTGACGCTAAAAACGGTTTCCATGGCTGTATCCCCGGTGTTCACGAAGTTCTTCACCGTCAGGGCCTAATGGAAAACATCTTCTGCTTAAACCCCAACGAAGTTTTATCCGACGGTCAGGCAGAGGAAATCAGCCGTATAAATGCATCTTATCCTTATCTTACAGATGATGACTTTGTAAAAGCACACCTTGAAGATTGGAAAAAGAAAGCGGGATTTTAATGAAACAAAGTGAAAAAAGCGAAATAACAAGAGCGAAAATTCTTGCCTCTGCAGAAACCGAGTTTGCAAATAACGGTCTTTCGGCATCAAGAGTAGATTCAATCGCAAAAAATGCGGGAGTTAATAAACAACTCATATACGCTCATTTTGAAAGTAAGGAAAACCTTTATTCTGTAGTTCTCGAAAATGTGTATTCACGCCTTGCCGAGTTTGAAACCAAAGTTTCTGAAAAAGAATTTACAGGAATTTCAGTAATCGGCGATGTAATCCTTGATTATTTCGATTTTCTCTTAACTAACCCCGCCTTTGTCCGATTGATGCTGTGGGAAAACTTAAATAACGCATCATATGTAAAAGAAACGGGTAGGGGACTTTTCGAGGGGGTAACCAAACTCTTGAAAACGGGTATCGAAAAAGGCGTAATCTCGCCTGATATCGATGTAATGCAGACCTCAATGAGCGTAAACATGTTTTGCTTTTCCGCTTTTTCCAATATCCATACAATGTCAAAACTGTTAGGGTTAGACCTGTCTGTCAGCGGCGAAATGAAAAAAAGGGCAGACCATATAGCAGATGTAATAATAAAATACATATCAAAATCAGACAGCAAATAAAAGGAGTCTTTAATATGTTAAACATAGCAATAGTAGGTACAGGTATAATAGGACTTTCTCACATCGAAGCGATGGAAAAATCATCTTCCTGCCGTCTTTGTGCACTTTGCGATGTCAACGAAGAAGTTGTAAAAAACCTTGCTAAAGAAAAAAATGTTCCTTATTTTATAGACTATAAAGATATCCCCTCGTCAGACATACAAGTTGACGCAGTAATCTTAAATCTTCCTCACTTTCTCCATGCAGATGCCACCGTGTTCTTCCTTGAAAACGGCATAAATGTTTTTATTGAAAAACCTATGGCAAATACCGTTGAGGAATGCGACCGTATGATAGAGGCCGCAAAAAAAAGCGGTAAGAAACTTGGCGTCGGCCACATTCAGCGCTTTTTCCCCGCTATTCAGGCAGTAAAAAAGATTGCTGATGAAAACGCTTTAGGCAAATTCTGTATGTACACCGAAACCCGCACAATCAATTACTTTGCCGACTGGCGTCCCAAATGGTTTTTGCAAAAAGAAAAAGCGGGTGGTGGCATCGTAATGAACTACGGCGCTCACGCTCTTGATAAAATCTTCACCGTTTTCGGACCTCAGGAACTTGAAATCGCATCATCACTTGGTAACTTAAAACAAAATGCCGACATTGAGGGACACGCACAGTTTCTTTTGAAAATGCAAAACGGTGCATCAGGCGCAGTAACATTTTCAGGATATACCCCCAGCGAAATGTCAACATCGTTCTTTTTTGAAAACGGCGTAGTAAGAGTAGGCTCAAATGTTATCATCGATAAAGACGGTAACTCTACCCCCCTCGACCTCAGCCCGTACCCCGAAGATGCAATGCTCTGGCAGATTGAAGAGTTTTGTAAATATGTAAATGGGGAGCCTTCAATGACTCCCGATGGTGCATACGGCAGAGCCGTAATCAAAGCAATAGAAAAAGTATACGAATAAAAAAATATGCTTTCTGCCGAGTGTTCATAAGGACACTCGGCAGTTTTATTCGCCTTGGGCGAGTGGTATTTGCTCTGCAAGTGATATTGCTGCGCAGTGGTATTGCCTTTGGCAGTTTGTGAGCGAATAAAATAGCACTAAAACCAAAGGCTTTAATAACACTTTTGATTTATCAAAAATATCACTCTGTACAAAGTACAGAATATCACTTGAAAAACCATCAAAATTGCAATATAATAATTGCAGAGGTGATATTAATGGCGAATAGCGTATTAAGAGATAAAGCAAAGCGGTTTGCAAAGGATATTGTTTTCCTATGCAGAGAAATTAAATCTAACCATAAAGAAGCGGTATTAGTAAATCAACTTTTGCGTTCTGCAACATCGATTGGCGCAAATATACATGAGGCACAATATGCACAAAGTAAAAAGGATTTCATTTCCAAACTCGAAATAGCACAGAAAGAGTGTTATGAAACAGAGTACTGGTTAGAACTGCTTTTTGAAACAGATTGTATCGCAGAAGATAAATACAAGAAAACACAAAATGAATGTGGTGCCATACGCAGAGTGTTGATTTCATCACTAAAAACAGTTAAATCCAGATGACAAGATTAAGGGGTTGTAAATTCATTTTTACATCCTCATTTTAGTTTTTAGGGCATAGTTAAAAACACATATCAGCCTTTCACTAACCACTAACCATTCTTATTATTGACATTATTCCAACTGTGGTATATAATAAAATCAGGAAGGTGATTATATGAATATTCAAACAATAAAAGAAACCAGTTTAATATGGGACATTTCAGTAAGAAGAATAAATGTGTTGTGTAATCAGGGTAGAATTCCCGGTGCCAGAAAAATGGCGGGAGTATGGCTTATACCTGCTGATGCCGAAAAGCCTTCCGATTTGCGACTGAAAAATGGTAATTATGTAAATTGGAGACATAAAACAGAGATGAAATCTGATAATTTTGAAACCAATCTGAAAAACCTTTCCGCTACTTTTGCAGTAGAAGGTATGAAAATAACAAAAGAAACCCTTAAAAATCTCAAACGGATTGAAAACGGCGAAATAACATATAAAGATGCGATTAACGAACTTGTGTTGAAATACGAAAAGAGGGTATGAGTATGTTTTCAAAATATGATGTTTACACAACAGTGCAGTCTGTATATTGTTATAAAGATACTAATATCTTGAGGAATAAACTGAACATAAAAGATAGCGACGTTTTAAAACAAGCGGAAGAAGAAATCACTGCCATCAAACAAATGCAACTTTTAAAAGAACCCATAAGGGGCAATTTTTCTAAAACCCATCTTATAAAAATACACCAATTTATTTTTGAAGATATATATTCATTCGCGGGGAGAATAAGGCGGGAAAGCATAAGCAAAGCAGAAACTGTGTTTTATCCACCCGAACTGATTGACAGAGAACTTGACAAACTTTTTGCGAAAATCAAATCAAATAATTTTTTAAACGAAACAGACACGCAAAAGAAATTAGACAATTTGGCATATGTAATGGCAGAACTGAATATCATACACCCGTTCAGAGAGGGCAACGGAAGAACGATTCGTGAATTCGTTCGTGTTATGGCAAAACATATGGGTATAAACATAAACTGGGGCAATATAAATAAGGAAGACCTTCTTCGCGCATCAATACAGTCAGTCGACAACTATAAAATTCTTATAAATATATTGAAAAAATGCTCGTGCTAAAAAAGTGTTTAGTGTTTAACTGAAAACCTTTCACTAACCACTAACCACTAATCACTAACCACTAATAAAAAACTTGCACAAAGAAATATATGTATTTTTGGGCAAAATGACATTTTTTCATTCCAAAGCCCCTGATAGCAATATATGACAAAAAAATAGCAATATATGACGTTGTAATATTGCTTTGTTTATTGTAAAATGATTCTGTAATATTAGATATTTCTAATAAAATCTGTGAAAAGTTCATAAAAACTAAGCAAAGATGGCCAAATCTGTAAGATCTTTCCCGCTATTTTTGCACCTTTTTGCGTATTTTACTCACTCAAAAAACGGTGCAGACAGGGAAGCCCGCAGTGTTTGCTGCATCTGCTTTTCCCCGCTTTGCGGCAAAAGACTCCCGTGTCTTCCTGCACTGCCTTATTCCTTGGGAAAGGTTATGATTTGAACCGCTTTGTTTTAAATATATATATAATTGTTGCGACGCAACAAATAATTTGAAAGGATGTTTTAGAAAATGAAAAAATCCAGAATTTTAAGTTTACTTATCGCAGTGGTATTTGTACTTTCAACTGTATCAATCCCTGCATTTGCTGCAACACAGTTCAAGTACTCACAGCCTGACCCCACTTACGTAGGCGGTCAGAGTTTCTACAAAGCACCTATTGAAGGTCATCCCTACCACTATGCATTTACTGTTGAGGATCCGGATGCCCCCGATAAAGAATACACATATGAATATTATGTAGACACAGCTTTGGGTGGCGACGCACAGTATAATTCCACCGCTTATGCTCAGATTTCAGACAATGGTCTCTTTACTCTGGCACCCCATTTTAACGGTATTACAGACAGAGTGTTTCCGGCATACAAAGTTACGGCTACAAACAAAAACGACCCTTCTGAAGTACTGATAGGAAGTAAAAATTACAACTACATGTACCCCTCAGTAGACCTTGACTTTGAAGATGGCATTGCTACAGGTCTTACAAATGGTGAAATTAAAATTGATGAAACAACAGAAAATAGATATTACGCAAAGACGGAAGGTCAGACTAGTATAAAATTTGACGGCACTTATTTTCTCGCCGCACATACCACTAACTTACCCAAGTATTCTGTTCCTGTTGTATTTGAGTTTTCAACCGACTCACTGCAATCTTCTGGTTTGAAGTTTGGAAACGCAGCAATTCTTACCCCGTCTACTACAACCATCCCTGCAGGATGGAATAACTATAAAGTTGTTGTTTACACACATGGTGAAAATCAAGGAAAACTTGATATATACATGAATGATAAACTCATAGTAGATGACCATACACATGCCACACACACCAATGCCAATCTCAATTTGTTCTATTTATCCGCAGACCGTGTTGACAATGTAAAATGTTATTCTACATCTCTTGGTTTCCCCTATAATGTTACCGTAACTGCTCCTGCAACACACACAGTAGGTTCAAAGGTTACTGCTTCTGCATTAAGATGCGCAATGCCCACAAGCAACATTCCTGAAGACATTTACACATCACTCTACATTGCAGATTCAGCAGAAGGCCCTTACACAAGTCTTAATGCTACAGAACTTACACTTGACGAATCACACGAAGGCAAATTCATCAAAGCAGGTGCTTATGTTCAGGAAACAGAACTTTGTAACCATGCGAGCAAAATAGTATATTCTGACCCCGTACAGATTAAATTCCCTGCACAGCCTATTGCATGGAAAGAAACACCCCAATTCAACAAATCTATTGAAAACGGTAAGCAACATTGGATCTTTGCTCCTCAGATGGAAGGCGATGTTTTCGAAGTCCCCATCGAAATCACAGGCGGTAGTTCATTTGACTCTATTACCTGGCAGATAAGAAGCGGATGTGAAGATTATTTCAATGACCCCGATTCAATAGTTCTTAGAACTGTTAACGGTAACAACAGAAAGGCTATTCTTTCTGTTTCAAACCCTGATTTAACTATCTTCCCCGTTGGTGCAGCCAGCATAACATATGTAAACCAACCTATTCAGGTTAAATATACCGACGGTGCACTTGTTTCACCTTTCCAACGTATTTCTGAACAAATTAAGAGAACTTTTGAAGACGGCGTAACTATAGAAGGCGGCACAGTTGTATTAGACGAAACTACAGGCAATCATTATATAACTTGTGATATAAAGAGTTCATATAAATTCCGTCCTGTAACTACAACTGAAGTAAACGCTGGAATCGGCACAATAGCCATCGATTACGAGATGAAAGTCGGCGGCGAAATTAACACAATGTGGTCAACCCCAATTAACTGGAAAGACGGTTTCTATCTTTCTGAACTCGCCGGAAATCCTGGTTATGTGTATGACAGAGCCGCTTCGGGCGCACCCGTATATGTTGGCGAAGGCTGGAAACATGTAAGACTCTACCTTGACCTCCCCAATGCAACATACTCACTCTTTGTGGATGGCAAAGCAGTTACAGTTAACAGAAATGTAGGTCTTGTTGACCCTGCAAAAGATGCTAAACTCAATGAATATATCGATTTCCAGGGTGAACTTGATGATTATACTTATGGTCATGTAACAATCAAAACACCCACTGCATACAATGCAAAAATCAATAACCCCGCAGTAGACAAAGCAATCAAAGCAGATTATGACTTCTTCTGTGGTGCATTCTATGATGATGCAAATATTTCTGAAATCAAATACTATATTTCAGATTCTATCAATGGTAACTGGGAAGAAATTCCTGCTGGTTACGAACCCGATGCAAATGACCTCGGCAGATATGTAAAAGCAGTAATCACTCCTAAGGTAAACTACTATCACGGTGAAGTTTACACTGGTGCTGTTGTAGAAACTGCACCTGCTAAAATCGGTGATGTTAATATCGGTGCAATTACACTTTCTGTAAACGGCAACGTTGCAAATATGGCTGACGCTGCAATAATAGAAGCAATAACAGAAGATGTAACTTCTGCTACAGTTACACTCACAGTTCCTGCGTCTTGTGCATCCGGCAAAGATGTTAAATTCATTCTTGCTCAGTATAGTCCTGTTTGGAACAATATTACAAACATTGCTGTAGTTAACAGCACTCTCGCAGCAGCTGAACACAATGTTGAAATTACACTTAATGCAACTGATATAAATGAATTTTCATATTTCAAACTCTTTATTTTAACTAGTGATGGACTCGTTCCTGTAAATAGTGTAGTTAACCTCAGATAAAACTTGCATCTAGATTAAGAGACGGTTACTGAGTAACCGTCTCTTATTTAATCTTTAAAACATGTAATTACAAACAGATTTTTAGATAAAAGTGTAAAATTCTTGAAATTTTGCACATTGAATCTTCTTAAAAAAGGGAGGATAATATGAAAAATAAATTTTCAAAACTTTTAAGTATTACACTTACAATTATAATGGTAATGTCCCTTATTCAGATTCCTGTATCTGCTTCAATGCAGTTCAAGTACACAGAGCCTGATCGCACTTACAATGCCAGTCAGCCGCATTACAAAGCACCTATTGTAGGTCATCCCTTACACTATGCATTTACTGCTTGGGACCCTGATGATCCCACCAAAGAATATGCATATACTGGTATAACCAACACATCCCTCGGAGGCGATGCAACTTATTTTTCCGGTTTCCAACTTTCAAATGACGGTATTTTAACTGTTGTACCTGGCTTCAATAATATTACAGCCAGAGTGTTCCCCGCATACGAAGTTAAGATTGCGAACATGAATAACTCTGGTGAAACACTGAATGGAACAAGAAATTTTTGGTTCATGCACCCTTCAGCAGATCTTGACTTTGAAGATGGCGTTACTGCTTCAGGTCTTGACGGCGGTTCAATTGCTACCGATCACGAAACAGAAAACAAATATTATACATCAGTAAGCGGTAATATAACTTTTAGCACCACTTATTTTCTTACTGCACATTCTACTAACTTAGCCAAGTTTTCTGTTCCTGTTATTCTTGAGTTCTCATCGGACTCAATCCTGGATGGCGGTTTGTCTTTCGGAAACTCGGCAATTTTCACCCCATCTACTCTAACTATCCCTTCAGGATGGAATGACTATAAGGTTGTTGTTTACACATATGGTGAACATCGAGGAAAACTTGATGTATATATGAATGACAACCTCGTTATAAGCAAACAAGTACACGCCAACCACAACACTGATGGTTTCGTCTTAGCGGCAACCAACATTGACAATGTAAAATGTTATGCTACATCACTTGGCTTTGCATACAATATTTCTTCTGTTATGAGTGTTGAAGGCAGTTCAAGAACTATTAATGTAAATGCTTCTCATGCCCAGATACCCACTTCCAATATCCCCGAAGAGTTAGAATACGCTTTCTTTGAGTGTGATTCTGCGGGTGTTCTTTTAAGTGATACACCCTTGACTGCCCCAAGTTCTGAGCCCTTATATCGTATTAATGAAAGTACCGATATAGGCAAGAATATCTTGGCAGCGGCAAGAGTCAGAGAAACAATTCACGACCACTGTGCATCAGAATGGGCATTTGCAGATGAATATATCACTGTTCATGAGGTTGTAACCGAGCCGCTTCTTGTAGGTACAAAGGGTACCTCTGAAGCAAACGCTCGTTTTATGCTTCCAAGTTCTGTAAATGGCGCAACCAAAATTTGGAGTGTGCTTGCAGATTCTGACTATGACGGCGTATCCATTACACCTGAAGGCGTCATAGAAATTGAAGAAAATCCTTCTTCTGAAGTTATTATTATGTCCTATGACCAGTCTACATACGAGATAAATAACTATTTACTTTCATTCGACACTGCATCAGAATCAACGGGAACTCCGCTTGCACATGCACTTTCTTCCGTGATGTTTAAAGCCGATGTTTCCACATCGTCTGCAGCAACGATTTTTGCAGGTTCCTATGATTTTGAAGTTACCTCCGATGCAGATGGCTTTAAGTTCATCGTGGAAGAGGGCCAATATAACTTGTTTATAGATGATGTCTTAGTAGACAGTGGCGTATTTGACGAAGAAATTTCAGATATTTCTGTTTCAAACGGCACACTTTCAAACTACTATGCAGGCTCACCTTTAAAAACCCCTGGTCTTTTCACATCTGCAACTATAGTTGAGGGTTATGAATATTGTGAAATTTCTGCTCCCGTAACTGTATTCTACAATGAGAGCGGTATCTATCCCGACCCCGAAACCTATTCATACGAATGGTATTTCGACGGCGATTCAGAACCCAGTTTCACTGATCCTTCCTTTGTTATCCCCAGCGGCAGTGAAGGCAAGTTATTATACTGTGTTATTAAATGTGAAAACGATTCTGAAGAGGTATCAATCACAACAAATGTAATCGAAGTAGGTGCACAGTATGGACTTACTGTTGATTCTTCAGGAAGTGCAAACCTTCATCTTTATGCTGAAGATGACGATATTTATGTGGTTTTTGCAGGTGATAGTGATGTAATTTTCCGTGATATGGACGGTATTTCTGATATCACAGTTTCACTTAACCCTGAGAAAACCTACAATGTGCTTATTCTCAGAAAAGACACATTAGCCCCCCGCGGTCTTGGTTCAATAGTTGTTCCTTCTGAGGAAAGTGTTACACCAATAACTCTTGAAGGCTCTTCTGCAGTAGTTAACTTTATTGTTAAAAACACTGGTGTTGTAGAAAATCCCGCTGTTCCAAACCATTTTGAACAGCCTGTTACTTATGAAGAACTCAAATCTTATCTTTACGATTATTCCTTCATTGCAAATAGATTTGTCGGCGATGTCTTCATCGATACCGAAGCAGTTTCTTCATATGATAATCATGATGCTCTCACTTATGGTCTGTACCGCATCATAAGCGTACCCGTAGAAGGCACAGTAATTGAAAATGCTCCTATGGTATATAACAAACTCTACAAACTCTTTGAAAGTCTTTCTAACTATTCATATGGAAACTTTGAAGCAATCGCAACCGATGCTCTCGGTCTTGAGTTTGTATGTCTCAACTGCGGTGAATTCTACAACTCTGCAAAAGATATTTGTACTGCTTGTAACAAAACAAATACAGTTATTGAAGAATATGATATGATTATGGACTTTGCTAGCGGTGTAGCAAACCGTTCAAATCTCAATTCACTTATGGGTGAAGAAGGCAAGTTCTTCCCGGCTGCCGCTACACTCGAACGTCTTTCAGAACGCTCTGCAAAATCCGACGGTATGCTTTCTTTCCTTGAGATTCAACTCGAAAAAGAAGGTCTTCCTACAGATGCAGTAAAACTTTTGGCAATAACATCACAATATGCTGATGCAATGGCACATCTCAATCGTTCTTCAGGACTTGAAACTGCACTTAGTGATTTGACAGACTATATAATTTTAAGTGAAGTTAAAAACAGCACCAACACAACAAATGTTCGTTTTGCTCTCGACTATCTCGGTTCAGTTGCATATGATACCGCATCTTCAAAAGCAAAAGCTTCTGTGGCAGGTATTGTAAAGGGCAGAACTTATGTAGATATTGCAGCACTTACACTTGCTGTGGAAGACGCACTTGATGACTATGAAGATCCTAAACCTGATGTAAACGATGAAAACGAATCATCAAGACCTTCTTCAAACAGGGTGAGCATTACAGGGCCTGCAGTGCCCCCGCCAGTTGTTGCCCCCACATCAATATTTAACGATATGGCAACAACTCACTGGGCATATCCTTATGTTCAAACAATGAACAAAGCCGGTGTTCTCTCCGGTTACAACGGCAACTTCCGTCCCGAAGATGCTATCACAAGAGCTGAATTTGCAAAAGTTCTTTGCACAGCATTCGGTATCAACGCACAGGCAGACGCTGGTTTTACCGATGTAGCAGATAATGCATGGTATGCAAACTATGTAAACGCTCTGGCGTCATCAGGCATTGCCAAGGGTGATGGCGTATCCTTCAGACCTAATGATGTAATCACACGTCAGGATGCAGTCGTACTTCTCGAAAGAGCTCTTACCTTCATCGGTGTTGGGCTTGAAAAAGGCGAAACTTCTTTTGTCGACAACGCCCAGATATCTGATTATGCAAAAGAAGCTATTGCTTCGCTTGTAAAAGCAGGCGTTATCAACGGCCTTAATGATGGTTCCTTTGCTCCTGCTTCCAACATAACAAGGGCACAGGTGGCAAAAATTATCTGTGTGGCAACTAAATTAGGAGGTGACAAATAATGAAAACAAATAAAATTATTGCTCTTATTTTATCTGTCATTCTTATATTTTCTATAAATGTAACAACCTTTGCTCAGGAAGAGCAGGTTGAAGCATTTGAACCCGGTCTCTACGCAGAAACTCTCGAAATGCTCTCAGCACTCGAAGTTACTGACGAACTCTTTTTTGAATCAGGCACATCGATTTATGTAACACGTGGCGAGTTCGCAGAACTTGCAGCCCGTCTTGGCGGTATCGCACCTGTCAATAACTATGTTACAAGTTTTGTCGATGTACCCGAATCTCACAATTTTGCTCCATATATCTATGCTCTGAAAGATGCAGGATATATGAGTGGTGTGTCAGTTGACCAATTCCTTCCCGACGAGCCTGTATATTTAGAGCAGGCAGTAAGCGTAATGGTTAAACTTCTCGGCTATGGAGATATGGCAATAGTTACAGGAGGGTACCCCACAGGGTTCCTTTCGATTGCTACAAAAAATGACCTTTTTGATGGCATTGAGCCCGTCGTCGGCGCACCTATCTTAAGAGGCGACCTTTTGGAACTTCTCAAAAACACAGCACTGTGTGAGGTTCTCATTCCTGCGTCATACGGTACATCCGTATCCTACGAAACAAGGGAAGGTGTAGACCTTCTTGCCTACAACCACAAAATTTACCGTGGCACAGGCATTGTAGAGGCTGATGCTGTTTCTTCAATGGGTCAGGACCGTGCTGTTGTTGGTAATGTTGTAATTGATGGCATAACCTACAAAAAAGCAAGTGAAGAGATTATTACAAATTCTGTTGGTAGAAAAGTAGAGTATTTCTACAAAAAAGCAGGCACACAAAAAACTGTGCTTTATGCTATCAAAGATGATATAAAAGAAATTTCATTTATTGCTAACTCTGACCTTGATTTCAACTTCACAACAGGTGTCTACACCTTAGAAGACGAAAAAACTCTCACTTTCAAAATAGGTGATGACTATAAAGTTATCTATAACATGTCAGAACTCTATCCCGTAACTGCAGACAAGATGCTTCCTTCATCAGGTACAGTTACCCTCATAGATAACGATGACGACTCTGTATATGAAGTTGTTATTATCGACGAATATATCAACATCGTTGCAGAAAACTACAATGCAGCACTTGATAAAGTAGAAGATCTTATTGATTCTACAAGAACAATCAACTTCAAAGATTATGATTTCTACAATCTTATCGACTACACAGGCACCGCATTATCAAAGACCAAAATCAAAAAAGACGATGTTATTGAATTCTATGAGTCAGTAGACGGCAAAGCCTTCACCGCTATCGTAAACTCTACAGGTATCGAGCACATTATAGACGGTAAAGATGAAAAATATATCTACAGCGGCGACAAAAAGTTTGTCTTCAGCGCTGACCTTCGTGAAAACATTGATACCCTTGTTCTCGGTAACACCTACAATATATATCAAAATACAAAGGGTGAAATTGTATACTGGACAAGAGGCGCCGATTACACTATCGGCTATGTCGTTGGTGCAAAAGGCACAACCAACGGTTTCCAATCAGAGGCTAGTGTTATGATTCTCAGTACTTCAGGTGTTTTAGAAACAATACCACTTGCTGACAAGGTTAAAAATATAACCACCACAGGCATGACCTTCTCAACTGATACCCTGGATAAAACACAGTACGAAACAATCTTCCCCGAAACAAACAACCGTGAGCTTATCGCATACAAGGTAAATGCAGAGGGCAAAGTCTCAACAGTATATCATGCAATGAGTCTTGCTACTCTTGATGAATTCCGCAACCCTGTACCATATCCTATCTATTCGGTAGATTACTATTGTGGTTCAGGCATTACAGCCAATGTAAGAGGCAACACCTTTGACAAAAAGATTCTTTTTGCAAATAATGTATCTATTATAGTTGCACCGCCTGTATCAGTTGAATCAGTCGATGAGAACAGTTTTGTTACAACTAACTCAATAAGAGAAGCATTCTTTGATGATGGCAGAGGAACATACACTGTTCCAAGTGTATACGCAGGCGAAGCGAGCACTTATATGCCGTATATGACAGGAGATTCTTATCCTTTAATAACACATGTTATATGTCATGATGGAGGCATATTAGACCCCTCTTGTCCTGATGGTGCAAACGATATTGCTATTTCTGACATTCGTTATGTCTACGACACCGAAAAAGAGGAACCTAAAATTATTCTCGAAGGTGTTTCGAAAAAAACTACAAAGAGTTATGTACTCAAGAGCAAAGATGTTCTCAAAAGATCAAGTTTTATTACTTCTAAATACAAAAATGCTGAAGTAACTAACATTCATCCCGACAAGCAGGAAATTAAAGTTGGTGATATCGTTGCAGTCATTACTGATTTAAAAGGCGAAGTTATAAGACTTGTACTTCTATATGACAGAGAGAACGATCAACGCAGTCAAGTTAGTACCGTACATCGCCACACAAATCTTGGTACAGTAACCTATGTTAGCAACGGTGCTATAGCAGTAGACGAAGGTGGAGCTTTATATCACTTTAGTGCCAGCTCGCTTCCTGTATGGGTTTTTGAAAAAGATCTTAATAAAAACTATGTAGGCGGCGTTGAAAATATTGAAGTTGGCGATGAAGTTTATGTTTTAGGCTGGTCTTCAGGTCTTAATGCAATAACGGTTTATAAAAACAGATAAATCATTAAAACTATGAAAGGGACGAATATATGAAACGTTTATTGGTACTTTTTTTAGTACTTACAATGATTATTCCTACTGCACTTCCTGTCTTTTCGAGCGAAGCCGTTGAAACACCGGTTGTTGAGCCTGTGCAGGAGGAAGTAAAGCCTGTTTCTCGTGTTCAAACGGTTGTTGCCGCTCTTTCCAGTGTTGCGGCAATATCCAAAACCGGACTCAAAGCAAGCACAGAACAGTCCAGAAGCGGCAACTTTACAGCACTTATAGAGGGCGATTCACTTTCAAAGAACATAACAGTTCCCGTGACTACTTCTGATTTTTCACAGGGTGCTTATCTTGAAGTGCCTATCTATTCGCCCGCACCTACCGACACCTCCATTGGTGTACTCCTTATGTCCGACGACCCTTCAACCCTTACAAAAGACTATTACTGCACCATAATCGGCTGCAAATTTCAGGGTTGGAAACTCGTTTCGGTAAATTTTGATGACTTTGAAATCAATGGTACCCCCAGGGGCTTTGATTCAATCGACTCAATTCAGATTGTTCCTGGTTTCGGCGGCACTCTTACCGATTCCAGAACTAAACTCTACTTAGATGATATCTCTATCGCAAATGTACAGTCCGAAGGTTCCAATATTGAACAACAGTCTACAAAAGAAGAATTTAAGCCTTTTGTAGTATGGACAGCCGAGAAAAACGGTCCTTCCAAGGGTGAAGTTGTTGAAATCGAAGGCAAAAAAGCACTCAAATGGGGACCCGGCAAGGATGAACTCATAAATGGTGGCCCCGGTGCTATATATCCTGATCCCTCGTGGGAACTTGGCAAATACAAAGAACTTGTACTCGAGATGTATTCCAAGAAAAATACCGGTAGTATCTTTTTTGTAGGTGCTTATGGTGAAGACAACCCCGACACCTCAGGTACAGACTGGCTCTGGAGTAAATTCCCCATAGACTGGGAAGGTGAATGGAGACAGGTAAGAATTATAATTCAGGGCGGTGATGGAAACGATGGTGGTTTCTCAAAATCGCGTACACCTCTCTTTGACCCGCCTGAATCAACATCATTTATTTTTGCAGGCCAAGGTCCTCATAATGATGTTTTTGTTGATACCACTGAGGTATATATCAGCAAAATATATTTTGATGGTGATGCAAACGCTGTTGATGAATTAAACGCCAACGGCGACCTCATCTATAGTAGTAACTATGACCCCGAAACAATGGTAGACTATGTGGATATGGTGAAAAAGAAACACCCCAGAAAGCACCACCCCCGTCTCCTTGTTACTGATGAAGTAATCGAAAAAATAAAAAAATATAAAGATACCGACCCCTTTATGAAGGCTGCATACGAAGCAGTTAAAGCACAGGCAGATAAATTTCTCGACGAGCCGCCACCGCCGCCAACCACTACTATGATTACCGGCGGTATATCAGTCAACCGAAACCATCTTGAAGATGTCGCCGAAACTTGTGGCATGATGTATCTTTTAACAGGCGACAAAAAATACGCTGCGCGTATTTGGGAGGATGTTAAGAGTATCATCGACTGTGATACCGACTGGGTAACATCATCCAACGCTACAGGTCTTGACTCTGGGCACAACGCAAATGGTATCGCTCTTGCATATGACTGGTGCTATGATTACTGGACCGAAGAGCAAAAACAGTATATGAGAAACGGCGTTATGAAATATGCCCTCTATGCTACGGGCCTTATGCGTAATGGTGGCGGTTATCTCGGTTTTGCCAACAATGTTGTTGCGGCTATTTCCAAAGGTTATGTAACCGCTTGTCTAGCATTTTGTGATGAGCCGGGTTATTCCGATTTCTGTAATGAATACATAAACAATCTCATAAAATATATGCCATCAGCCTTTCTCTACCAGTATCAGCCCGATGGTTTATATTCTGAAGGTATAAGTTACTGGTGGTATTCTGTTACCTCATTTGCATATATGCTCACCGCTATGGACACAGCCATTGGCTCCGACGGCGGTCTTGGAGACGATGAAGGTTATAGCAAAACCGGCTATATGCCGTTTGCTATAAGAGGACCCAAGGGTGCATTCGACTTCTCCGATTCTGAAAAAACATCACTGCAGTACGGTACTCCTGTATACTTCTTCCTTGACGAGAAATATGATATTCCTGCAGCAAGATCATTCCGTCTGAGCACTTATGAAAAGGCAAACGACCTTGAAATGCTTGACCTTCTTTGGTACAATCCCGAAACGAAAACAGACGCCGACTGGCGTTCAACTCTTACCAAAGACTATTTCTTTGGAGGCCTTGAGCCTATTGTAAGTATGCGTTCGAGTTATGAACCTGATGGATACTTTATTTCAGGTAAGGGCGGTAACTCACGTACAGGTCACGACCAATACGATGCTGGTTCGTTCGTTATCGACGCTCTTGGCGTAAGATGGATTCATGAAACCGCTGCTGATGTGTACAACTTCGATACTCCCACATACTATCGTTATCGTGAAAGACCTGAAGGTAACAACTGTCTCTTTGTTGATCCCACGAGAAACTGGGAAGCAGGCGCAGGTCAGACACCTGGTAAAAACCGTTATGATACAATGTCCACAATAGTTGCCAGTGGTTCTGCCGATGGTGCAGCGTATGGTATAGTTGACAATGCTCCTTCATATCAGGAAACTCTTACTGAATATGAAAGAGGCTTTGCTCTTGTAAATAACCGTACTCAGTTCATCGTTCGTGATGAAATCGTAACTCAAGAGCCCTATGAACTCTATTCATACTATCACACAACTAAGGATATCACTATTAACCGCATAGGCGGTACAAATAGTTTTATTATGGAAACAAAAGACGGTAAAAAATGTAGGGTAGACTATGTATCCGACATGCCTGGCTTCGAGGTTGGTGTTATGGAAGCAGTTCCTCACCCCAATTCTCCAAGACCCGGTCCGGACAACATTCCTCACGCGAGCAATGCTGGTTTCCAGAAATTCTATTTCCGTGCAAACGACGTAACGCAAGGCCACATTACAACTGTGTTTACCCCGATGTATGGCGATACAGAAGTTACTCTTCCCGATATTCTTCCCTTTGATGAGTGGGACAAATATCTCGAAAATTCAACTGCTCTTACAAGTCTTTCTGTAGATGGTATTCCCCTTGCATCTTTCAACCCCGGTGCTGGCTCCTACAACATCGAATCTGAAAAACTTGGCACGGTTTCTGCTACAGCATCAGATGATGTTGTAATTGAGATTACTCAGGCAACTAAAATTGGCGAATCCGCAAAAGTCAAAGCCACAAGTAAAACAACAGGCAAGAGTTTTACCTATACAGTAAGTTTCCAACCGTATACTATCCCCGGTATCACTACCGGTGCTGAGATTGTTTCTGTTCACGCGGACTACATTCCTGAACCTCATAACCCGCCCGCTAACATGTTTGACGGCAACTTTGGTACACGTTTTGCAGCAGATGATACCGAAGGAAAAGTTCTCTTCACAGTAGAACTAGCTGAGACAACTAAACTTAATGGCTTCTCAATTTCGTTCTTCAATGGTCATACCAGAAAGAATAAATTCGACATTGAAGTTTCCGAGGATAATGTAAACTGGACTAAAGTTTTCGCAGGCTTTACAGCTGGTAATACTGATGCTTTGGTAGCCTTCCAGTTCGATCCCACAATAGCAAAATATGTCCGCTTCCGTGGATATGGCTGTTATAGCGAAGATGAAGAAACTATGATAAATTCATTCAACTCCATTACAGAATTTGTTGTATATGGTGATTCTCTTGACTTTGCAGACACCAAAGGGCACTGGGCACAGACTGATATTTACTTTGCCCGTAACTATAAACTTGTAGAGGGTGTCGGCAACAATAACTATATGCCCGAAAACTCTGTAACAAGAGCAGAATTCATTACTATGATGGTAAGAGCATGTAACTTGGGTGAGCGCACCTATGAAGATGGTACCTTTGCAGATGTATACAGTACCGACTGGTTCAGCACTGCAGTAATGACTGCCAAAGAAAGAGGCATCATTCCTCCTGAAATGGTAGCAGACGGCAATCTATATCCGAACAAACAACTCACAAGAGAAGAAATGTGCGCAATTGCTGCTCTTGCATACGTTGCATGTACCTACAGAGAAGTTTCTGCAGCGGGTACAACAAGTATCTTTACAGATATTGAAGAAGGCCCCTACATCAAATACATTGACCAGGCAATAGGTCTCAGAATTGTAAATGGTATTACTGCAAACACTTTTGCTCCCAAAGCAAACATCACAAGAGCACAAGCAGCAGCAATCCTGAGAAGAGTATTCCTTAAGATATTCAATGTAAATAACTAATACTAACCTTTTTTGCCGGGCATCCGAGGGGGTGTCCGGCAAGGTGCTATTTTTCTTGACTATTTTGAAATAAAAATTCTTCTCGAAAATTATAGGAGGCAATTCATGAAGAAAAAATTTCTTAAACTTGTGAGCACTGTGCTGACAGTAGTAATGCTCACATCATTAATACAACTCCCCGTTTTTGCTGCAACTCCGACATTTCGTGACCACTCTGCCAATCAGGGCCCTGTAACAGCGAGACAGCACCGTAACTGGGTGGCTCCCTATGGTGATGAGGTTTCCCATTTCGACTATGCGGTAGATGGCAATGTTCCTGCCGCTTATTACTTTCGTCCGGGTACATCTCCATATGATAGTATAACTGTGGACCCTGACGGTATTGCAGTTGTAAATTCAAAGTTTGCCGACCGTACTGTCAGTCAGCCTTTGTTTATCACGGCATCAACCGACAATTTTGTCACAAGTATTGCTTCCGGCAATCTTAAGTATTATAGTGATTCGCCATATATTCACAACTTTGATACAGACCCTTATTGTATTTCTGACGGCAATATTTATGACACCGAGTCATCTTCATCTACACTTGTTTTTGAAAATGCCGCACTTGCTACCGAAAGCAATGGCAACAAATATATAGTTTCAAAGGATTCGTTAAATAACTATATAGGTTTCCGTCCTCACGGAGCAAGCAGCAGTACAAATGGTGGTGTTATGAACTCCACTGTGTTAGTAGCAGATGTTAAACTTTCGGCAGATGCAAACTTTGACATTTACAGTTCTTCGAAAAGTTATTCCATTTTTAACTGGAACGCTTCTACAAAAGTTGTTTCTGTACCAAGCACAAGCAAATCTCTTTCTTCTGTTACCCCCGGTTGGCACAGGATTAAGATTATGTTTGATTTCAACATCAAAGATTCTGACAACACTAGCCCTTATCGTGCTAACTATCAGCGCTTTGCGGTATTTTTTGATGATGAACTCCTTTCTCCCGTATCACAAATGCCTGCAAACCTTTCTTCGAGTTACGTTATCAAATTTGAGGGTGCAGAAGGTATTGACAACTTCAAATACTATGGTTCTTCAACTCCTCACGCATACAATGTAGGTGTTACCGATGATACACCCCAAGCAGGTGCCGGTGTAGGCGGTAGTGCTTTGATGCATTCTATTGATGACTTTACAACAGATGAAACTCACTTTGTTTATTCATACTATGTATCCGATACCACAGATCCTGAAGGTACCTACACAAAGGTTACCTCCAAGAACTTATCGGATCCTCTTTTCATAACCAAATACAACACTCTCTGGATTAACTCCAATGACTACGAGGGCCACTTCCTTAAGGTTGGCGCCAAAGTTTGGAACAGAGGTGGTCTGTCCCCTGAAATTATGTCCAAAAAGGTCTACGAAATCGGCTATGGCGTGGTTAATACTCCCGACCCCGATCTCGAAGCAAAAGATGATGATACAAACATTGAACCCTATGTAGCATGGAACCCTGAGCATTACACAGACTCAAGCCTTATCTACGAAAAAGACGGCAAAAAATCTGTAAAATGGGGTCCCGGTAAGGCTGCTCTCGAAACTGGTCCCGTTACCGGAGAACTTGATGAATACGGAAAGCCAACCCAAGGAATTGCAATGAATACGGGAATCAATTATCCAAAGTATAAAGAACTTGTAGTTGAGATGTATTCTGCCAAGAAAACAGACCACGTATTTTCTGTTTTAATATACGACTCTACCGGCTCCGGTTTCTATTACTCAAAATTTCCGATCGACTGGGAGGGTGAATGGAGAGAGATAAGAATTCCCATTCAGGGCGGCTACAGTAATGCAGGTGGTTTTTCATTTTCCGGCACACCTACATACTCTCCTGCAGAAGGAACAAAATTATATGTGAGTGCCAACCCTTTACATGGCGATCCCTTCTATGATGACACTGAGGTGTACATCGGCAGGGTTTATTTCAGTGGTGATGCAACTACAATCAACGAAACAAAACCCGATGGCAGTCTTGTCTATGTCGATTGCTATGACCCCGACACTATGACAGACTATATCTCAATGGTAAAACAAAGATATCCGAATAATGCACACCCCCGACTTCTTGTTACCGATGAGATTATCGAAAGAATTAACGAATATAAAGATAACGACCCCTACATGAAGGCGGCTTATGATTCGGTAAAAAAACAGGCAGACGCTTTTCTTACCGAGGAAGAAACAGACCCCGTAAAAAAATCGGGAACGGGCTCTGTAACATCGGTTAACCGTAACCATCTTGAAGATGTTGTCGAAACCTGCGGTATAATGTATCTTCTCACAAAAGATACAAAATACTCAGACCGTGTATGGTTGGCTGTTAAAAACATTATCGATAATGCTAAAACCAGTTGGGTTTCTTCCTCAAACGGCACTCACCTTGATGCGGCCCACATCGTAAACGGTATGGCTCTTGCATATGACTGGTGCTATGACCGTTTAAATGACGATCAGAAGAGAGAGATAAGAAACAGCGTTATGCAATACGGTCTCTATCCTGCAGGTCTTATGCGTAACGGCGGTAGTTACCTTGGATATGCCAACAATGTTGTTGCCGCTGTTTCCAAGGGTTATATGTCGGCTTGTCTTGCATTTGGTGACGAACCCGGCTACGAAAACTTTAGCAACGAATTCATAAATAACATCATAAAATTTATGCCCACGGCTTTCCTTTATCAGTTCCAGCCTGATGGTATGTATACAGAAGGTATCAGTTATTGGTCATACGCAGTTTCATCATTTTCATATATGCTCACTGCTATGGAAACAGCCATAGGCTCCGACGGCGGACTTGGTAATGATTATGCCTTTAGCCAAACAGGCTATTTCCCCTTGTCAATCAGGGGTCCTTTTGGCTCATTTAACTTCTCCGATGCAGAAAGAACTTCTTTGGAATATGGTTCATCGGTATATTTCTTCCTTGATGATAAATATAACATTCCTGCAGCAAGAGCGTTCCGTCTTGAAAAACTAAACTCCATAACTTCCTTTGAAATGACTGACCTTCTCTGGTATAACCCTAAGGCTGAAACCGACGAAGAATGGTATAGTGATCTTAAAAAGGATTTCTTCTATCACAGTATTGAACCGGTTGTAAGTATGCGTTCGGGTTATACTAGTGATGAAAACATTGCCGGAGACTCTGGCAGCAGATACGACAACTGCTACTTTATCGCAGGTAAAGGCGGTAACTCCCTTACGGGTCACGACCAGTACGATGCAGGTTCGTTTGTTCTCGATGCTCTCGGTGTAAGATGGGTTGAGGAACTTGGCTCTGCGGTTTACACATATGAAGGCCCGTCATACCGTCGTTATACCGAAAGACCTGAGGGTAACAACTGTCTCTTTGTTGATCCAGGCAGAGGTTGGACGGCGGGTGGCGGTCAGACAGTTGCTGAAAACCGTCTTGACACAATGTCCACCATTTTGGATGAGGGATCATCAGATGGTGCAGCATATGCCGTAATTGACAACACTCCTTCATACACGGAAACTCTCGAAACATACAAAAGAGGTTTTGCTCTTGTAAATAATCGCACCCAGTTTATAATACGCGATGAGTTTGAAACAAAATCCGATGCCGCATACGAAGTTTACACATACTATCACTTAAGAGATTCTATAAATGTGACCGTTAACGCTGATAGAAAGAGTTTGACTCTGAAATCAGGCGACCAGGTGTGTCTTGTAACTTTCGAATCCGATATTCCCGATTTTGAAGTAGGTGTTATGGGCGCGGTTGGACACGAAAGGTCTAATTGCTTCAAAGAGGGAGAGGTTGGTTATCAGAATTTTGATACTCCCGAAATAGTCGATGGTAAAGTAGTTAATATACCCTATAACAAAGTGTACTTCCATGCAAACAATGTAACCGGAGGTCACATCACAGCCATCTACACCCCCATAACAAAAAATACATCACTTACTATGCCAAAGATAAGAGAGTTGGCAGACTGGAATGAGTATCTCAGCGATACAACGTCTGGAGAGAAATGCAACATAATTGTAAACGGCATCACAGGCAATAAAGTAAACATCACAACAAACGGATCACTCACAGGAGATAAAACGCTTATTCTTGCAGCCTATAGTGATGGTGAACTTATTGATGCAGAACTTATTGATGTAGAACTTAAAACAACTTCACTGGCAAAAGGAACCACAGATTTTACTTTCGATGGTTTCAATTCAACCGGTGCAACAGAGGTTAAGTTCTTTGTATGGGAGAATATGACTACACTCACACCGATTTACAAGCCAAAAAAATAATTATTGTGTGAAAAAAAACAAACCAAATAACTTTTTCGAAAGGGGAGTTTCTCCTTTCGGAAAAACTATATCAGGAGGCAACTATGAAAGAATTAGCAAGTAATTTTATCGAAGTTTATCGCAGTCCCAAACCCGATGAGGTTTTCCCTTATTCTCCGGGAATTATGGTAAGACCAAACGGAAGATATATTGTAAGCCTTGACCTTAATGATCAATATGGGAAGATATATGTATCCGATGATAAAGGCAAAACATGGCGTCTGACATGTGATTCGCATTTTGCACACGGTACACTTTTTGCTGACGGCGACAGAATATATATTCTTGCTTGTGAAATTGTTTACGGCGACCTTGTAATTCTTTATTCCGATGATGACGGCGAAACCTGGTCAGATGTATATAAACTCACAAACGGTGAAAAATGGGCACACACTGCAACAAATGCACTTTATAAAGATGGCTATGTATATATGGCTATGGACCATTTCTTCTTAAATGAAGGCGAAACAATTCGTTCAAACTGGAAGCCTAACATCTGTGCTCCCGTAGTATTCAGAGGTAAACTTGGAGACGACCTTACAAAAATTGAAAACTGGCTTGTATCAGAAAAGGTGCGTTTTAGAGATGTAATTAAAGAAGAAGACATTGAAGGTTTCGGTGTTCCGTTCTTCACAAGTATGGAAGACCTCAAACCCGAAGATGTTCACGGCGAAACTTTCTGGGCATCTCCCTCACAGTATCGTGATAATTTCAATTTTGAAAATCCTGAAAAAAATCTTCCGTTTTATTTCCATGCTACAGGTTGGATTGAAACAAATATTGTTCAGATTACCGACCCCTCTCATTTCTGGTATGACCCCACAGGCAAAACTTTCCACCTTATGATGAGAGCCAACACTCACGGCACAGGCTACTGCGGAATTATGAAAGCGGTAGAAAAAGTGGTTGACGGAAAAGAGATCATAAGCATTGAGTGCGTAAAAGCACCCTCCGGTAAACGCTTGATATTCCTCCCGCTTCTTGGCGGACAGAATAAATTCCATATAAGATATGACGAAGTGTCAAAACTTTACTGGCTCGTTTCTGTTCAGGCAAGAGACTCAATGAGAAGAGTAGAACTTCTTTCAACAGACCGTTATAATGTACCCAGTGATGAACGCGACCGTCTTGCTCTTAGTTTCTCAACCAATCTTGTTGACTGGTGCTTTGCAGGACTCGTTGACCAGTCAGGCCACGAGAAGCAGTCAAGACATTATGCATCGCTTGATTTTGACGGCGACGATATGTTAGTTCTGAGCCGTTCAGGCGATGAAGAAGCATATTCTGCGCACGACGGAAATATTATAACACTCCACAGAATTGAAAACTTCAGAGATCTTATATATTGATCACAAAACAAAACCCGAAGTGGTCAAACTTCGGGTTTTGTTGTAAATAACTATAAAAAGGGTGAGTTTATGAAAAAAATTATAAGTATGCTTCTTGTATTTACAATGCTCGTTTCATTTGCCCCTACCTTTAGTATGGCTGCAGACGATACCACCCCTGGCATTGTAAACTACATAAAGACATTAGTATGCCTTTCAAAATCCAATGTAATCGAAAGTTACGGTCTTACCCCGTCAGTTGATTGTATGAAAACAGGCATATATACTGCACTTTTTCAAGGTGAAGACCTGAAAAAAGAAACTGAACTTGAAATTGCCGAGGCAGAATTTTCAAGAGCAAGATTTCTTGAATTCAACATCTATTCTCCCAAGGCAACAGATACAAATCTTGCTGTAATTCTTTATGCAGACAACCCTGAAACCGAGGAAAGAGACTGCTACTACACAATGGTAGATGCCAATTTTGAAGGCTGGAAACTTTTTAGTGTAAACTTTAAAGATTTTGAAATTGTAGGCTCTCCAAAAGGGTTTGAAACAGTCGGCTCTCTTTCAATTTACCCGGGATTTAACGATACAAATGTTGATGATGATGCAAAACTCTATTTTGATGATTTTGTAATCAGATACTTTGAGACTTTTGTTCCCGACGAAAAAGCGAAAGAACCCAAACCATATGTTCTCCTTGACCCCAAAAAAGGAGATAATCACGGCGCAAAATACACTGTTTTTGATGGCGTTCCTTGTCTTAAATGGGCAGGATATGATAATCTTATGAATTCTATGATTGTAGAAGTTCCCGATGATGTTAAACTTTCAGATTATAACGAAATGGTTGTCAGAGTATATTCAGAAAAAACAACACATAATTCTGTAAACTTCTATATGTATGCCGATGACCCTGCAACATCTTCCAAAGATTTTTATTATACAGGTTTTTCGTGTTCATGGGAGGGCGAGTGGAAAGATATCAGAATCCCTTTGCACACAGATTGGGGACTTGGCATAAACAAAATCAGAAGTACTATAGGCTCTATTGATGAAATCACATCAATCAAAATCGAACCCACAGGTGCTTCAAATGCATTTTACCCAGACACTGTAATGTACATCGCAGGTATTACTTTAGAGGGTAAACCCCAAAAAGAAAACGATATAGTAGGGGACTATATACTTAAAGATAACTATGATTCCGAAAAAATGGTTGATTATGTTTCTTTAATCAAAGAAAAGCACCCCGATAAACATCACCCAAGACTTATCATAAACGATGAAAAACTAAATGAGATTAAACGCTATAAAGATACCGATATATTTTTAGGTCAGGCATATGACAAAGTAATGAATATGGCTGATGTATATGTTCAGACCCCACCGCTTGATTCTTTAAAAGACTCGGGAGTGCTTGGCGATACCACAAGAGTAAGTTGTGATATAAAAGATATCGCTCTATACTGCGGTCTTGCATATCAACTCACAGGTGAAGGAAAATACGCCGACAGAATATGGCAGGAAATTGAAGTAATGACCGACACCAATTCCAAATGGAGCGAAGTTAATATGCTTGACACAGGTGTTGCAACTTTTGGCTTTGCCCTTGCATACGACTGGTGCTATGACCAGTGGGACGAAACCCAGAAAAGAATAATAAGAAACGCAATTATGAGAAACACTTTTGAAAGTGTTCAGCAACAGTTCTATCGTGGTTTTGGCTCATGGCTCACACAACCGGGTAACTGGAACGAAGTTATCGCAAACGGTACAATGTGTGCATCTCTTGCAATAGGTGATGAAGAAGGATACAGTGATATTGTAAACGAAATTATAAATCACACAATCTACCGTCTCCCAATTCACGGCCTTTACGGTTTCGCTCCCGACGGTGCATACGGTGAGGGTGCATCATACTGGAATTTGGCACTTTATACATTCTTCACTATGACAAATTCAATGAAAACCGCTCTTGGAACAGATGCGGGTCTTGAAGATTTCCCGGGCCTCAGCAAAACAGGCTATTTCCCATTTGGAATAACAGGTCCTATGGGTACATTTAACCACTCTGACTCGTGGAAAAATGTGTTTGACGGCGGTGTGCCTGTTTATCTGTATCTGGGATATCGCTATAACATTCCAAACCTCGTTTCATACCGTGTAAATCATATTGACGAAACTCTTGAAGTTTATGATCTGCTCTGGTATGACCCCAAAGTTCCGGTTATAGCCGACCACTGTGAAGGACTTGAACTTGACTATACTCCTTCAGGTGTTGAGCCTCAGGGCTCTTTCCGTACGGGATTTGGCAAAGATGATTATTTTATCGCTTTCAAAGGCGGTAATAATTTTGCAGGCCACGACCAGTACGACATCGGCTCATTTATAATTGACGCTAATGGCGTAAGATGGATTGAAGACACAGGCGCCGAAACCTATTATTTCACAGGCGACAGAGGTAAATACTACCGTATGAGAGCAGAGGGTAATAACTGCCTCCAGTTTAACCCCGAACTTTCAAGAATGACAGAACAGACCGAGGGTTACAACAGATTCCACACCGTCTGCGACTATACCGACAAAGGCTCTTCAAAGGGCGGT
Source organism: Clostridia bacterium (assembly GCA_045546535.1). Taxonomy (GTDB): domain Bacteria; phylum Bacillota; class Clostridia; order UMGS1810; family UMGS1810; genus RGIG1828. Next base: position 23,285 of record JAZQDA010000057.1, on the reverse strand, counting down.
GCATATGCAGTTTATGATATACTTCCAGCCTATATTGCCGACATTAAAGAGGGCAGAAGAGGTTTTGCACTTATAAATAACAGAACTCAGTTTGTTATTCAGGACGAGTTCACAACGCTCAAACCCAGCGAAGTATATTCGTATTATCACTTCAGCAGTGAAAATACAGTAGAATTTTCAGAAGATAAAATGAGTGCAGTAATCACAACACCCGATGGCAAAAAATGTGCAATTCATCTTCGAACTGATATAAAGGACGCTCACCTCGATGTTATGGATGCGGTGCATCACCCAAGTTCTCCTAAGCCTACAAAGCAGGACGCTCCCGGTAATGACAACAGAATTTTCCGTAAACTTTACGTTCACGGCGAAGATGTAACAAACGCTACGATTTCAATTATTTTCACTCCGCTTGTTTCAGATGAAGAAATCGTTGAACTTCCAAGATTTTTACCTCTTGACAACTGGTCAACATATCTTAAAGAGGGTGCTAAACTTACATCTGTAAAGGTTGACGGTATACAACTTGAAACATTTAATTCGGGTGTCGGCACATATAATGTTTACGCAGATACTGTCGGATATGTCGAAGCATCTGCTCCTGAAGGTCTTGATATAACCGTAAAACAGGCAGAAAACCTTGGAGATACCGCTTTAATAACAGTTAAAAACCCCAAAACTACCGATGAGTTTACATACAAAGTTAAATTTATCAAGAACGCTGAGCCCCCCGTTGCAACAGGTGCTGAAGTGGTTTCTGTAAGCGCATCACACGTGCCTGAAATTGCAAATCCGCCCCAAAATGCAGTAGACGGAAAATTAAATAACCGTTTTGCTGCTGACGGCAATATGTGGCTTCTTTGCGACCTTGGAAGTCCCAAATATTTAAACGGCGCATCAATTGCTTTCTTTAACGGACATACAAGAAGAAATGTATTCAATCTCGAAGTATCACTCGACGGCGAAACCTTTACAAAGGTTTTTGACGGAAAATCTCCCGGTGACACAGATAAACTTTATCGCTATGATTTTTCTGAGCCAGTACTTGCAAGATATGTCCGCTTTAACGGCTTTGGCTGTGTAGATATAAATGATAATCCCGTAAATGTATGGAACAGTATTGCGGAAATGGCAATTCATCAGATTTATCCGGATTTTGATGATTCTGCTAATCACTGGGCAAAAAATGAAATTCAGTATATGCGCAAATACGGTCTTGTTGAGGGAGTAGGGGACAATCTCTATATGCCTGAAAACAGCGTAACAGTAGCAGAATTTCTTACTATGGTTACAAGAACCTGCAACTTTCTTGAAGAAACATATAAAGGTACATTTACCGATGTTTCATCTTCAGATTGGTATGCTCCCTATATTGCATCAGCATATAAAAACGGAATTATCCCTCTTGAAATGATAACTGATGGTAAAATCAATCCAAATGATAAACTCACCCGTGAACAGATGTGTGCTGTTTCTGTACTTGCATACACCAAGACACTCAAGAAAAATCCGTCAAAACAGAACCTGACAGATAACTTTGACGATATAGGAGAAACCCCATATCAGTCATACATTGATCAGGCTCTCGGTTTAAAACTTGTAAATGGTATGGGAGAAAGAACTTTCTCACCATCATCAGACATTACAAGAGCACAGGCTGCAACGATACTAAAAAGACTTTTCGTTAAAATATATAACGATAATTAAAAAACAAGGCAGAAACCTTAGGTTTCTGCCTTGTTTGTTTTTATAATTTTATGAGTTTAAAATTTTAGTTAAACATTTCTCTTATATTCTGAAGTGTTTCTCTTACTAACTGTTCTCCTCCCAGGTGTCCGACTTTGCCTGAAGAAATAAAGGCTGAATAATGACCGCCCTCTTCTGCCTTTTTAGTGGGAAGATAACCGTCAGTGCCGTTTGCAAGTTGGATAAGGAATGTCTGCTCGGCGTCAGAACGCGCTCTTATCTGATTCCCATAATCGAGGAAGAGTTCAAAAGTGTTGGTTGCAAAAGCAATATTTCCAAGACGTATAATATGTACTTCACTTTCGATAATGTCTTGTTTTTCCTGGAATTTGAATCTTGATAAAATTCCGAGGTGAACCTGAAGATTTGCAACATCGTTATAGTCAACAGTATCGCCTTTTGCACTTAAGTATTCCTTTATGGACTTTTCTGCATTTTTGACATCAGTAAGAGTTGCTCTTCTGACAGGCAGTTGCATATCAACAACTCTGTGTTCAAAAACTGCCTCTGATTGTGCCTCGTCAAGCCCTTCTTCCCAAACTTCAATGATTTCGTTTGCAACCCTCTTTCCTGCCTTAACCATACCCTCTAAATCAAACATAGACGGGTCTGCTTTTCTTTTGGGTGGATTATTTCTTTTGCAGTTGGGGTCATTTAAATCTGAAAGGGGTTCAACCCATCTTATAAGGTCAACAGGGCACTGGTCACCTGCTGCAGAGCAAAGCGGGAGAAGAAAAATATCTTTCCCGAAATAATTTCTTAATCTCACCTTTACCTCACCCCAGAAATCAGGTGATACAAAGAGTCTATGCTGAACGCACTGTGCAGGACATGCAAGGTTTGCAACAATACCTGTAACTTTTTTATTTTCATCAAAGCAGTATAAAAGTTCAATACCGGAGTCATTACCGCCCTCAAGTTCTGAAAATACTGCGGTGTTGGTATCTCCCCACATCTGTGCACTGCCATCATTATATGCCGCTCTTCTGCACATTCCCACAACCGCTCTGCCGAAAGCATTTGCAAAACTGCCTTCTTTTCTTGAGTTCCACGCATCTAAAATTACTTTTGGCAGTTGTTCCATAAGAAGAGCGAAATTTTCTTCGGGAGTTGAAATTTCAGGATTATCAGAAACATTTTCTTTTTCAACATATTTTTTATCAGCAGAAAGATATCCTTTGAGCATATCTTTGCTGTTTGCAACAGAACCGCCGAATTCGCTTCTGCCCTCGCCACCGTAACGGTATCCTGTATGAGTGTGAATCGCACTTATAATAATTTTATTTGTATCAATACCCGCTGAGTTATCTTTGAGAGCGTCTCTTACACCGCATACTACAGACCAGTTGATTGAGACAAGGTCGCAGGCAACAAAAATTGCGTGGTCTTTTCCGTCATCAATTACCATACATGTAGCAGTGAGCGGTTTTTCAACATATTGCGAAATTCTTTCTGCAAACTGACCTGCAAGAGAAATTTTTTTGTCAGGGGTAATATTAACCTCTGCAAATCCGATTTTTAAACTCATTTTATCCATTCCTTTCAAATATGCCGATTTATATTTTAATTATATATCTTTTCCTCTTAAAATGCCATAGCAATCTTATATAATTTTATATATAATTTTTACTGTATCATATACAAAAAAACAAATGATAAATGCACAGAGGTTGAATGGTTTATCTCTGGCACTATGGACGGCGTATACACTTCTGTCGGCAACACTTTTACTATCCAAAATGAACATCTTGGTAAATTTGCAATGGCAAAAATATTCCCCGTAACTGAGCAGTATTCAAACACTCTCACACTTACAGCATCAGACATTCACATAGACACACACTTTAAAATGCTAATGGTCTGGTACCTGTGAGCGAAGTAATTTATATTCAGTAATAAACAAAATAAAAACTGCAAGGAACTTTAGTTCCTTGCAGTTTTTGGTTTTCTTATGGAAATAGGGGAGTTTCCGTTCAATTTTTTATAGGTTTTTGAGAAATGCGACACAGAATTGAATCCCGATGCAAAAGCCGCTTCTTCAACACTCATACCGCTTAAAATAAATCTTTCTGCCCTGTGGCATTTAACGGTATTCACATATGAAATTATAGTGTTTCCCGTGTACTTTTTAAATTCGCGTATCAAATGATATTTACTGAGTCCGATATGAGAAGAAAGTTGGTCAAGATTTATTGCTTTGTTTGAATTTTCAAGTATGTATTTTACGGTTTCTCTTATATAATCCGTTGCAGTCGCTTTTTCCTGGGAATAACCCGAAAGCGCTTCGGTATATTTTTCACACAAATCAATTAAAAGACTTAAAAGATTATTGAGATATTTTGCAGTGGAAATATAATTTGATTCTTTTTTGGAATCTTCAAAAGAAGATACAAAATCAATAAACTTTTTAGCACTTTCAGCGTCGCTTATTTTTTCGGTAAAAGTTATTTTTGACGTATCAATTCCATATGTAAGGAAGAAATCTCTGTCAGGAATAAGATATATATATTTTACACTGCCTGTTCCCACAGGGTCAATCATATGTATTTTTCCTGAATTGATTATGTATATATCACCGCTTGTAGGCTTATAACTGTTTGAACCGCATCTTAGAGTACATTCACCGCTTAAAAAAAGTATAAATTCTGTATCAAAATGCCAACTTGTCTGAACTATTTCAGAGACATCACATATCTTAAGTTCAAAAGGAGTTTCATTAGTCTGATTTTTTAAATTGTCTGATTTTGCTGTTTTCACAAGGTATCCCTCCGCATTACTCACATTACTCAATAAGTGTCAAATTCAGCAAAAAGACTGAGTAATGACCATTATACAACGGTTTCTTAAAAAAATCAAGTCTTTTTTTAAAAAGGAAAATTTGCTCAATATTGCTATAGTAAATAATCCAACAAAAAAGCAGATGCCAACTGAAAATGGGACATCTGCTTTTAGCCATTTGGATAATACTCCAATGGCTAAGCTGGTGAAGGGACTTGAACCCTCGGCCTATTGATTACGAATCAATTGCGCTACCAACTGCGCCACACCAGCATATTTTTTAACAGAATAGATTATAAATCAAAATTGTATATAAGTCAATACTTCATTTGAAAAACCAAATCTATAGTTAGTAGACAAACGCAAAAAAATCTTCTTTTCGTAAGAATTTGTATTTACAAAATAGTTTTTTGGGTATATAATGTAAATATAAATCAAATTACAAGAGGTGTATTTGAATGAATCAGAAAAATATAGGTAAAACCATTTCAATGCTCCGAAAAGAAAAAGGTCTTACTCAAAATGCTCTTGCCGAAATGCTTGGCATAAGCAATAAAACTGTAAGCAAGTGGGAAAGCGGACTTGGCTATCCTGAAATCACTCAATTTCCTTCACTTGCCAAAATTTTCGGCGTGTCTGTAGATTACATAATGAATTCGTCGGAAGACGGCGGTATTGCAATCGCAGGAAATATCCTTACAGATAATGTCAAGATTATTGATTTTTACCCAAAGGAAACAATGCTTGCAAATATCACCGATTCATCAGTTGCAGTAGGCGGTTGTGTTCCCAATACCGGAATTGACATAGCAATAATGGACCCCGATGTTCGCATCAGTGCATATGGTCTTGTAGGTAATGACCCCAATGGCAAATATGTAATCGACCAGATGAAAAAGTACGGTCTTGATACAACGGGTGTTAAAACAACCGACGCCGTTCCTACAAGTTACAGTGATGTAATGACAGTTGAGGAAACAGGTGTAAGAACATTTTTCCATAACAGAGGTGCAAATAAAATATTTTCGGCATCACACATAGACACAGAAAACCTTGATTGTAAAATTTTCCATATAGGCTATATTCTTTTGCTTGATGAATTTGATAAAGAAGACGAAACCTATGGAACTAAAATGGCGGCTCTTTTAAAAGAAGTTCAGGAAAAAGGCATAAAAACATCTATAGATGTTGTAAGTGATAATTCCGAAAACTTCAAGCAAAAAGTAGTACCCTCGCTTCGATATTGCAACTATGCAATAATGAATGAAACAGAGGGCGGGGGAGTATCGGGACTTCAAGTGAGAAATGATGACGGAATCATCAATCTCCCAAACATCAGAAAAACTCTTGAAATTTTTATGGAATATGGCGTAAAAGACATAGCAGTTATACACTGTCCCGAAGGCGGATTTTCGCTCGATAAAGACGGCAATTTCTGCGCAGTTCCCTCACTTTCTCTTCCCAAAGGATATATCAAAGGAAGCGTCGGCGCAGGTGATGCATTCTGTGCGGCATGTCTTTATTGTCTGTATAAAGAAATTGAGCCTGAAGAAATGCTCAAACTCGCATCTTGTGCTGCGGCTTGTAACCTTACAGAGAGCGACTCGATAAGCGGTATGAAATCTTTTGATAAAATCAAGAAAATGAATGCCGAAATGAAACGCCAGACACCCGATTGGTAATCTATATAAAATAAAAATCTCATTTCTTAAAGAAATGAGATTTTTTTATTAAAGATTTATTTTAACTGCACTTTTTAAGACTTTTATTTTAACTTTTTTACCGCTCGAATACTTTTCGCCGTCAAGCGACCAGTCTAAGCCTTTTCCTAACTCAAAATTAATTTCATCAGACTTTAAAAATACAAAACAGTCAGATGTGAAATCAGAGTTAAGAGCACCGATTATAAGTTTTGTAAAATCCGAGGGGGATTTTGGTTTTTTTACAAGACAAACTTCGAAAAGACCGTCATTGAATTCAACCAGTGTATCGTCTAACTTTACAATTCCGCCGATAGAGGTTGCATTTGTTATTGCACCGAAAATAAAATCGTCTTCAATTATCTCAGAATTTGCACTCACCCTTGCTTTAACAGATTTTATTTTTGCTATATCTTTAATTCCTGCAAGAACATATGCCATATGACCAAGCATATTTTTGAGTGGCTGCGGTGCAGAGTATGATACCGATGTAAATGCGCCGAAAGATGCTACATAATCAAAGTAGGTGTTGTCAATAATGCCGACATCGATTTCTCTCGGAGTTCCGCAAACAGCCAGTTCAGATGCTTCTATCATATCGGTGGGAATACCCATACTCCTTGCATAATCATTGGTACTTCCCGACGGAATATAACCAAGCGGAATATCTTTACCGCTTTCGACAATACCTCTGATAGTTTCGCTCATAGTCCCGTCTCCGCCAGAACATACAATGCAGTCGTACATGCCCGAAAGTGCTCCGTCTTTTGCGAAAATATATGCATCGCCCTCTTTCTGGGTAATGCGAGTGGTTACTACGCACCCTTTTTTGTCCATTGTTTCAATGATATCAAAAAGCATTGATTTGTTTTTTAATCTTCCCGAATTGGGGTTTATAATAAGTAAAACTTTTTTCATAAAATCCCTCTAAATTATAAATGTACTCTATTGATTATATATCATGAGAAAATATTTGTCAATCAATGCAAAATTATGCTTCAATAGTATATGTCTTATTTGACTTTTGTCTTTAGTTGTGATATGATAAAGTGATTATATATAGATGGCTTGGCATATACGCACATATCATAGGAGGCATACATAATGGATATACAAAACGCACTGGCAGACAGAGTTACACCTTTGAAAGCATCTGCCATAAGAGAAATTTTTAAACTTTTAGGTAAACCCGGTATCATTTCTTTTGCGGGTGGAATTCCATCACCAGAACTTTTCCCTACAAAAGAGTGGGGCGACCTTTTAAAACAGATTATAGATGAAGAAGGTTCAAAGGCACTTGTGTACGGTGTTACTGAGGGCTATGCACCTCTTGTTGATATTGTCCTTGATATAAACAAGGAGCAAAATGTAGGCAGAGATTTTGATCGTACCATAATAACCACAGGCGCTCAACAGGCTATAGACCTTCTTATAAAATCTATGGTAAATGAGGGCGAGGGCGTAATTTGCGAAAACCCCAGTTTTATAGGCTCACTCAATGCGATCCGTTCATACCGCGCAAATCTTTTCGGGGTTGAAATGGACCAGGAAGGTATAAAAACAGACATCGTTGAAGAAATCCTTAAAAAAGAAAATATTAAAATTATATATACAATACCTACATTCCAGAATCCCACAGGGATTACACAGAGTTTAGAAAGAAGAAAAAAACTCCTTGAACTTGCCGAAAAGTATGATTGCTATATTTTAGAGGATAATCCGTACGGCGACCTTCGTTTCAAAGGCGAAAGCGTTCCAACAATTAAATCAATGGATACAAACGGCAGAGTAATCTATGTAGGTTCGTTTTCAAAAACTCTTGCACCCGGTGTGAGAGTAGGCTGGATAACAGGGCACGAGGCAATCATTGACAGAGTAATTGTTTGTAAACAGGTAAACGACGTTCATACACCTCTTATAAATCAGATGCTCGTTGAACGTTATATCAAAAATAATGACTTTAAGGCTCATATCAAAGAGGGTGCAGACCTTTACGGACATAAATGTGCTCTTATGCTAAGTTGTATGGATAAATATTTCCCTGCATCCGTCTCATACACGCACCCTGAGGGTGGTATTTTCCTCTGGTGCACAGTGCCTGAAGGCATAGATACTCAGGAAATATTCAAAGAATGTATAGACGAGGGTGTTGCTTTTGTCCCGGGAAGTACCTGTATGGTCGACATAGAAGAAAAAAGCAACTGTTTCCGCCTTAACTATTCCACAATGAGCGACGATAAAATAGAAGAGGGAATAAAAATCATAGGCAAAGTTTTGGAAAAATATGTAAACTGATTATGGAGTAAACAAAATGAACGATAAAAAGACAATTTTTTCAGGAATTCAGCCAACAGGCTGTATCACACTCGGAAACTATCTAGGTGCACTTAAAAGTTGGGTGAAACTCCAAAGTGATTATAACTGTATATTCTCTGTAGTAGACCTACATTCAATAACAGTGCGTCAGGACGCTTCGGCACTGAGGAAGAGATGTATGGACTTTCTTACTCAGTACCTTGCGTGTGGTATAGACGGCGAGAGTAACCTTGTATATTTTCAGTCACATGTCCCCATGCATGCAGAACTTGCGTGGGTGCTAAACTGCTACACATATATGGGTGAACTTAGCCGTATGACGCAGTTCAAGGATAAATCCCAAAAACACGAAGATAATATAAACGCAGGACTTTTTACATACCCTGTACTCATGGCGGCGGATATCCTTTTGTATCAGACAGACCTTGTTCCCGTCGGAATAGACCAAAAACAACATCTTGAACTTGCAAGAGATATTGCAATCCGCTTCAATGGAGTTTACGGAGATGTATTCACAGTTCCCGAGGGCTACATTCCCAAAGAGGGAGCAAGAATTATGAGTCTTCAGGACCCCACATCTAAAATGAGTAAATCAGACCCCAATGTAAATGGATTTATCTCAATTCTTGATGACCCTGACACAATAAGAAGAAAAATAAAACGCGCCGTAACCGATTCTGACGGTGTAGTTGAATTCAAAGAGGGAAAAGACGGTATAAATAACCTTCTGAATATATATTCTTCCGTTACAGGCAAAAGCGTGGAAGAAAGTGTACGTGAGTTCCTGGGCACAGGCTACGGAGTATTCAAAGAACGCGTTGCCGAAGCAGTAACAGAAGAACTGCGCCCCATTCATAAGCGCTACGAAGACCTTTGCAAAAACAAAGACTACATAAATAAAGTATACACAGAGGGTGCAAAAACAGCATCATATCTGGCAACAAAAACACTTCGCAAAGTGCATCGTAAACTTGGTTATGTAGACAGATAAACCAGTGAGGCAAAAATATGGATATAATAAACCTTGTATTTTGTTTTTCTATAGCGTTTGCAATATCACTTGCCGCTACTCCGTTTGTAAAAAATATAGCATATAAAATAGGCGCAGTAGATGTTCCCGATGAGGAGCGCCGTGTTCATTCACGACCGATTCCCCGTCTTGGCGGACTTGCAATTTTCTATGGCTTTTTAGTGGCACTGCTTAGTTTTGCAAACCCGATAGACGAGCAGACACGCGGAATAATTATAGGTTCACTCATCATCGTCGGTGTGAGCATTCTTGATGATGTAAAGCAAATCAGAGCAATATATAAATTACTTGCCCAAATTCTTGCTGCAGCAATAGCAATCGCTCACGACATCAGAATAACGGCAATCAGTGTACCTGAGTTTATTTCTGATACAGGTATTGTGAATCTTGGATTTTTTAGCATTCCAATAACACTTGCGTGGATAGTTCTTGTTACCAATGCGGTAAACTTAATAGACGGACTTGACGGACTTGCCGTAGGTGTATCGTCGATAGCATCATTCTCTCTTTTCTTTATTGCAATTTTAGGTGGAGAAGAGGAGGTTGCAATCATATGTGCTGCACTTGCAGGCGGTTGCCTTGGCTTTTTACCGTACAACTTTAACCCCGCAAAAATATTTATGGGAGATACAGGTTCGCAGTTTCTAGGTTATATGCTGTCTGTAATCTGTATTCAGGGACTTTTCAAAGGTTATGTGATTATATCATTTATAGTTCCGCTTCTTATTATGGCGCTTCCGCTTTTTGATACGATATTTGCAATAATAAGAAGATTGTGGAATCATAAACCTATTATGGAAGCAGACAGGGGACATCTTCATCACAGACTTCTCGACTCAGGCTTTTCCCAGAAAGAGACGGTTGCAATTCTTTATATTATAACTACAATCCTTGGTTTAAGTGCCGTAATGGTATTGGAGCGTGGTTCTTATGTTGCAGCACTTTTATTGATGCTTTCTTTGAGCACAGCGTTCGGACTTTATAAACTTTTCCGTAAACGTTTCAATAAAAAGAGAAAATCAGAAATATCCACTGAGGTTAAGGGGGAAAAAGAATGATAAAAGTAATGACCGTATTCGGCACAAGACCTGAAGCCATAAAAATGGCGCCATTAATCAAAGAACTTGAAAAGTGCGATGAAATTCAGTCTATAGTAACAGTTACTGCGCAGCACCGCGAGATGCTTGACCAAGTTCTCGATATCTTTGACATTAAAACTGATTATGACTTAAATATTATGAAACCCGGACAGTCGCTTGTAGATATTACAACAAACTGTCTGAAAGGTCTTGATGGCGTAATTAAAGAGGTAAAGCCTGACATAATTTTAGTTCATGGCGATACTTCCACCACTTTTGCAGGTGCCTTAGCAGCATTTTACAATCAGACCAAAATCGGCCATGTAGAAGCAGGTCTTCGTACATATGATAATTATTCGCCTTTCCCCGAAGAGATGAACCGAAAACTTACAGGCGCAATGACAGACCTCCATTTTTCACCTACAGTGTCCAACAGAAAAAATCTCCTCAAAGAAAATGTATCTGAAGATAAAATTTATATAACAGGCAACACCGTAATAGATGCACTTAAAACCACGGTGCGCGAAGATTATAAATTTGCTGACCCCACACTTGCAAGTCTGGATTTTAAAGGTAAAAAGATAATTCTTATGACCGCTCACAGAAGAGAGAATCTAGGTGAGCCACTGGAAAATATATGCAAAGCGGCAAGGGAAATAATAGAGTCGCACCCTGATGTTGAACTTGTATATCCTATGCATATGAATCCTTTGGTAAGAAACACTGCAAAATCAATCCTTGGCGGTCTTGACAGAGTTCATCTTATCGAGCCTTTAGATGTTGAAGAACTTCATAATGCTATGCACAGATGCTATCTTGTAATGACAGACTCGGGCGGACTTCAGGAAGAAGCACCTAGTCTTGGAAAACCTGTAATTGTTCTTCGTAACGAAACTGAGCGCCCCGAAGCGGTAGAGGCAGGAACAGTGCTTATGGGCGGTGTAGATGCTGGGAATATTATCAGCCTTGCAAATATGCTTTTAACAGATGAAAAAGCATATGAAAAAATAGCACAGACCACAAATCCTTACGGTGACGGAAACGCATCTGAAAGAATTGTTGAAGCAATACTTTATCATTTTGGTAAAAATGGCGAAAGACCCGCAGATTTTGCCTGACTCTCTTGAAAAGGTAAACAAATTGTGTTACAATATTTAGGTAAATAAACCATAAAATTTACATAACGAAAGGAAGATTACGATGGAAAAGAAAAATATTGACTGGGGCAATCTTGGTTTTGGATATATCCAGACTGACAAAAGGTATGTTTCAGATTATAAAGATGGTAAATGGGACGAGGGCAGACTCACCTCTGATGCTAATGTTGTAATAAGCGAATGTGCCGGCGTTCTTCAGTATGCACAGACCTGTTTCGAAGGCCTTAAAGCATATACAACAGAAGACGGACATATCGTAGTGTTCCGCCCTGACCTTAACGCTGACCGTATGATTGCATCAGCAGAAAGACTCGAAATTCCTGTATTTCCCAAAGAAAGATTTATAGACGCAGTAGAACAGGTAGTAGCAGCAAATGAAGCATATGTTCCTCCGTTCGGTTCAGGTGCAACTCTTTACTTAAGACCTTTTATGTTCGGTTCAAACCCCGTAATCGGTGTTAAACCTGCAACAGAATATCAGTTCAGAATTTTTGCAACACCCGTTGGTCCTTACTTTAAAGGCGGTGCAAAGCCTCTTACAATCAGAGTGTCCGACCTCGACCGTGCAGCACCCCATGGCACAGGTCACATCAAAGCAGGTCTTAACTACGCAATGAGCCTTTATAATATAGTAGATGCTCACAACCAGGGCTTTGATGAAAATATGTATCTTGATGCTGCAACTCACACAAAAGTTGAAGAAACAGGCGGTGCAAACTTCCTTTTCGTTACAAAAGACGGAAAAGTTGTAACACCTAAATCAAATAGTATCTTACCCTCAATCACACGCCGTTCTCTTATGTATGTTGCAAAAGAGTATCTTGGCCTTGAGGCAGAAGAAAGAGAAATAGATGTCAAAGAACTTCCTGAAATGGCAGAATGCGGTCTTTGCGGTACTGCAGCGGTAATTTCACCTGTAGGCAAAATCGTAGACCACGGAAAAGAAATCTGCCTCCCGTCCGGTATGAACGAAATGGGCCCCATCACCAAGAAACTCTATGATACACTCACAGGCATTCAGATGGGCAGAATCCCCGCACCTGAAGGCTGGATAAAAGTTATAAAATAATTAAAGATTAAAAACTAAATTTTGCCGGGCGTATTTGTCCGGCAAAATTGTTTTCGGAGGTTAATATGAGTAAATCCTCGAAAGGAAAAATTTTAGTTTCTGCCTGTCTTTACGGACACGCCTGTAAATATGACGGCACCACAAATATTTTGAAAGACCCTCTTTTTCAGGGATTGAAAAATATGGGACGCCTTGTCCCTGTGTGTCCCGAACAACTCGGCGGACTTTCCACACCCCGTATTCCTTGCGAACTTTGTGGCGATAAAGTTTTCAATAAAGAAGGCGAAGATGTAACTGCGCAGTTCCATAAGGGTGCTGAAGAAGCACTTCGCATTGCAAGAGAAAATAAAGTGAGAGTTGCAATACTCAAGCAGTCAAGTCCGTCGTGCGGATGTAAAACTATCTATGACGGCACATTTTCAGGCAACAAAATAAAAGGTGAGGGCGTAACTGCCAGAAAACTCGTTGAAAACGGAATTCCTGTTTTTGACGAAACGGAAGTTTCTTTTGCAAAACTTCTTGCCGACGGCAATCCCGACTCACACCATCATAAATGAGGTGGAAATAATATGAACGAGAAAAAATCAAATAAGGTTGAAAGTTTTGAACTTGACCACACAAAAGTAAAAGCACCTTTTGTTAGAAAATGCACAGTTCTCAAAGGCGACAAGGGTGATATCGTAACAAAATTTGATGTAAGATTCACACAGCCCAACAAAGACGAAATGCGCTCAGAGGGAATACATACCCTTGAACATCTTCTTGCGACCTATTTAAGAGATTCTGACGAGGAATTTTCCGAAAAGATAATAGACCTTTCGCCAATGGGTTGCCGTACAGGATTTTATATGACAGTATGGGGAGAGTGGGAGGCATCTTTTGTAGCCGAAAAAGTGACAGATGCTTTGAAACTTGTAGAAACCGCAGAAAAAATCCCTGCAGATAACGAAATTCAGTGCGGTAATTATAAACTTCATTCTCTGGAACTTGCAAAGAAATATGCAAAAGATGTTCTTTCAAAAGGATTGAGCGATAAGTATATGTAAGGGCGTTTTGGAAAAATTTAAAAAAATTACAAAAAATTGCTTGACATCCAATAAAAACTATGATATTATTGTAAATTGCAGTTATAGCCGTTTTTATGGATTTTTGATTGTGCATAATCACGGTTTTTTGTGCGTGTTTTGAATGCGAATTATGCATTATTACTGTGATTGTAGCACATTTCCACTGTAAAAAAATATATGAGGTGATAGAAACATGGTACATCCTATCAAGCTTGGTAAAAATGAAAGAATGAGTTATTCAAAAATTGACGAAGTTCTTGAAATGCCAAACTTAATTGAGGTGCAGAAGAATTCTTACCAATGGTTCATCGAAAAAGGTCTTAAGGAGGTACTCGAAGATGTATCTCCTATTAGTGATTTTTCGAATAATCTTGTTTTAGAATTCGATGACTACTATTTGGATGAAAATCCCAAGTATTCAATAGAAGAGTGCAAAGCACGTGATGCAACGTACTCAAAGCCCCTCAAAATTAAGGTAAGGCTTATCAACAAGGAAACCGGTGAAGTTAAAGAGCAGGAAATCTTCATGGGTGAATTCCCCCTTATGACCGATCAGGGCACCTTTATCATAAATGGTGCAGAGCGTGTTGTAGTAAGCCAGGTTGTACGTTCTCCCGGTATCTACTTTGCGATGCAGCATGACAAAACGGGTAAAGAACTTTATGATGCTACCGTTATACCAAACCGCGGTGCGTGGCTGGAATATGAAACAGATTCCAACGACATTTTCTCCGTGCGTATAGACAGAACAAGAAAACTTCCTATAACTGTGCTTATCCGTGCTCTCGGTCTTAATACCAATGCCGAGATACTCGAAATGTTCGGTTATGATGAAAAAATCAATGCAACTTTAGAAAAGGATTTCACAACCAATTCTGAAGAAGCACTTATTGAAATCTATAAAAAACTCCGTCCGGGTGAGCCTCCTACGGTTGAAAGCGCAACCACACTCATCAACGGTCTGTTTTTCGATGCAAAAAGATACGACCTTTCCAAAGTAGGCCGTTTCAAATTCAATAAAAAACTCTCCCTCTCAGCGCGTATCAAAAATCAGATACTCTCAAAACCTGTTATTGATGAAGAAACAGGGGAAATACTTGCAAAAGAGGGCGAATGTATATCTGCTGAAAAAGCCGCACTTTTGGAAAAGAGCGGTGTAGATACAGTTTGGGTAAAAGTTGAAGACAAAGAACTTAAAATCTTCACAAACGGTATGGTTGATATCAAAGACCACGTAAGCGAAGAACTTTATGAAATGATTTCAGAATATGAAATCACCGAAAAGGTTAAATTCAGTGTTTTGAAAGAAATTCTTGCATCATCTGATGACAATGAAGAACTTAAAAAACTTATAAAAGACAGAATGAATGACCTTGTTCGCAAGCACATCATAATCGAAGATATCTATGCTTCTATCAACTATCACAATAATATAGTTTACGGCATAGGCACAACAGATGACATCGACCACCTTGGTAACCGTCGTCTTCGTGCAGTTGGCGAACTTTTACAGAATCAGTTCCGTATCGGTCTTTCCAGACTTGAAAGAGTTGTAAGAGAAAGAATGACTATTCAAGATATTGATGCTGTAACACCCCAACTTCTCATAAACTCAAGACCCGTTGTTTCTGCAATAAAAGAATTCTTCGGTTCATCACAACTTTCACAGTTTATGGACCAGACAAACCCCCTTGCAGAACTCACTCATAAAAGAAGACTTTCAGCACTCGGACCCGGCGGTCTTTCAAGAGAAAGAGCAGGTTTCGAAGTCCGCGACGTTCACCATTCACACTACGGCAGAATGTGTCCTATCGAAACTCCTGAAGGTCCCAACATCGGTCTTATCAACTCACTTGCTTGTTATGCAAGAATAAATGAATACGGCTTCATTGAAGCACCTTACAGAAAATTCGACAAAAAGAAATGTAAAGTAACCAATAAAATTGATTACATGACAGCAGATGTCGAAGATAACTATATGGTTGCTCCTGCGAGTGAAAAACTCAACGAAGACGGTTCTTTTGTAAATGATAAAGTTATCGTAAGATACCGTGATGAATTTATAGAAGTAGACCCTGAAAAAGTTGACTACGTAGACGTATCTCCCAAGCAGGTTGTATCAGTTGCAACTGCAATGATTCCCTTCCTTGAAAACGACGACGCAGTCCGTGCACTCATGGGATCAAACATGCAGCGTCAGGCTGTTCCGCTTTTAAAAACTGAATCTCCTATTGTCGGCACAGGTATGGAATATAAAACCGCAAAAGACTCAGGCGTATGTGTACTTGCAAAAGAAGACGGCGTAGTAACCAGAGTTGGTGCTGATGAAGTTTTAGTTAAAGAAAAGGACGGAAATATCAGAAGTTATAAATTCATCAAATTCCTTCGTTCAAACCAGAGCACCTGTATTAATCAGAAACCTATTGTTTCAGTAGGCGAAAAGGTTAAAAAAGGCGATATAATTGCAGACGGTCCTTCAACTGCAAACGGAGAAATTTCACTTGGTAAAAATATTCTCATAGGCTTTATGACCTGGGAAGGTTATAACTACGAGGATGCTATCCTTATAAATGAAAGACTTGTAAAAGAAGATGTATTCACATCAATTCACATTGAAGAATATGAATGTGAAGCACGTGACACTAAACTTGGTGCAGAAGAAATTACCCGAGACATTTCAAATGTCGGCGAAGATGCTTTAAAAGACATCGACGAAAGAGGTATCGTACGCATCGGTGCAGAAGTAAGATCGGGTGATATCTTAGTTGGTAAAGTTACACCCAAGGGCGAAACCGAACTTTCAGCAGAAGAAAGACTTCTCCGTGCAATCTTCGGCGAAAAAGCAAGAGATGTAAGAGATACATCCTTAAGAGTTCCCCACGGTGAAGCAGGTATCGTTGTAGATATCAAAATCTTCACACGTGAAAACGGCGACGAACTTCCGCCCGGAGTAAATCAGATTGTACGTTGTTATATCGCACAGAAGAGAAAAATCTCTGTCGGAGATAAAATGGCTGGTCGTCACGGTAACAAAGGCGTTATTTCAAGAATTCTTCCTGAAGAAGATATGCCTTTCCTCCCCGACGGCACACCGCTTCAGATAGTTCTTAACCCCCTCGGCGTTCCTTCCCGTATGAATATCGGACAGGTTCTCGAAGTACATCTCGGTTATGCTGCAAAAGCACTTGGCTGGAAAATTGCAACCCCTGTATTTGACGGCGCAACCGAAAAAGATATATTTGAAACACTTAAAATGGCAGGAAAATCACTTGACGGTAAAACAGTACTCTACGACGGACGCACAGGCGAACCCTTTGATAGCCCGGTAACAGTAGGTTATATGTATTACCTCAAACTCCACCACTTAGTTGATGATAAAATCCATGCCCGTTCAACCGGTCCTTACTCACTTGTTACTCAGCAGCCTCTCGGCGGTAAAGCACAGTTCGGCGGTCAGAGATTCGGTGAAATGGAAGTATGGGCGCTTGAAGCATACGGCGCTGCATATACACTTCAGGAAATCCTCACAGTTAAGTCCGATGACGTTGTTGGTCGTGTAAAAACATACGAGGCAATTGTCAAAGGTGAAAATGTACCCAAACCGGGCGTTCCTGAATCATTTAAAGTTCTTATCAAAGAACTCCAAAGTCTCGGCCTTGATGTTCAGGTGCTTGATGCAAATGATGAAGTTATACCCATCAGGGAATCTGATGATGAGGACGAAACAGAACTCCGTCTTAACCTTGAAGGTAACGAAATCGATTATGACGATAATTTCGATGCCGATGAGCCTATGGATGCAGATGATGCAGACGATGAACTCTTCGACGGTGAAGACGATTTCGAAGACGAAGATTTTATTGATGATGAGTCAGAAGAAGATTCTGACGAAATAGATTTCGGCGATATTTTAAATGCAGATGATTTCGACAGTTTAGAAGCACCCGATGTACTTGATATGGGTGATGAATACATTGTTGACCTTGATGACATTGATGATATCGACAGTTCTATTGACTCATTAGACGACGAATACGGTGATCAGTAAGAAAGGAGAACGCTTATGTTAGCATTTAACGATTTTGAATCTATAAAAATTGGTCTGGCTTCTCCTGAAAAAATCAGGGAATGGTCACACGGCGAAGTTAAAAAACCCGAAACAATCAACTACAGAACATTAAAGCCTGAACGTGACGGACTTTTCTGCGAAAAGATTTTCGGACCTCAGAAAGACTGGGAATGTTACTGCGGTAAATACAAAAGAATTCGTTATAAAGGTATTGTCTGCGACCGATGCGGTGTAGAAGTAACCCGTTCAAAAGTCCGCAGAGAACGTATGGGTCACATTGAACTTGCGGCTCCCGTTTCACATATCTGGTACTTTAAAGGTATCCCCAGCAGAATGGGTCTTATACTCGATATGTCGCCAAGAATTCTCGAAAGAATTCTCTATTTTGCCGCATATGTAGTAATTGACCCGGGCAAAACTGACCTTGAAGAAAAACAGACACTCACAGAAAAAGAATACAGAGATTACACCGAAAAATACGGAAAAGACGGCTTTAAAGCAGGTATGGGCGCTGAAGCAGTTAAAGAACTTCTCGCCGCAATAGATTTGGAAGAACTTTCCAAAGAACTCAAAGAAGAACTTGACGCATCTCAGGGACAGAAGAAAATCCGTATTGCAAAAAGACTTGAAGTAGTAGATGCTTTCCGTCTTTCTGGCAATGACCCCACATGGATGATAATGGATGTTGTTCCTGTAATTCCCCCCGAAATCAGACCTATGGTTCAACTCGACGGCGGAAGATTTGCAACATCAGACCTCAATGACCTCTACAGAAGAGTTATCAACAGAAACAACCGTCTTAAAAGACTTCTCGAACTTGAAGCACCCGACATCATTGTCCGCAATGAAAAAAGAATGCTTCAGGAAGCAGTAGACGCTCTCATCGATAGCGGCCGCAGAGGACGCGCGGTAACAGGCCCCGGAAACCGTCCTTTAAAATCCCTTTCAGATATGCTCAAAGGTAAACAGGGTCGTTTCCGTCAGAACCTTCTCGGTAAACGTGTTGACTATTCAGGACGTTCAGTTATCGTTGTAGGTCCTACACTTAAAATTTATCAGTGTGGTCTTCCTAAAGAAATGGCACTTGAACTCTTTAAACCTTTCGTAATGAAAAAACTTGTTGAAGATGGCCTTTGCCACAACATCAAGAGTGCAAAAAGAATGGTAGAAAGAGTAAGACCTGAAGTATGGGATATGCTCGAAGATGTAATCAAAGAACACCCCGTATTCTTAAACCGTGCTCCTACACTTCACAGACTCGGTATTCAGGCTTTCGAACCTGTACTTGTTGAAGGCAGAGCAATCAAACTTCATCCGCTTGTATGTACAGCGTTCAACGCCGACTTCGATGGTGACCAGATGGCTGTTCACGTACCTCTTTCAGCAGAGGCACAGGCAGAAGCAAGATTTTTAATGCTCTCTGCAAATAACCTTCTTAAACCTCAGGACGGTAAACCCGTAACCGTTCCTACACAGGATATGGTTCTCGGTAGTTACTATCTGACTATAATTAAGCCTAAAGAAGTTAAAATCCTTGAACCCGGTGATTCAGGCTTTGAAAAAGGCGATGTAGTTTGCTATCTTTCAAATCAGGAATTTAACAAAAATAATAAAAAGGCTATCAAACAGGGCCTCGGTCTTCACTGGATAAATATGGAACTTGAAGCACAGGGAAAAACTCCCGCTACATTTACTGAAGAAGGATGCTTCAAAGGTGAAGTTGGCGAAGGAAAAGCCTTCTCAAGTTTCGATGAAGTGCTTATGGCATATGATGGCGGAGCACTCGGACTCCATGCTCCCATTAAAGTGAGAAATACCCGTGTTGTAAATGGTGAAGAAGTAACAGGAATAATCGATGCAACCGCAGGTAAAATCATATTCAATGAAAATATTCCTCAGGACATCGGTCTTGTTGACAGAAGTAAAGAGGGTCCCCTCACACTTGAAATCGGTATGAACTTTGTTGCAGACAAAAAAGGTCTCGGTAAAATCTTTGATTACTGCATCAAAGAACACGGAACCACAGTAACCGCAGGTGTTCTTGACCATATTAAAGAACTCGGTTATAAGTTCTCAACAAGAGGCGCTCTTACAATAAGCGTGTCTGATATCATCATTCCTGAAACAAAACAGGGTCACCTTGATGATGCACAGGCAAAAATCGATAAGATTACCAAACAGTATAAACGCGGTCTCATAAGCGACGAAGAAAGATATTCAAGAGTAATCGCAGCATGGAATGAAGCGGTAGATGTAATCTCTGATGACCTTATTGATAACCTTGACCAGTATAACCCCATCTACATGATGGCAACATCAGGTGCCCGTGGTAGTAAAGACCAGATTAAACAGTTAGCAGGTATGCGTGGTCTTATGGCAGATACTTCCGGTAGAGCAATCGAAGTTCCGATTAAAGCGAACTTCCGTGAAGGTCTTAACGTACTTGAATACTTCATTTCTTCTCACGGTTCACGTAAAGGTCTTGCCGATACTGCTCTTCGTACAGCCGATTCCGGTTACCTTACAAGAAGACTTGTTGACGTATCACAAGATGTTATCATCCGTGAAGATGACTGCGGTATCAAGTCAGGTGTAGTAATCAGAGCAATTACAGACGGTAACGAAGTTATCGAAGGACTCAAAGACAGACTCAACGGCAGAGTATCTCTCCACGATGTTGTTAATCCCCAGACAGGTGAAATCATCGTTAAAGCGGACAATCTTATCAATGAAGATATTGCTAAGAAGATTTGCGATGCAGGAATAGAAGAAGTTGAAATTAGAAGTATTCTCACATGTAAGGCTCGTATTGGTATCTGTGCTAAATGTTACGGTTCAAA
This sequence comes from Clostridia bacterium, assembly GCA_045546535.1. Taxonomy (GTDB): domain Bacteria; phylum Bacillota; class Clostridia; order UMGS1810; family UMGS1810; genus RGIG1828. The sequence continues at coordinate 2,434 of JAZQDA010000057.1, read as the reverse complement.
CCTTTCAACTGCAGAACTTGTTAACGCAGGTGAAGCAGTAGGTATCATCGCTGCACAGTCAATCGGTGAACCCGGTACACAGCTTACAATGAGAACATTCCACACCGGTGGTGTTGCCGGCGACGATATCACTCAGGGTCTCCCCAGAGTCGAAGAACTCTTTGAAGCACGTAGACCTAAGGGTGTTGCAATTCTTGCTGAAGAAAACGGTACAGTTAAGATAGAAGAAACCAAGAAGAAAAGAGAAGTTGTCATCACCGACGAAGACGGTGTTACAACAAACTATCTCATTCCCTACGGTTCAAGACTCAGAGTTACCGACGGACAGAAAGTCTGTGCTGGTGATGAACTTACCGATGGTTCTATTTATCCTCAGGACCTTCTTACAATTAAAGGCAAAATTTCCGACCAGGCAGGTCTTACCGCAGTTACCGATTACCTCACAAGAGAGGTACAAAGAGTATATCGTCTGCAGGGTATTGATATCAATGATAAACATATCGAAGTCATCGTAAGACAGATGATAAGAAAAGTTAAGATTGAAGATCCCGGCGACAGTAACCTCTTAATCGGCTCAATGATTGACCGCAGTGAATTTGAACAGGTAAGAGAAGAAATGGCAGCAAAAGGCCTTGCAGAGCCTGTATCAAAGCCTGTACTTCTCGGTATTACCAAAACTGCTCTTGCAACAGATTCGTTCCTTTCTGCTGCTTCCTTCCAGGAAACAACAAGAGTTCTTACAGATGCTGCAATCAAGGGTAAAAAAGATCCGCTCATCGGTCTTAAAGAAAATGTTATTATCGGTAAACTTATTCCTGCCGGAACAGGTCTTCCGATGTATCAGAATGTTGAAGTGGTAACACCTATCATTCACGCCGAAGATTATATGGAAACAAAATAAACCAATCTCAACTTTGCAGGGACAGCGTATGCTGTCCCTGTGTAATTTCACGGAGAAAAGTATGAAAATCTTGTATGAAACAAAGAATTTTGCCATATGCCAAAAAGATGTAGGCATCGTTTCGCAGTCTACTACCGATAAAAAAGGACTTGCAGACATTTTTGAGGCTGAATATGGCTACAGTGCAACAATAAACCGCTTGGATACGATGGTCGGCGGGTGTGTACTGTTTGCAAAAAATAAAAGTACGGCAAATATTTTAACTCAAATGGCAGAGGAAAGACAAATAGACAAAGAGTATATTTTGGTATGCGAGGGGAAACTGCAGGAAAAAAGCGGTGTTTTTGAAGATTTACTCTTTAAAGACTCATCAAAAAACAAATCTTATGTCGTAAAAAGAGAAAGAAAAGGCGTAAAGAGAGCATCGCTCGAGTATGAGGTAATAGGCGAGAGGGAAGAAGACGGAAAAAAATTTTCTCTTGTAAAGGTAAAACTTCATACAGGCAGAACCCATCAGATAAGAGTACAGTTTTCATCGCGAAAATTACCTCTTTGCGGAGACGGAAAATACGGAAGCAAAGATAACAGATGCGATGTGAGTTTGTGGTCGTATAAAATTTCTTTTGACATAGAAAATGAAAACATCAAAGCAGTTTCACTTCCGCCTAAAGATAAATATCCGTGGAATTTGTTCAACAAAGAACTTGAAATTATGTAAATTTTGTTATATTTTTTGTTGACAAAGAAAAAATATAGTGATATAATACTTTAGAAAGCAAAGCAGAGGTCCACCTCTCACCTTATGGTTTAAAAGTACTTATAAGGTTAATACTTATTCTGACTATGTATAAGTGGGTGGATTTTGCCCACTTATTTTTTTGTGCAAAATCTCTGACTGCTAAATTTATGGAGGTGTTTTGTCATCAGTAACAAAGAATTGTTGATTAACGAAGAAATCAAAGACAAAGAAGTAAGATTAATTGACTTTGACGGTACCCAACTCGATATTGTCAGCATTAGCGTTGCAATGGGTAAGGCAGAAGAAAGAGGTATGGATTTAGTTAAAATCGCACCTCAGGCTAAACCGCCCGTATGCAAAATAATGGATTACGGTAAATACCGTTTTGAAATGGCAAAAAGAGAGAAGGAAGCAAAGAAAAACCAAAAGGTTGTAAGCATCAAAGAAATCAAAATGAGTCCTTCTATTGATGTTCACGATTTTGACACCAAGGTTAATCACACCAAAAAGTTCTTGAGTTCAGGTGACAAGGTCAAAATCACAGTCCGCTTCAGAGGTAGGGAACTCCACCACACCCAACTCGGTAACGATTTGCTTGAGAAATTTGCAAGTGCGGTATCCGAAGTAGGAACAGTGGAAAAGGCAGCCAAACTCGAAGGCAGAAATATGACAATGACAGTAGCACCTAAGTAAGAGATAAAAATTAGAAAATATTGGAAGGAGTGTACAAAGTATGCCTAAAATCAAAACTCATAGAGGCGCAGCAAAAAGATTCGGTCTTACCAAAAATGGAA
>JAZQDA010000056.1:0-4264 GCA_045546535.1 Clostridia bacterium | reverse complement strand
CAAGGAAGTGCATTTGCCTTTTCTCTCTGTCCGTTTACCCAATACGCACGACGGATAAGGTTGTATCTTTCCAAAGAGTAGGAAATATCGGTTGGAGTAGGCTGATTGCTCTGAATCGTGTTTGCCGCATTGATAGTGTTGTTCACGTCCTGCTTTGAACCACCAATGGTCTCATCACAGCCGGTAAAACACATTGCCATCGCAAATACCATAACAATGGCGAGAATGATGCTTAAAATCTTTTTCATAGTCTTTAAAGTCTCCTTATGTAACTTTTTTTTAATTTAATTACCTACAAAGCCAAATACAGTCATAGCCAAGTACCAAAGAGGTAACACGACATTAAATGCCAAACCCTGACCAAGAGTGTAGATGATTGCCTGTATAAACATAAAATCAATCCTTTTCAATTACTCTTTCTTTATCATTCGTTACGAGAACTTCTGTCATAAGAATGAGAGAAGAAACTGACAAGGCGTTCTGCAATGCGGTTCTTGTTACCTTTGCCGGGTCGATAATGCCGTTTTCAATCATATCGACATATGCTTCGGTATAAACATCAAATCCATAACCAGTTTTCTTTTCTCTGGCAATTTCATTGATAACCACAGAGCCGTCATATCCTGCGTTCTCTACAATTCGCTTAATCGGATATTTGATTGCTTCTTGAACAATTCTTACTCCGATTCTTTCATATTCAGAAAGTTCGTCTAAACCGATGTTGAGCGTTTCCGCAGCATTGAGAAGTGCAACTCCACCACCCGGAACGATACCCTCATCAATCGCAGCCTTTGTTGCCGCAAGAGCATCTTCCAATCTCAATTTCTTGTCGTTCAACTCGATTTCGGTGTTTGCTCCGACCTTAATAACAGCAACACCATTCTTTAATTTTGCGAGACGGTCTTTTAATTTGTCTCTATCAAACTCGGTCACAGCCTTTTCAATCTGTGTGTTAATGGTTTGAACTCTCTGCTCAATGGCTTCGGCAGAACCAGCACCATCAATAATTGTGGTAGTGTCCTTATCCACTCTGACCTTTTTAGCAGAGCCGAGTTGGTCAAAAGTCAAATCCTTTAACTCCATTCCGAGTTTCTGGCTTACAAAAGTACCACCTGTTACGATGGCAATATCTTCGAGGAAAGCATCTCTGTTGTCTCCGAACATAGGAGTTCTTACACAAACAACATTCAGTGTTCCTCTCAACTTATTGGTTACAAGAGTGCCGATAATCTCATTGCTCAACTCATCAGAAATAATGAGAAGTCCACGCTGATTCTGTGATACTTGTTCGAGCAGAGGAAGAATATCCTGCAAGTTGGAAATCTTGTGGTCTGTAACCAATACAAGAGGGTTGTCAATCACTGCTTCCATTCTTTCGGGGTCTGTGACCATATGGGGAGTAATATATCCCTTGTCAAATCTCAATCCCTCAACGACTTCGTAAGAGGTTGCTCCCGTGTTGGAATCTTCAACTGTGATAACAACATCCTTGCCTACTTCATCAATGATTTTGGAGATGATTTCTCCGAACTCACTGTCTCTTGAAGAAATGGTTGCGATTTTCGCAATCTCATCTGCGCTGCTGATAGGCTTTGCAGTTGACTTGATGTACTCAACTACCTTTTCAACGGCTTTCTCCATACCTTTCTTGATGAAGATAGGATTTGCACCGGCAATCACATTTCGTAATCCCTCATTTACCAATGCCTGTGCTAATACGATTGCGGTTGTCGTACCATCACCAGATACCGTATTGGTTTTTGCTGATGCTTCATATACGAGTTTGCTACCCATATTTTCAAATTCATCAGGCAACACAATATCCTTTGCAATGGTTACACCGTCATTCGTGATGAGCGGGGCAGTGTAGTCCTTATCAAGTGCCACAAATCTGCCCTTTGCTCCGAGGGTGACTTTCACACAATCGGCAACGGTGTTCACACCCTTTTGGAGTGCCTTTTTAGCATCGTCGCCATAAATGATTTTCTTTACCATACGCTAAACTCCTTCGACAGTTGAAATTACATTTGCCTTATCAACTGCGATGAACTTCTCACCGGCAATAGTGCATTCTCTTGCAAATGCCTTGTCATACCAGATGATGTCGCCTTTCTTATAACCATCAGTTTTACAAGAAATTACTTCTGCAAAACAATCCGTATTGCCGTTGTTCACGATAAGGCTCTTGTTATCTTCTTTGAGTTTGTATGGCTTGCAAATTATGTAGTTATTCGCTGCAACTAATTCCATAACTCTCTCCTGTCTATGCTGTTGCTAATTCTCCGCAGTAGATGTACTCGGTGAATGTGGAAGTATCACCATACTTGTCGGTGAAAATCTTATCCACACTATTGATACAGTGTTTCTTGCGAAGATTGTAGATAATCGCACTCAATCGGGTTGCTCCGAACAACTCAATGGCTTCCCAACTCGTAATGGTCTTTTTCTTCTGAAGGTGGTCAAGCACGAGTGCGGTTTTGTTGGTCATTCTCTGACCGGTCTTTGCTGTTTTCATTCCGCTTCCTCCTCATTTAAGAATTTGATATAAATAAGTTTGGGATTGATAATGAAGTTCTCATTTCCCAAATCGAATTTATCAATAAAGGGATGAATGCTATCTCGGATGTAAGTCTCTCGAATTCGTGAATCCATAAACACGAGATGTGCGTGAATGTGGCTTACCATATTCTCTGTGGTGAAAATACGGAGTACACTTCCGGTTGTGAAGAAGATTTGGATGGCATAATCTTTGGCTGTGGACTCAATTCCGTCATTGCCGTTTGCTTTGTAATAGGCAAGGATTTCTTCAAGTAACACTTCCGCAGATTCCATATCTTTCACATAAATGGAAATGTTGTAGTTCTGATGCACAATACATCTGTTGAGAAATTTTTCAATACTGCTTTTTGAGTCTTTATGAATGGTCATCTTTGCACCTTCTCCCAAGGGAAAGAAGATAATCCAAAGTGACCGAACTGCGCCGTATTGTAATATTTGATTTCCGCTTGTTCCCTTAACTTCAAATCTTTAATGATTTGGCTCGGTGTGCATTCATCGGCATAATCGGCGGTACAGTCGAAGTCACCCTTATCTGTTCTCACATAAACCGCAAGAGGTTTTGCAAGACCAATGGCATACGATAATTGAACTTCACACCAGTTCGTACTCTTATGCTTTTTAAGCCAATCAATAGCAATTTGTCGTGCCTTATATGCGGCACTTCTGTCTACTTTTGTGGGGTCTTTGCCAGAGAAAGCACCACCACCGACATTGGCGAAAGACTGGTAGTTGTCTACAACAATCTTTCTGCCGGTGAGACCTGCATCTCCCTCGAAACCACCGATTAAGAATTTGCCGGTAGGATTGATGTGGAACTTCTTAATAACAACTCCATATTCTCCGCACAATTCCTCACAGAAGTCCATAAGGATTTTGTCTGTTTCCTCACGTTCCTTTTCTGTGTTCTGGTAGGAAATTACGAAGTCTTTGATATACTCCAATTTGTTGTTGTCATCGTAATATCCCGTGATTTGTGCTTTGCCGTCAGGAAGAAATCGTCTGTCAACTCGTCTCAATCCATCGTAGAATCTCGACAAAGCCTGAAGGATAGCCATTGCAGTAGGGATAAGTTGCTCTGTATCTCGGCAAGCATATCCGAACATCATTCCTTGGTCTCCTGCACCACCCACGTCAACGCCTTGTGCAATATCGGGTGATTGAGTTCCGATGTTGTTGATAATCTCGATTTTGTTGTCATATCCGACATCTCTCAAAACATTTCTTGTAATGTCGATTACATCAACTGTACCTTGCGAAGTAACTTCACCTGTGATAAATACCGTACCCTTACCACCTACGACCTCAATACCACAACGGCTATTAGGGTCTTTGCTGATATAAGCATCAAGGATTGCATCGCTGATTTGGTCAGCCACTTTGTCCGGGTGTCCTCTGAAAACAATTTCGTTGCTATAAAAGTGTCCCATTTCATCTCTCCTTTTCTGTAATTTTCAATAAAGTTCTATTTACTCTATCTATTGAAATAACTTTCTCGAATATCCGTTTTTAGCAAAAGACCACTTCTCATATATGGTAACACCATTATAAGATTTCTCTTTAAATGTAATAACTCTATAAGGTTTGTCATCAAGTGCCACGACAAGATATTCATAACTATTAAGTGCAATGTTTACGCTGCCATCGGTGTTAAAATAAGCAAGAATAGGATTTCTAATAGAATTTCTTACATTTAGGTTAGGGCATC
>JAZQDA010000055.1:0-10827 GCA_045546535.1 Clostridia bacterium | reverse complement strand
TATTGTTGCGGTTGTTGCTTTTTATTTCTTCGCCACTTGACAAACAAAAATAAGTGTGTTATAATGTTGTGGGGAGATAGAGATGTACACTCGAAAAGCGGTCACCTCGCCGTTTCTCCCTCTTTCTAAATTTATGAGGTTTTGGAGGAAATATGGCAAAAACTTGTAACAACTGCGGAAACGAAAACACAAATGTAAATGTACCTTATGTGGTGCACGAAGCAACGGTAGCACGGCAAGAGCGACAAATTAAAAGACTTTGGATTGCTCTTATAATAGCAATATCAATGTTGTTTGCTTCTTTTGCATTGTTTGTATGGTATGAAAGTCAATTTGAAACAATTACCTACGATTATACCCAAGATGGTCAAGGAACAAATATTATTGGAGATAGTAATGAGGTAAATAATGGCGCAGAGATTGAAAGCGAAAACCAAGCGGAAGAAGAAGAATAACGCCAAAGGATTAAAAGTTAGAAAAGTAACAAAAAAGAGGTGATTTAATTGTTAATCTATGTCGGACATTGCTATGGGGGCAAAGCCGAAAATATAGAAAAAGCAAAGAAAATCACTCACGATTTGCAAGTCAAAGACCTTGCGAATTGTTATGTTTGCCCTTTGTTGACCTTTTCGCACCTTGAATATGGTGAGATAGGTTTTGATGCGGAAATGGAACTTTGTCTCGACATTTTGTGCAATGCAGAGCGTTTGATTGTGGCAAGCGATGAAATTTCAAAGGGCGTTCAAATGGAGATTGATTTTGCTAATCTTGTTGGTATGGAGGTGCAATATCTTGACACATGAGATACCCGAAGATGCACTTAATTCAGCAGTTCATTATTGTATAGATGAATATGTGAGACTTGAACAACATAGAAATATGTTAAAAGACAAATGGTTTAAGGGTTCAACAATAGAGGCGATAGCCATAGAATACAAAATGTCAGAAACAGCGGTAAAGAATGTTATATATGGAATGGGCGATAAGATATTGGTTAGAGCCTTGAAAATGTCAACTGAATAAAAACTAAAATAAGACTAAAAGCAGACTTTCTACTTTCTTGTAGATTGTCTGCTTTTTTGTTATTATATAGCCAAGAGGTGATGATATGAAAAATATTACAGAGCTAATTAAAACGACCAAAGAATTGAACGAATTGCCGTTCCTTGTAGTTTTCCGCACAATTCAAGTATTGCGTGAAAAAGGTATGCTAAAGGGATTTGACGATGTGGATAGAATATCTCAATAATCCGCTCGGACTCCGTGTAGGCGATTGCGTTATTAGAGCAATTTCAAAAGCGTTAGATGCTTCTTGGGAGCGAGTTTATGTTGAACTATGCGTGCAGGGCTTTATGATGGGTGATTTACCCTCGTCAAATGCAGTATGGAGCGCATATTTAAGGCACAAAGGTTTCAAACGTCACACAATAGAAGATTGTCCCGATAGCTATTCAATAGAAGATTTTTGCCAAGACCATCCGAAAGGCGTTTATGTGATTGGCACAGGAACACACGCAGTTGCTATCATTGACGGTTGCTATTATGATGCTTGGCAGAGCGGGGGAGAACCTGCAATTTATTATTTTGAAAAAGGAGAGTAAATATGAATTACCCGAATTATTATCAAGGCGGTTATTTTCCGCAGTATCAAAATGGAGCAGTTCCTGATATGCTTAATCAGTATAAGGGGCAGTATCAGCAAATGCCTATGCAACAGCCCGTTCAGCAGATGCCGATACAAATGCAACCGACACAAATGTCGGGCGCAAATGACATGATTTTCGTTTTAAACGAAGCAGAAGCAACCTCTTACCCAGTCGCACCTAATAATAGCGTTATCTTATGGGACAAGAACAACGATGTTGTTTATATAAAATCCGTAAATGCACAAAACATACCGTCTTTCCGTATTCTTGACTACAAAGAACGCACCGCCGACAATGCCCCTAAAACGCCCACAGAGCATAAATGTACTTGTGGTGATAAGTTTGTACTTAAAAAAGATTTTCAAGACTTACAGAGCGAATTTGACGCATTGCGTGAGGAATTAGAGGAATTAAAGGCAAAACCAAAAGCAAAGACGGCTAAAAAGGCGATTGAGGAGGCAGAAAACAATGAGTAATGCACTTTATAATCAGTTTGGCAGACAGAATAATCCTCTTGAAGCACTCGCACAACAGGCGAGAGAATTTCAAAAGCAATTCAAGGGTAGCCCTCGCCAAGAGGTAGAGCGACTTTTGCAGACAGGGCAAATGTCGCAGTCGCAATTCAATCAGTATTCCCAAATAGCGCAACAGGTGGCGCAGTTTATGGGGAACAAATAATGGCTTCTATCGGTCAGCGCGCAACCGATTTAGCAAATATATTTTAATTTTATAAGGAGAAAAAATAATGATGGAAGATTCTAACTTCGCAACAGGCTACGCAGTTGGTAGAGATTCCAACGGCGGTTATGGCAATAACGGAATTTTTGGAAACGACTGGGCTTGGATTGTCATTTTGCTTCTTTTCGGATACGGTAGAGGCTTCGGCGGTTTTGGTGGCTTCGGTGGCGGTTTCGGCGGTGGCTGTGGTTCGCCTTGCGCAACGCAGGCTGACCTCGCGGCAGGCTTCAACAATTCCGCGGTTCTTTCGGGCATTAACGGCATTGACTCTGCACTTTGTCAGGGCTTCAATGGCATAAACACGGCTATTCTTCAGAACGGCTACAACACGCAGGGAGCAATTAACGGACTTTCTCATCAACTTTCCGATTGTTGCTGTGCAATGCAGAGAGCAATTGATGGCGTGAAGTATGAGAACGCAACCAACACTTGTGCAATTCAGAACACTATTCAGAACACCACAAGAGATATTCTTGAAAATGCTAATGCTAACAGCCGTGCTATTCTCGATGCTCTCAACGCTAACTACATTCGCACTCTTGAGCAGGAGAACAATAGTCTCCGTCTTTCCGCTTCGCAGTCCGCACAGAACGCAGTTCTTATGGCGGCTATGGATGCGAACAAAGCCGAAATTTTGAGACGCACGGGGGCTGAATGTCCCGTTCCTGCTTATGTTGTTTCTGCGCCTACGCCCGTAAATTTCCCCACAAATTGTTGCGGTCAGGTTCAGTTTGCTAATGCAGGTTGCGGTTGCAACGGCGGTTTCTAAAATTAGATAAAAGATTGACTACTTTCGCATTTAGCGAATGTTCGGGCGATAATTTTACTGCCCGATAATGACTTTCGGGGAGTGAGCGTGCAAAAGTAGGCGTTTACTCCCCTCTATTTTATTATGAAAAGGAGATTTTATTATGGCTGAATATAGCTATCCCCTCGTGCAGACAGTTGCAGAGGACGAAAACATTATATTCCTTGACGGCGATAGATGTTGCAAGAAAGGATATATCACACACAGAAGCGGCGCAGGATTGTTCCGCTTGAAAGGTGCAACAAATGGTTGCAAAGCCGTTTATCGTGTAACTTTTAATGCAAACATTGCGGTTGCAGAAGGTGGCACAGTTGGAGCAATAAGCGTGGCACTTCAAGAGGATGGAGAAACGTTGCAGAACGCTGTCGCAACCGTTACGCCCACCGTCGCAGAGGCATTTTTCAACGTGTCATTGAGTACGTTTATTATCATCCCTTGCGGTTGTTGCGTGACCGTATCGGTTGAAAATATCAGCGATGGAACGGCTATTGATGTTACCAATGCGAACATCATCTTTGACCGTGTAGCGTGAGAAAGGAGAAAACACAATGAAACATCTTGAAGAATTAAAAGATTCCATAAAAATGGAACTTGAAAAGTATGGAAAACAAGGTCTTAATTCAAGCAATTTTGGCAGAATCAAAGAACTTCTCTCTGCGTACAAAGATGCTTGCAAAATCGAAATGCTCGAAGAAGAAGCCGATGGAGGTTATTCCGAAGCAAGAGGCGGTAGAGGCGGAAATCGTGGCGGTCGTTCTTCCTACGATATGGGCGGCTCGTCTTATGATGACGATATGATGTATTCCGAGCGTAGAGGCAGAGGCAGAAACGCAAAGCGTGACTCTATGGGAAGATATTCTTCCGAAGGTGGCTCTTATGAGGGCGGTTCTTATGAAAGAGGCGGACAAGGCGGTTATTCTCGTGACGAGGCTACCGATTGGATGATGCGTGAACTTGGTTCTATGATGTCGGAGACCGATGACCCAAAGCAGAGAGAGGCTCTCAAAAAGTGTATGAGAGAGTTGGAAAGGGACTAACCCAAACAAACGGCGGTGTAAAGTCTAAACAATATGAAGATAAACCACTCGAAAAACAAAAACAAGTAGACAGCGAGCTTGACATCTTCCCCGCTTTACAAAAGTACAAAGACGAACATAACACCGCTAATTTACAGAAACTTTGTGTAGAGATAGCCGAATTCTGCCGTTCAGTTTATGCAAGTACACGGAATGAGCAAGAGAGGAAGGTATACTTCACAATGGTGGAAAAATTAAATAAATAATTTTTAGGGCGATAGAGAAATCTGTCGCTCTTTTTTATTGACAAATTAAAGTGTTTGTGTTATAATAAATGTGACGAGGGATACCGATGAAGGTTGCTCCGAATTAACGATTAAAAGATAACCGCTATGTTGGTCGCAGGGCGGTTATTTTTTTATTGCAAAAATATTTCAAAAAAATTTAAAAAAGTTTGTAAAAACCTATTGACAAATAGAAAAAGATGTGTTATAATATAGTCACAGAGCAAGAGAAAGGCTCGCAAAAAGAAAGAATGAGGTAGTTTAAAATGAAAATCTTGAAAAACATCTTGAATTGGTTTATGTTGCTTGTAGGAGCAAAAAGCGAGTTGACCGATGAAGCGGTCAATGAAGGTATCTGCGATTTCTCGGGACAGGGCAGAAATGAATTTGGAAAGTGAGGGATAAAAAAATGGCTTATATTTGTTTAGAATGTCAAAATATATTTGAGGAAGGCGAACAAGTTGAATGGATTGAAAGACACGGCTTTGATTATGGCGGTGGGGAGAGGTTCAGCGGTTGTCCTTTGTGCAGAGGAGAATATGAAAAGTCTATTCCTTGTGAGATTTGTGGTTCGGAACATTTAGAAGAAGATTTACACGGTGGCGTCTGTGACGAATGTGTTGATGAATACCGCAAAGACTTCAATGCTTTATATCAATTAACAATCAGCCAAAAAGAAGAAATCAAAATAAATTCATTGTTGGCTTCGTTGTTTGATGAAGGAGATATTGAGGCGATATTAGTTGAGCATATCAAGAAAAATATGCCCGATATTGATTGTAGCGATTATATAGATAATGACATTGAGAGGTTCGGCGAATTTCTGATTAAGGAGGTGAAATGAATGAAAATAGCCAAAAAAGACAGGCAAAGCGTAATCAACAGAAATGATTCAATTTGTGTTTCAATGTGTAAGAATGACAGAGAAATCATAAGAAAGAAAGCGGAAGAAAACGGAATTTCTATGTCAAGTTACATCAGAATGGTTTTAAAAAACCACATTGCAAGCACAGAAAAGTAAAAAAACAAAAGAAAGAATGAGGTAAAAAAATATGAGCGTTTTGGTTATGGTGTATGGACAGAGTGGCACGGGCAAGTCTACAAGTTTGAGAAATTTTTCTCCCGACGAGGTTGCCGTTATTAATGTGTCGGGGAAGCCGATGCCATTTAGAACAAAGTTGCAGACTTACAACACAGACGATTATGGTAAGATTTTAAATGCTCTTTCAAAGACAGAGAGAAAATCTATTGTAATTGATGATGCAACATATCTTATGGTTGGCGAATTTATGAGAAATGCAAAGGTCGCAGGATACCAAAAATATACAGATATGGCGGTATCGTTTAACAACCTTATTGAGTTCGCTTCAAAACTTCCCGATGATAAAATTGTATATTTTATGGGGCATTCTGACCAAGCCGATGACGGCAGAGAGCATTTCAAGACTATTGGTAAAATGCTTGATAATTATGTCACCGTTGAGGGTAAATTTACTATAGTATTAAAGACTGTGGTGCAAGACGGCAGATATATGTTCAGTACACACAACAACGGACAAGACACAGTTAAATCTCCTATGGGGTTATTCGAGCAAGATTTGATTGATAATGACCTCAAAGCAGTTGATACTGCTATCCGTGAGTATTGGGGACTTGGCAATGGCTAATTTTGACAGTGGAGTAAAATCTTTTATAATAGGCGAATGCACAATAAAAGTGCATTTTCCTGTTGATTGGAAAGATAAGGCAGATGTGTCTTGTATGCAATGCCCTTACCTTTCGAGCAATGAACGTATGTGCCAACTAAACAAGCAACCCGTTCAATATCCAAAACAATTTGTGGGCTTTGATTGTCCGCTTGAATTTGTGGAGGCAGAAAAAGATGAGAATAACAAAAGTATTTAATTGTGGAGAAATCCATTTGCAAAAGGCAGGATGTGTAGAAGATTTTGTGGCAATACTTTTGTCAAATGGTTACACAGTAAAATTAAAAGAAAAAAACAATAAAATTATTATTCAAATTTTGGAGGAAAAAGAAAATGAGAGCAATTAACAATTTTGAAAATGTGCAGGCAAGCACAGGCGAATTTAACAAACCGACAGCAGGCGGTTATTGTATCGAGATTTTGGCGGTTAAAGACGTTCCGCTTGACGAAAAAACAGGCAAGGGCGACTATCTCAAAATCGACTATGATATTTGTCACGGAAATTTTGCAGGATATTTTGCTTTGCAAAATGATAAATTTGGTGGTGATTGGAGAGCTAACTTTATACGCTCTTACAAGGAAACCGCCGCAGGAATGTTCAAGCATTTCATAAACTGCGTAGAGGAGAGCAACGCAGGGTACAAGTGGGCGTGGGATGAAAAGAGCCTCGTTAACAAGTATGTAGGTGTGGTTCTTGGCGAGGAAGAATACAGAAAGAACAACGGAGAAATCGGAGTCAAGCTCGTTGTTAAGGATATCAAGACCACCGAGCAGATTTTAAAAGGAGATTTTAAAGTTCCCGTCATAAAGAAACTTGCAGAAAATTCATCTAATCAGTCTAATTCTAATTTCGTTCCTGTTGATAATGTGGACGATTTGCCTTTTAATTGATTTTAAAGCGGTTTTGTGGTGTGGGGGTATAAATACTATCTTCATACCATAAATCGCAATACAAGCAAAATTAGGGGCATTGTGGAGGGTTTTAAGTGAACTATAAACAAATATATGCCATAAAGAAAGCAAACGAAGAAAGAATTTTGAAGGTATGCCCGAATTGCCCGAATACAAGCGGAATATATTTTCTGCTCCGTGAAGAAGATGGGTTTAAGTACGCATATATCGGTCAAGCCGTTCGATTACGTGAGCGTTTGGGTTCTCATTTGTCGGGGTATCAGCATATAGACCTTTCGATAAAAAAGCACGGTTTATGGAGCGAAGAAAATCCGACAGGGTATAGAGTGCATTTTTTGGAATTTTCCGAAAACCTGCTTGATGAAATGGAACAGAAATATATCAAGCAATATGCAAATGCAGGGTATCAAATGCGTAATTCCACCGCAGGAAGTCAAGGAAAAGGAAAACACGGACTTGACAATGCAAGACCGACACGGACATACTATGACGGACTTTCACAAGGGTACAAAAACGCTCAAAAGTTTGTTGCGAATTTGTTTGAAAAACATCTTGATTATAAGCAAAAGAGTGATAAGCCAAACAAAAACCAACAAAAAGCGTTACAAAAATTTAAGGATTTTTTGGAGGAACAAAAATGATATTTTGGATATTTTTAATTTTAATAGTGATAAGTGTTGTTTTACTTATATTGAATAATAATATTTGGTTTAAAGAATGGATTTGTTGTGTTTGTGCTGGTGTTTTTGCTGTTTTGCTAATATCTTTTTTTATTATGTCAATGGCTGTTATAGATGCAAATATTTGCATTGAGGGGAAGATTGCATCTAATGAACAGAGATACGAAGCACTTGTTTATCAAGTTGAAAACGAAATTTATGAAAATGACAATGATATCGGAAAATATGAACTTTATAATCAAGTTAGAGAATGGAACGAAAATTTAGCGAGAAAAAAGGCAATGCAAGATGATTTTTGGGTTGGAATTTTTTATCCCGACATTTATGATAGGCTTGAATTTATCGAATTGAAATAGCGAGGGCGAAAATGACAAACTTTGAAAAGATAAAGCAAATGAGCATTGATGAGTTGGCTGAATTTATGACAGGTGTTCGGTTTGTTTATGAGTGCAATGCTTTTGGCAAAGAAGCACAAGCTTTTATGGAAAGACTTGACAAAAATTCAAAAAAAGAACTTGCAAAATGGTTTGTTGATAGCAACAAAGAGCAAAAGAAATGGCTTGAAAGCGAGGCAGGCAATGAATAAATATGCAGTATATGAACGCATCAAGGCAGAAATCGCACGGACGGCGAAATCGCCCGAAGAATATGAGCGTAGAGTTAAGGCTCTTGCGAAAAAGTTAAAAATTTGAGAAATTCCCTCTTGACAAATAAGGGGGAGTGTGGTATAATAATTATAGTCGATGATGTTTGGCAGGGCATTGTCGCTCAAATAAATATCGTTGACTAACAGGCATCTTTACCGAGCGAACTGCCATTCGCAAGTGAAGGTGCCTATTCTATACCCAGAGGTTAAAAAATGAGGATTGATGCAGTACAAACAATAAAAGACCGCTTGACAATGCGTGAAGTGTTGGAGCGTTACGGTTACACGGCAGACCGAAAAGGCTTTATCTGCTGTCCGTTCCATAATGAAAAAACACCGTCAATGAGGATTTATGAGAAAGATTATCATTGTTTTGGCTGTCAAGAACACGGCGATGTTATAACCTTTATTCAAAAACTTTTTGGGTTGTCTTTTCAAGACACCTTGCGAAAGATTGACACCGATTTTGGCTTAAATATCTACGGAGACCATTCTTTTGAGGAGTTGCGCCGTTCTCATTATCAGCAACAGGCTTTGCAGGCAAAACGAGAGCGAGAGAAGCGAGAGAAACAAAAAGCAGAGGATGACTATTGGGAGGCATTTGATGAATGGAAAAGGCTTGACGACAACCGCAGTATTTACAGACCAAAATCACCCGATGAAGAACTGCATCCGCTTTTTTTGGAAAGTTTACAAAAATTAGATTATCAAAAATATGTACTTGATTGTTTGGACGAGAGGAGAATAATGCAATGAATGAAGAAGCTATTGCTTGTATGGAAATATCTGATTTATTGAGAAAAGAAAATGTCTATATGGTACAAGCGCAACCGATAGAGATTAGAGAGCAGTTAAAGGCTTTATATTTTGCGAGAATGCAAGAATTAAAGGCTGACAAAGAATTAAAAGAGCAAGTTAAAAGAATGTTTAAGGCGTTTGATACGGCAGAGCGTGAAATGGCAGACGCCTACACAAAAGAAAATGCAAAAAAGAATTCTCAAATACAACTTACATTTGATGGAAAAGGTCAGCCGTTATCGACTATTGACAATTTCCTTTTAATTCTCCGAAATGACAAAGAGTTTGAAAGTTTGCGTTTTAATCAGTTGTCATATTCTCCCGAGCATATCGTGGACGGAAAATTAGAGCGTTGGCAGGACAAAGACGATAGCAAAGCAAGATTTTATATTGAGCATAAATATAAAATCCATAACCGAGAAAAACTTGATGATGCCTTGCGTATTCTCTTTGCAGAGCGTGAGTATCACCCTATAAAGCAGATTATCGAAGCAGTCGAATGGGACGGTGTGAGCCGTATTCAAGAGCTTTTTATAAAGTGGCTAAAATGCGAGGACACGCCATATATTCGTGAAGTTACACGCCTTGTATTTGCAGGAGGTATTCATCGCCTTTATAATGCAGGATGCAAGTTCGATGATGTTGCCGTTCTGATTGGTACACATCAAGGCGAAGGAAAATCTACATTTGCGAGATGGCTTGCAATAAAAGACGAATTTTTTACCGAAGTTACAGAAATTGAGGGGCAAAAAGGCATTGAAGCAATTGAGGGGGCGTGGGTGTGTGAAATCGCAGAACTTTTGGCAGTTACAAAGTCAAAAGAGGTTGAAGCGGTTAAGTCATACATTACAAAGCTCGTTGACCGTTACCGCAGACCGTTCGACCGCAGAACAACAGACCATAAAAGGCAATGTGTGTTTATTGGTACAACAAATAAAGAGCAGTTTCTAACCGACAAAACAGGAAATCGCCGTTGGTATCCTGTAAAGGTAAATTCAAGTGGTTATGATTTGCACGACCACAAAGAAGAAATCCAAGCGGATATTATTCAAGCGTGGGCAGAGGCTAAATATTTATATGACAAAGGCGAATTACAACCTTATGCAGATAGAAACCTTCTTGCAGAGATAAGAGAAAAGCAGGAACAAGCAGTCGAGGACGATTATCGTGTGGGTATGATAAGCGAATATCTTACACATCAATATAAGGAAAAAATCTGCATATTAGAACTTTGGAAATATGCGCTCGATAATCCTTTTTCCAAACCGACAAGGCGTGAAAGCAATGAAATAACGCTCATCTTGCAAAGTATCGGTGGTTGGGAGCGTGGGAAGATTGAACATCATAACGAGTTTGGGAATCAGCTCTTTTGGCACAGAAAAAAATAAAAAATTTGCGCTTTTATATAAATAACAAAAATGTTATTTATTGCTATTTATTATTATTTATAAGCCGAAAACCCCTATAAATAAAGGATTTTTTAATAAAATAAATAATATAAATAATAAATATTATTCCAAAAGTTTCGCTCGATTTTAACCGCTTTAGTTATTTTAAAAAGGAATGTATAGAAAATATATTTATCTATTTATA
>JAZQDA010000054.1:0-3742 GCA_045546535.1 Clostridia bacterium | reverse complement strand
ACTCTTATCTGATGTGTTCTTCCTGTTTCAAGTACGCATTTTACAAGAGAAGCATCATTTAAATATTCACATACTTCAAAGTGGGTAACTGCATTTTTTGAGTTTACGGGCGTAACTGCCATCTTCAGTCTGTTAGACGGGTCTCTTCCTATGGGTGCATCAATCATACCTTTTTTAGGCTTTACAATCCCATTGCAAATGCATATATATTCCCTCTTTACAGTCTTTGCCTGAATTTGCTCACTTAATGACAGATGTGCTTCGTTTGTTTTTGCAACAAGTAAAAGTCCTGAAGTATCTTTGTCAATTCTGTGCACAATTCCGGGTCGCATTACCCCGTTTATACCGCTCAAGTTGTCTTTGCAGTGATACATAAGTGCATTTACCAAAGTACCTGTGTAATTCCCTGGTGCGGGGTGAACAACCATTCCCTGAGCCTTGTTTACAACAAGCAGAGAATCATCTTCGTAAACAATATCAATATCTATATCCTCAGGTACAATATTTGCTTCCTCGGCTTCCTTATATTCTATTTCAATGACATCACCGCATTTTAACTTATAATTGTTTTTGGTGGTGTTTGAGTTAACTGTAATGTTACCTGATTCTATAAGTCTTTGAATGTTTGCACGGGTAAGACCGTCAATATTTATAAACTTGTCAATTCTTATGCCGTTTTCTTCACAAACAAGCGTTATCTTTTCCATCTTTAATATCCTCTTTTTTATCTTCTTTATATATAAAAATAACATATACACACAGAAGAATACAACCTATAACAATAAGACAGTCTGCAAAGTTAAATACAGGGTAGTCAATAAACTTGACTTCAATCATATCAACAACATACCCTCTGAAAATACGGTCAACAAAGTTTCCGATTGCCCCCGCATTTATTAAAGACACAGATATTTTTGACATTGTATCTTTCAACGGATGTTTTTTCAAATATATGAATTCAGCAATAAATATAATTATTGTTATGATTATAAAAAATATCGGTGCGCCATCAAAAATACTCCACGGACCGCCTGTGTTGTGATATCTTGTGAATGACAAAATTCCGCCTATAACATTTACCGACTCAAATTCATTAAGCGCAGTTGTGGTGGCAAATTTTGTCGCCTGGTCGCACAAAAAAAGCAAAACTGTAAGTATTACATAAAACATTTATATCACCGTATTCAATATGAGCAGTCGCAATTGCGACTGCTCACACTATTATTTGTTTGCGTTTATAAATTCAATAGCCTTTGAAACTGCATCGTCTTTGGAAAGTTCAGTCATTTCAAGACCTTTTCTCATAACAAACTCAACTTTTCCCTCAGATGCGCCTTTACCGACATTAATTCTAAGCGGGATACCTATAAGGTCTGCATCTTTAAATTTAACACCCGGACGTTCGTTTCTGTCGTCAAGTAAAACTTCAATTCCTGCTTTTGAAAGTTTTTCGTAAATTTCATCTGCAAGTTTTACCTGTTCTTCGCTTTTGGTATTAACAGGAACAACAATCACGTGGTAAGGTGCAACAGATACGGGCCATATTATACCGCTTTCATCTGAAGACTGTTCAATGATAGCCGCCAGACATCTGCTTACGCCGATACCGTAACAACCCATAATAGGTGTCTGTGATTTGCCGTTTTCATCAAGGAAAGTACATTCCATGGCATCTGTATATTTTGTGCCGAGTTTGAATATATGACCAACCTCAATGCCCTGACAAGTTGAAATTTTTTCTTTTTTACAAACGGGGCAGATATCGCCGGGTTCAATATTTCTGAAATCGCCTATAACGGTAGGTGTGAAATCCCTTTCAGGATTTACATTTTTAAAGTGATATTTTGTTTCGTTCGCACCGATCACAAAGTTTTTCATCTGCATAACTTCATAATCTGCCAATACATCACATTTAATTCCTACAGGTCCTGCAAAGCCAACCTGAGCGCCTGTTGCCTGTTCAACTTCTTCGGCTGATGCGAGTTCAAGGTTAACACAACCAAGAAAATTTGCAAGTTTTGTTTCATTGACTTCTCTGTCGCCTCTTACCATAACTGCAACAATTTTTCCGTCAGCATTGTATAAAAGTGTTTTTGAAAAAGATTTTGCATCTGTTCCTAAAAATGCAGTAAGTTCTTCAATAGTGCGTGAGTCGGGTGTATAGATTTTCTCCATTTCCATAAGAGGAGCATCATTTTTTATATCTTCTGCGATGCAACCTGCTTTTTCTATGTTTGAACAAAATCCGCATGAGCAGTATGCAATAGTATCTTCGCCGACATCTGATTTAACCATAAATTCCTGTGAACCCGAACCTCCCATAGCACCGGAGTCTGCATCAACTATTAAGTATTCAAGTCCCATTTTATCAAATGCTTCTTTGTATGCGTCATACATATTTTTGTATGAAATATCAAGACCCTGCTCGTCTTTATCAAAACTGTAGGCATCTTTCATTATGAACTCTCTGCATCTTATAACACCAAAACGAGGTCTTCTTTCATCGCGGTATTTGGTCTGAATCTGATAAAGTGTAAGGGGAAGTTGTTTATATGATTTAACAGTGTTTTTTACAGTGTCAGTAAAAATTTCTTCGTGTGTAGGTCCAAGGCAGAATTCTCTTTCTGCTCTGTCTTTAAGTCTGAACATTTCAGGACCGAATATTTCCCATCTGCCCGATGCCTCAAAATATTCTTTTGGAAGAACCGCAGACATCAAAAGTTCCTGAGCACCGTGTGAATCCATAGAATTTCTGACAATATTCTCGATCTTCTTGAGAGTTTTAAGCCCAAGGGGGAGATATGAATATACGCCTGATGCAAGTTTTCTTATAAGACCTGCCCTGAGCATTAACTGATGACTTGGGATTTCAGCCTCAGACGGAACCTCTCTTAATGTGGGTAAAAGTAATTTAGATAATTTCATGTGTATATCCTTTCTTTTCAATTTTATAAAAGATTTCTTGCACCAAGCCAGTTTTTAAAAATTTCAGGCCACATATCTGTATGCGGTGTAATATGTCCTAAGCCTTTTCCGTCGCCAAGACCAAATCCGTGTCTGCCGCTGTTAAATGTGTGAATTTCAAACGGAACTTTGTGCTTTGAAAGAGTATTTGCCATAATGAGTGAGTTTTCAACAGGTACTCCGTCATCATTAACTGCATGAATTAAAAATGTAGGAGGAGTATTTTTATTGACATGATTCTCAATTGAAAGTTCACTCATCATTTTTTCGCTTTTGTCATCAGATAAAGCATCGAAACTTCCCATATGTCCAAACGTACCGAATGTAATAACGGGATAGCAAAGTGCCATAAAATCAGGCTTTGAACTTTGCGTGTCAATCTCATCAATAGGTGTGTAACCGTAATCGTCTTCAAAAGTTCCGGCGCAGCCTGCAAGGTGTCCGCCTGCCGAAAACCCCATAATACCGATTTTATCTTTATCATAGCCGTATTCTTTTGAAAGAAAACGGGCATATCTTATTGCCCTTTTTGCGTCAATAACTGGAACGGGGTGTTTGTAAGGACTGTGTCTGTAGTCAAGCACAAAGGCTGAAACACCGTAAGAATTAAGGCGAAGTGCTATATGAGTTCCCTCATGTTCAACGGCTTTCATCGAATATCCGCCTCCCGGGCAGATAACCACACAAGACTTTGAACCCTCAACGATATATGGATAAATTTCAGGGACAAAACCATTCATATATTCATCATTATAAAAAGGAATTTTATCTTTTTTCC
>JAZQDA010000053.1:0-31142 GCA_045546535.1 Clostridia bacterium | reverse complement strand
ATGCAGCAAAAAAACTCATTGAAGAAAACATTTGTTACTCAAACGGCGAAAGCGTAAAAGTAATAATTGCAGACACTACAATCGGAAGAGTTGCAGAAGCGGCGGCTTGTGCTGAAAAATTCAAGAAAAACGGAGTAGATATCACTCTCACCGTTACACCTTGTTGGTGCTACGGCTCAGAGACAATGGATATGGACCCCATGACAATCAAAGGCGTATGGGGATTTAACGGCACAGAACGCCCAGGTGCGGTATATCTTGCATCAGTTCTTGCTTCCCACGCACAAAAAGGACTTCCTGCATTCGGTATCTACGGACACGATGTTCAGAGTGCGGACGATACAAATATCCCTGAAGACGTTAAAGAAAAAATTATCCGTTTTGCAAAATCAGCAGTAGCGGTTGCTACAATGAGAGGCAAATCATATCTTCAGATTGGTTCAATCTGTATGGGTATCGGCGGTTCAATCATAAGTCCCGAACTTTTTGAAGAATATCTCGGTATGAGAGTTGAATCTGTAGACGAGGTAGAAATTATCCGCAGAATGACAGAGGGTATCTATGACAAGGTAGAATATGAAAAAGCACTTGCATGGACAAAAGCAAACTGCCCCGAAGGTTTTGATAAAAACCCCGATTTTGTAAGAAGTTCAGACGAAAAGAAAGAAAAAGACTGGGAATTTGTTGTAAAAATGATGTGTATCATCAAAGACCTTTATAACGGTAACCCCAATCTTCCCGAGGGTCGCGAAGAAGAAATGGTTGGCCACAACGCAATCGCAGGTGGTTTCCAGGGTCAGAGACAATGGACAGACTTTTACCCCAACTGCGACTTCCCTGAATCAATGCTCAACTCTTCTTTCGACTGGGAAGGCGCTCGTGAACCTTATATTCTTGCAACAGAAAATGACACATTAAACGGTGTATGTATGCTCTTTGGTAAACTCCTTACAAACACTGCACAGATTTTTGCAGACGTTCGTACTTACTGGAGCCCCGAAGCAGTTAAAAAAGCAACAGGCTATGACCTTACAGGCAAAGCAAAAGAATCTGAAGGCTTTATCCACCTTATTAACTCAGGTGCTGCTTGTATCGATGCTTGTGGCGAAGTTAAAGACGAAAACGGTAACGCAGTTATTAAACCTTTCTGGGAAATGACAGAAAAAGATCAGAAAGCGTGTCTTGATGCAACTACATGGTGTGCTGCCGATAACGGCTATTTCAGAGGCGGCGGATATTCATCACGCTTTGTTACAAAAGCAGAAATGCCCGTTACAATGATGCGTCTTAACCTTGTAAAAGGTATCGGACCCGTTATGCAGATTGCAGAAGGCTGGACAGTAGCACTTCCCGACGAAGTTACAGATGTACTCTGGAAAAGAACAGACTACACATGGCCTTGCACATGGTTTGCACCAAGACTTACAGGCGAGGGTGCATTTAAGAGTGCTTATGATGTAATGAATAACTGGGGTGCTAACCACGGTGCAATCAGTTACGGTCACATCGGTGCCGACATCATTACACTTTGCTCAATGCTCAGAATTCCTGTATGTATGCACAATGTACCCGAAGAAAAAATCTTCCGTCCTGCAAGTTGGAACGCTTTCGGTATGGATAAAGAGGGTCAGGATTACAGAGCATGTGCTGCTTACGGTCCGCTTTATAAAAACATCAGATAATATAAATAAATTTATGCCCGAAGCGATGTTCGCTTCGGGCATCTTTTGGTCTTGACGAAACTTAGTTTTCGGTGGTATAATCACACAAAAGAAGGTGCGTGGAAATTATGAAAATCAAAGATTTGCTTTTAAAAGATACACTTTCTCTTTCTTTTGAGGTTTTTCCGCCAAAAGATAATCTCGGCTTTGAAAGTGTGAAACATGCAACACAGGAAATTGCATCTCTTCGCCCCGCATTTATGAGCGTAACCTACGGCGCGGGAGGCGGTACAAGTAAATATACTCTTGATATTGCAAAGAATATAAAAGAAATGTATCAGGTACCTACACTTGCCCATCTTACCTGTGTGTCATCAACAAGGGAAACTGTAAGACAAAAAATAAAAGACATCAGGACTTCGGGAATTGAAAATGTAATGGCTCTTCGGGGCGACATACCCGATTCAATGAAAAACGATGACCGCACAAAGTGGGATTACCGATATGCGATAGACCTTGTGAGAGAACTTAAGGAAACTACCCCAGACCTTTGCATCGGAGGTGCATGTTACCCTGAAATACACCCTGAGAGCATAAATCAGAGGGAGGATATAATTCATCTTAAAGAAAAGGTAGATGCGGGTTGCGACTTTTTAACCACCCAGATGTTTTTTGATAATAATCTTTTATATAATTTTCTCTACAAAATCCGAGAGGCAGGGATAACAGTTCCTATAGTTGCAGGAATTATGCCGATAACAAACGCCAATCAGGTAGAAAGAGCAATTAAACTTTCCGGCTCATTTATGCCGCAGAGATTTAAAAGTATTGTCGATAAATTCGGCTCAAATCCCGATGCAATGAAACAGGCAGGTATCGCCTATGCAACAGACCAGATTATAGACCTTTTTGCAAACGGAATAACAAATGTCCACGTTTACTCAATGAATAAGCCCGACATAGCAAAGAAAATAATGGATAACCTTTCGGATATAATCGGTAAATAATTATACATAAAAAACCACATCAGACGATGCGGTTTTTCTATGGAATATTTTAAGTTTTCGGTGCAGATAATAATAAAAAACTCTTCGGGGGTAATTTATGCACTACGAGATACACACAGACCTTGCAATAGAAGCGTCGGCAGTTGAAAACATCGAAACAAGCGGACAAATGAGCGGTATAAGAACCCAAAGTTACAGAGAAAACCATGTAACAGTAACAAAAGTTGAGATATTAGATGAAAGGGGAGAAAGTGCAGTAGGAAAACCCAAAGGCAATTATGTAACTTTGGAAGTCCCTGATTTAAGGGAAAATATAAGTGACGCATTTTCAGAAACCCAGAGAATTTTAAGCCTCGAACTGCGTAAAATTTTAAACTTAAAAAAAGAACAGACCGTAATGGTGGTAGGCCTTGGCAACCGATTTGTAACGCCCGATGCTTTGGGGCCGAAAGTAGTTGATAAACTCCTTGTTACAAGACATCTCTATGGGGTACTGCCTGAAGATATAACTGAAAATATGAATTCGCTCTGTGCAGTATCACCCGGTGTTCTCGGCATAACGGGGATTGAAACAGGCGAGATTATACGGGGTATTGCAGATAAGATAAAACCTGATATAATAATCGCAATAGACGCCCTTGCGTCGAGGAAAACCTCTCGCATAAGCACCACATTTCAGATAGCAGATACAGGCATAGTTCCCGGTTCAGGCATAGGAAACAAAAGAAAAGGGCTTACAAAAGAAACACTCGGCATTCCCGTCATAGCAATAGGAGTTCCTACAGTAATCGAAGCCGCCGCAGTTGCAAATGATGCCATAGAAATGCTTATTGAAGCAATAAAACTGAATGCCCGAAAAGGTTCTGTCCTCTTTGGTGCAGTAGATGCGTTTGATAACGAAAACAGATATGACCTTATATCAGAAATTCTTTCGCCCAGTGCAGGAGATTTGATTGTTACACCCAAAGAGGTGGATAGTATAATTGATGAAGTGTCAAAAATAATAGCAGAGAGTATAAATGAGGCAGTAAATGGTATAGCCGCAAAGAAACTGGGCGAAATCTTATAAAAAAACCGCAGTCGTTATGACTGCGGTTTTAATTATTCTTTTGAAAACAAATAAAGAAATACTGACGAAGCAAGTGAAAGCAAGAAAGATAAAATAAGCCACACGGTAGGTACAAACCTTAACTTGAATGCAGAATCCGTAAAGCCTATCATTTCAGATATTGCAGGGGAGTATATGTATATAAGAATATTTACAACAATTATCACAAGGAAAGATAAAACTGCGAGGGCAAGAGAAATCACAAGCGATGAAAAAACAAAACGTGTTTTCCCCTTTTTCATATACATTTCCCACGTTCCCCATACGGAAAATCCAAGCGAAAGAACACATAAATATTTAAGCATTCCGCAAAGAAGAATAACTGTAATTGCTATAGGTTTACCTGCAAGTCTTGTTATAAGGCCGAGTACATTTTCTTCAATGAGTTTTGGCAGTGTAAAAAATGAAATTGAAAACGAACTTGACTCAAGGAAACTGCCTAAAATCGGAATGTCAAGAGTAATCCAGTTAAAAAACAGAAAAACTGCAGAAAGAAGGCACGAAATTACACAAAAGTCTTTTATGCGGTTTTTTGGAATGTTCACAACTGCGTCCCTCCAGAGTTTAAAAAATATCTAAGGGAATTATATACCAAAAAAATGTCTTTGTCAATCAGTCAGGACTTGGGACACACAATCGGCAAGATAAACTGCACATCTTTTTGCTTCGTCCATAGTATTTGCACACGTTCCTATTTCAAAAATGAGCGACCCTTTAGTCTGATGCATATTAAATCTTTCTTCCCTCAGGTTTAAAGGACGCATAAGACCCGGATACTTTTCGTTTGCAATTTTTTGAATTTTCAGCCCAAGCGTAAGATTATCTTTCCAGTAGGGGTGCGACAGTCCGAGTTTATCAGTTCCGCACACAATCATAGCCTGAGCACATTTTTCACCGCCGATTTCGGCAGTGAGTTTTACGGGGGTCTGGTCACTTTGAATGATTGCATCTCTGTGAATGTCAAAAATAAAACGGATTGACGGATATCTGTTTAAATACCAATCGTTTAAACCCATACCCGTTTTGTAAGCGGAATTATATGAGGGATAATCGCAAAGAGTTTTATCGTGGATTGTTTTTATCCCTCTTTTTTCGAGTTCGTGTGAAAGTGTTTCGCCAATAGATACTACATTGTTTCCGTCTTTCGTGCTTCTGTATCCGCCGTCATCTCCAAGACCTTTTCCGTTTAAGTCGGAGTATGTTTCGCACCCGTGAGTATGCATAATGAGAACACTTGGCTCTTTTGATGATGCGTTATATCTGATGTTTGAAGAAACTAAAGAAAGGGCATCTATTTCATAATCTGTGGCATTTGCAATTTCAAGACTTCCTCCCGCTATTGATTTTTCAATAACATTTCCGTTTGTGATAGGAAGATTTTCCTCTTCATTTTCTTCTTTTTCATCTTCTTTTGGCATATCTGCGCCTTTTGGATTAAAAACGCTTATGTTGTCTTCATCTTCTGTAAACAAAGGACTTGTCTGTCTTAAAATTTTATCTGCCCGAAAGGTCGGTTTTAAAAGAAGAGCGTTTTGGCTTTGAATGTCAAAGAGAAAAGATTTTTGCAGAAACCCTTTGTATGAATCGCTTTTATATGAATAAAGCAGTCTTGAGCCAAGATATCCTGCGATAACAGAAGTTATAACAAGCAAAGCGAAAATACCGCTCCGTCTGTTCAACCGAAAGGCGTAAATACGGGGCTTTTTTGAATATACGGACATATCTTTCTCACCTTTATAAGTTGTATATAACATAATATGATTTACTCAAAGATACTATACTAAGTTTCTTGAAAATACCTCTTGCAATAGGTCTTTGAGTTTAGTATAATATATGTTGGTATATTTCCAGCCATTTTTGACTGCCGCAAAAGGAGAACTTACAAATGAATAATATAGATACTAAAAAAACAATAACCCTGCCCGTTCTTGCACTGAGAGGGCTTCCGGTGTTTCCTTATATGATAATTCATTTCGATGTAGGACGTATGAAGTCTATAAACGCTATCGAAGAATGTATGATAGAAGACCAACTCATAATGCTTGTCGCACAGAAAGATCCCGATATGGAAACGGTATCACCCGATGATCTTTACCGTGTTGGCACAATTTCAAAGGTAAAACAGGTACTTAAGGTGTCAGATGACGATGTCAGAGTTTTAGTAGAGGGAATAAGCCGTGCTAAAATTGAAAGTTTTACACAGACCTCTCCTTACTTTGAGTGCACCGCCACAGAATACAGCCCTTACAGAGAACTTACAGACGATGAAAAACATACCTGCGATGCGTATGTGAGAGAAATCACAAAAAAATGCGCAACATATTTTTCACTTCTGGGCAAATACGAAAGGGAAGCAATAGCACCACCCACCGATATATCTGATGCTGAACAGTTTGCGGACTTAGTGTCTGCGGCAATAGCAACTGACCTTGAAACCAAGCAGGAAATACTTGAAGCGTTCGACCTTATAGAGCGTATGGAGAAAATTTTATCCGTACTTGTTTCTGAAACAGAAATTCTTCGCCTGGAGCAGACAATAAATCATAAGGTCAAAGATAAAATCGACAAACACCAGAGGGAGTATTATCTGAGAGAGCAGATAAAAGTAATCAAAGACGAACTCGGCGAAGGCGAAGACTTTGATGACGAGGCAGATATCGTTCTTGGAAAACTTGAAGAGAAAAATGCCCCTGATTATGTATTCAAAAGAGCGCATAAAGAACTTTCAAAACTGTCTTCCATGCAACCGGGAAGCCCCGATGCTTCAGTTATAAGAGGTTACCTTGACTGGCTTTGCCAACTTCCGTGGGCAGTAAAGGACAGTGAAGATTTCGACCTTAAAAAGGCCGAGGAAGTTTTAGACCGTGACCATTACGGTATGAAAAAGGTAAAAGAGAGAATAGTTGAATTTCTTGCAGTAAGAGCGCTTTCGGGCGGGAAAAAATCTCCCATAATCTGTCTTGTAGGACCTCCCGGAGTAGGTAAGACATCTGTTGCAAAGTCAATTGCATCAGCACTTGGCAGAAAGTATGTAAGAATGTCTCTTGGCGGAGTAAAAGATGAGGCTGAAATCAGAGGTCACAGAAAAACATATATAGGCGCAATGCCGGGGCGTATAATTTCTGCACTCAAACAGGCAGGAACATCAAATCCGCTTATTCTTTTAGATGAAATTGACAAACTCGGCTCTGACCACAGAGGTTCAACATCTGCCGCACTTTTAGAAGTTTTAGACGCAGAACAGAATTTTTCGTTCCGCGACCATTATATTGAACTTGAATATGACCTTTCAGATGTTTTATTCATAACAACTGCAAACTCACTCGATACCGTTGACCGTCCGCTTCTTGACAGAATGGAAGTAATTGAACTCGACGGCTACACCGACCTTGAAAAGTTAGAGATAGCAAAGCAGTATATAATACCGAAACAACTCAGTGATCACGCACTTAAAAAATCAAATGTGCGCATATCAGATACTGCAATCCTTTCAATAATACACACCTATACAAGAGAGTCGGGCGTGAGAGAACTTGAAAGACGCATTGGCGAAATTATGCGTAAAACTGCCAAGGCAGTTGTTTCGGGCGAAAAAAAGAGTATATCAGTAAGTGCCAAAAATATAGAAACCTATCTCGGACCTATTCCATACCCTGAAAATGATGAGTCAAGAAAAGATGAGGTTGGCGTTGCCACAGGTCTTGCGTGGACGGCATTTGGCGGAGAAACACTTTCTGTCGAAGTAAGTCTTATGCAGGGGCAGGGCAATCTCGAACTTACAGGACATCTCGGCGATGTTATGAAAGAATCCGCAAAAGCGGCACACTCATATATAAGAGCAAACTGCGAAAGCCTTGGCATAGACCCCGAGTTCCACAAAAAATATGATATTCATATCCACGTTCCCGAGGGTGCAACCCCAAAAGACGGGCCGTCAGCGGGAATAACCATAGCAACTGCACTTGTATCGGCACTTACGGGCAAAAAAGTAAGTAAAGACGTTGCTATGACGGGTGAGATTACCATAACGGGCAGAATTCTGCCCATAGGCGGACTTAAAGAAAAATCACTTGCCGCCTACAGACAGGGCATAAAGAAAGTTCTTATCCCTGAAAAAAATGTCAAAGACCTTGCCCAGATTCCTGATGAAGTAAAGATGAAAATGGAATTTATCATAGCCGACACAATGGACACAGTTTTTGAAAATGCACTTGTTTAAACGATTTATATAAAAGAGGAATTATAATGAACATTCATAATGTCGCTCTGACAATTTCTGCAGTTAAACCAAATCAGTATCCTAAAACCGATTTCCCCGACCTTGCATTTGCAGGGCGCTCAAATGTGGGAAAATCATCACTTATAAACAAACTTTTAAACCGCAAAAGCCTTGCAAGAGTAAGTGCAAAACCGGGTAAAACTGCCACTATAAACTTTTATAATATAGATGACACAATAAATTTTGTCGACCTCCCCGGCTACGGCTTTGCAAGAGTATCTAAAGACGAAAAAAGAAAATGGGCAAATATGATAGAAACATATCTTAATACCCGTAAGAGTTTAAGTCAGGTAATTCTTCTTGTAGACTCAAGACACAAACCTACAGAAGATGATAAACTTATGCTTTCTTTCATACGGGGTGTATGTGAAAGAGCAGTTGTAATTGCTACAAAATTTGACAAATTAAAACCGTCACAGCGCGACGGGGCTATCCGCACTGTAATCGAAACACTTGAACTTAAAAACGATGATATAATAATTCCGTTTTCGGCTGTAAATGCAACAGGTGTTGAAGAGTTCTGGTGCTATGTAAACGAAATTGTACTTTCAGATGGGGGACAAAATGATGAGTGAACTATTAAACGGACTCAATGACAGACAAAAAGAAGCAGTTATCACAACCGAAGGCCCTCTTTTAGTACTCGCGGGTGCGGGAAGCGGAAAGACGAAAGTTTTAACAACAAGAGTTTGTTATATAATTGAAAAAGGCCTTGCAAAAAGTGATGAAATACTTGCTATCACCTTTACAAATAAAGCGGCAGCGGAAATGAAAGAGAGAATTTCACATCTTTTAAATAACGATGCAAATTCTATGTGGATACGCACTTTTCATTCTGCGTGTGTGAGAATACTCAGAAAAAGCATATCAAAAATAGGATATAAAAACGAGTTCACTATTTATGACACACAAGACCAGACAAAAGTTGTAAAAGAATGCATCAAATCGATAGGCTTAAACGATGATAACTTTCCGCCCAAATCTGTGATTTCAAGAATAAGCGACTGTAAAAATAAAGGCATATCAACTCTTGAATATGAGCAGATGTCTTCTTCAAACTATCGTGACAAACAGTATGCAAAAATCTATACCGAATACGAAAAAACTTTAAAATCCAATAATGCTCTTGATTTTGATGACCTCATTTTAAAAACTGTAGAACTTTTTGAAAAATGCCCTGAAGTTTTAGAGTATTATCAGAATAAATTCAAATATATTATGGTAGACGAATATCAGGATACCAACGCGTGTCAGTATAAACTCATAGAACTTCTTGCCAAAAAGCACAGAAACATCTGCGTTGTGGGCGATGACGACCAGAGTATATATAAATTCAGAGGCGCAGATATTTCAAATATTTTAGGCTTTGAAAAATGCTTTAAAGAGGCAAAAGTGGTGAAACTCGAGCAAAACTACCGCTCAACGCAAAACATTCTCACTGCTGCAAACGGTGTGATTTCAAATAACCGTGTAAGAAAAGAAAAAAGGCTGTGGACAGACCAAGGAGACGGCGAAAAAATAGTTCTCCGTGCACTCACCACTCAGGTCGGCGAAGCAGTGTATGTAAATAATCAGATAGAAAAATTAGTGGCGCAAAACGGTTATAAATATTCAGACTTTGCAATTCTTTACCGTGCCAACGGACAGAGCCGTTCATTTGAAGAAAACCTTACCTGTCCTTACCGCATACTTTCAGGGGTAAGATTTTATGACAGAAAAGAAATAAAGGACATTATGTCATATTTAAAGGTGTTATATAACCCCGACGATGACCAGAGCCTTTCCCGTATCATAAATGTTCCCAAAAGGGGAATAGGGGACTCAACCGTTTCAAAAATCGACACCTTTGCAAAATCTGTGGGCAAAAGTATGTTCGAGATAATAACTGACTCTTCATATTCTGAAGTTTTCGGCAGAGCAAACACCAAAATCACAGAGTTTGCATCTATGATAACTTCTCTCAGAGAAAAGGTAGGTACACTTTCTGTACCAGAACTTATAGAAGAACTTCTAAGCACTACAGGCTATGTTGCTTCGCTTCTTTTAGACGGCAACCCTGAAGATGCAGTTTCAAGAATTGAAAACGTGGAAGAGTTCAAATCAAAAGCAAGAGAGTATCAGGAAAGCGTTGAAAATCCGACATTTGAAGGATTTTTGGATAATGTATCCCTTATTTCCGATATTGATAACTATGACAATAATCAAAACGCAGTAGTACTTATGACTCTTCACAGTGCAAAAGGACTTGAATTCCCCGTAGTATTTATATGCGGAATGGAAATGGGACTTTTCCCAAGTTTCATGAGCGAAATGGAAGAGGGCGGAATTGAAGAAGAACGCCGACTTTGTTATGTGGGAATTACAAGGGCGAAACAAAAACTTTACATTACATATGCAAAGCAAAGAACACTGTACGGAAAAACGGAGGCAAGAGTTCCGTCAAAATTTATATCTGAAATCCCGGCTGAAAATATAGAAATGGAAACAGAAAAAAGGTCGAGTTTCAATGCGATGTATAACGTTTCATCAAAGCGTGAAAGTGCTAAGATGCCCGGATTTTCTTTTAATAGTTCCTCAAAAATACCGTCAGGTGTGGGTATATCAAGAGGAATAGATATGAAAGAAAATTATGCGGGAACAAGTCTAAAAAAAGGCGACAGGGTAATGCACAAAAAATTCGGAGAGGGGCTTATCCTTTCTGTTACACCGCTGGGTGCCGATGCACAAATAGAAATATCTTTCGACAATGTCGGCACAAGAACACTTCTGGCGTCGTTTGCGAAACTTAGCAAAATATAAATTCTGAGGAGAAGAATTGAAATGATAGAAAAGTTAAATGAATCAAGCGTTAAAATGCTTTCGGAAGCACTTTTGTCATTGGAAACCAGCCAGGAGTGTGCAAATCTTTTAGAGGACCTTTGTACAATGAGTGAAATAAAGGCTATGGCGCAGAGAATTGAAGTTGCAAAAATGCTTTCTGCAAATGTGGTTTACAGCGATATAGTGCGCAAAACAGGTGCCAGTACTGCTACAATCAGCCGTGTAAACAGAGCGCTCAACTACGGTGCAGGGGGATATACGACTGTGCTTGAAAGAATGGATAAAAAGGAGTCAGACAATGGATAATTTCCAAAGTTACTCTCAATTTGCAAGTCTTTATGACGCACTTACATCTGATGTTGAGTACGAAAAAAGATGCGACTATCTTGAAACGCTTTTTGATAAACACTTGTCTGAAAAACCATCTCTTATATGTGACCTTGGGTGCGGAACGGGAAGCGTGTGCCAGATTCTATCAAAGCGCGGATACGATATGATAGGCATAGACTCATCAGAGTTTATGCTCGATGTAGCGTCTAAAAAAGAGGGCAGAGAAAAAATACTCTATCTCAATCAGGATATGACCGAGTTTGAACTCTACGGAACGGTAGATGTGTTTTTGTGTATGCTCGACAGCCTTAACTACCTGACCGAAACCGAAGATGTCGATAAGGTTTTCAGTCTTGTAAAAAATTATCTTAATCCGGGCGGTATTTTTATTTTTGATGTAAATACATTCTACAAATACGATAAGGTGCTCTCTGATAACACCTTCGTTTTTGAAGAAAACGGGATTTTCTGCACATGGGAAAACAGTTTCGACGGGCAGTGGTGTGATTATCTGTTAAATTTTTTCGTTAAAAATGAAAACGGATATTCACGCCATACAGAAGAGCACTCCCAGAAATATCATTCAGACGAAAAAATAAGGCGTTTAGCCGAAAAACACTCACTGAAAATCGAGGCGGTTTATTCGGAACTTTCCCTTGAAAAACCGCATATAAACGATGAGAGAGTATTTTATGTTTTAAGCAAATAAATTGTTGACAATTTATGATAAATATGGTAAGATATTCAAGGAGTTGAAAATATTCAATCCAAAGCAAAATAAGAGCGTTTCAGTTCTTGAATTTAGGAGGCACAACAATGCAAAAAGGTACAGTAAAATGGTTCAATGCAGAAAAAGGTTATGGCTTTATTGAATGTGAAGACGGCGGCGATGTATTCGTTCACTTCACAGCAATCAACATGGAAGGTTACAAATCTCTCCAGGAAGGCGAAGCCGTAGAATTTGAAGTTATCGACGGCGCAAAAGGCCCTCAGGCTGCAAACGTTGTTAAAGCGTAATTAACCGTCTGTTTGAGAAATTAAATATATTTTTCGATAACGTACCAAACCCCCTCCAACAACTTGGAGGGGTTTTTGTTAAGAGGTGTTATTATGAGTGAGAAAAAAGATATAATCGCAAGAATACAGAGTCTATATCCCACACTTAGTAAAGGCCACAAACGTATTGCCGATTTTGTATGTCAGCAGTATGAAAAAGCGGCGTTTATGACTGCTGCAAAACTTGGCGAAGAAGTTGGCGTAAGCGAATCTACAGTAGTTCGCTTTGCCTATGAACTCTCATTTGAAGGCTACCCTGAGTTCCAACACGCTTTAAGAGAAGTTATAAAGCACAGACTCACAGCATCTCAGAAAATTGACATTACATCAAATAAATTTGCAGAAAAAGATATCTTAAAAAGCGTACTGTCCTCTGACATTGATAAACTGCGTCATACACTCGAAACCATCAGCCCCGAAGAATTTACAGAATGTGTAAACACTATAGCAAACGCCCATAAGGTGTATGTTCTTGGTGCAAGAACGTGTTTTTCAATAGCGAATTTTCTCGGCTTTTATTTAAACCTCATATCAATAGATACAAGGCTTATTACAACAAATTCAGCAAGTGAAACTTTCGAGCAGATTTTTGACATCGGAAAAGATGATGTTGTAATCGCAATCAGTTATCCCCGTTATTCACGACGTACGCATAATGCGGTAAAATACGCTCACGCAAGGGGAAGCAAAATTATTGCAATAACCGACTCTGAAATTTCACCAATAGTAAAATATTCAACCCACAAATTACTTGCACGTTTCGATATGTCGAATTTTGTAAACTCTCTTGTAGCACCTTTAAGCATAATAAACGCGCTTATAAACGCTCTTGTTATGAGAAACCGCGATAAAGTAAGAGACAACTTAAATGCTCTGGAGCACATATGGGAAGAATATGAAGTGTACGAAAAATATCAGGAAGAATAAATTTTTGAAAGGTGTTGCCGGTATGATTTTTGATACAATCGTTATTGGCGGAGGTCCTGCGGGAATGTTCGCATCGTATATATGCGCAACCCGCCAAAAGAAAGTATGCCTTGTAGAAAAAAATAAAATACTCGGCAAAAAACTTCTTATTACGGGCAAAGGCAGATGTAATGTGACAAATTCAGCGCCCATAGAAGACTTTATTTTAAATACTTCGGTAAATGCCGATTTTTTATACAGTTCTTTTTACTCGTTTACAAATGAAGACCTTATTTCGCTTTTGGAAAAAGAAGGTCTTAAACTCAAACAAGAGAGGGGCGGAAGAGTTTTCCCCCAAAGCGACAAAGCATCAGATGTGCGCGATACCTTATGGAAAATGGCAGAGAAAAACGGGGTTTTAAAACACACGGGCGAAGTAAAAAAAATAATAAAAAACAAAGACGGTTTGTTTGAAGTATATCTTAAAGATAACAAGATTTTAAGTTCACAAACTGTAATCATAGCAACGGGCGGAGTAAGTTACCCCCTCACGGGTTCAACGGGCGACGGATACGAATTTGCCAAATCTTTCGGACACAGTATAAAAAAGATAGAGGCATCGCTTGTCCCCCTTGTGACAAAAGAAAAATTTGTTTCGTCTTTGATGGGACTTTCATTAAAAAATGCAGGGGTGCGCCTTATGAAAGGCAAAAAAGAAGTGTATTCTGATTTTGGCGAGATGCTTTTTACACATTTCGGCGTAAGCGGACCCTGTGTGCTGAGTGCATCATCGCACATAAAAGATAACGGAGAATACAGACTCTTAATAGACTTAAAACCTGCACTTGATTTTAAGACTCTTGATTTAAGAATACTTCGTGATTTTGAAAAAGAAAAAAATAAAGACTTTATAAATTCGCTAGATAGCCTTCTCCCTAAAAAACTCATTCCTGTTATCGTTGAACTTTCGGGAATCGACCCTCGTAAAAAAGTCAATTCAGTAACAAAAGAAGAAAGGCACAGACTTATAAATCTTTTAAAATCTTTTGAACTCACCATTATCGGCAAACGCCCTGTAGCAGAGGCTATAATTACCTCGGGCGGTATAAATGTAAAAGAAATAAATCCTGCAACAATGGAGTCAAAACTTGAAAACGGGCTCTTTTTTGCAGGGGAAGTTATTGATGTAGATGCCTATACAGGCGGATTTAATCTTCAGATTGCATTTTCAACTGCATATCTTGCGGGTATGAATGCCTGAAAACAGGAATAAAATATTTTTAAAAAGGAGATGAACTTTTTGAAAATATTTTTTCTTAAAAGACCCAAAAAAAGAGAACTTCGTGTATGGCTCATACTTTCTATGATACTGTGTGTGTTTGTATTTTCTCTTGCCGAGATAAAAAACGCATATTTTCTTGCAAGAGAGGTTTCGGGCGAGAATATAATAACTGATACGCAAAGTTTTGTAACTTTGAAACTGCTCTGTGATAAGAATGAATCTGATATATGTATTTTTATAGATGGTGAGAAGTTTAAAAGTCTTGAAAACTCTGTGATTGTTCCCGTTTCAAAGCCTTGCACACTGGAAATTTTCTCTGATGCCGACACTTGTTTAAAGGCAGAGATTTCTGCACCCGAAAGTGTTTTGCTTATGCCGTCTTCGAAAGAGATATCAATAAAAAAAGGTATAAATTTTGTAACCCGCTGTATACCGATACAAACCAACTGATTTTTGAGAATTTTTTTAAAAAGTATTGAGTATTTTTGCGTTTTAATATATAATAAATATTAGTTTTGACCAAAGGATATAAAGGAGACAAAACTTATGATAAACATAGCATTAGACGGGCCGTCAGGTGCGGGTAAAAGTACTATAGCCCGTGCGGCAGCAAATATTTTCGGCTTCACTTATATTGATACAGGAGCAATGTTTCGTTCACTTGCCTTAAAGGCACTGAGAAACGGGATAAATATAAAAGACGAAGAGGAAAAAATAAAAGATATGCTTATCCAAACTTCTCTTGACATTTCAAGAGGTGATGACGGTCAGCATATGATACTCGACGGTGAAGATATAACAGGTCTTATCCGTACCCCTGAAGTTTCAAAAGGTGCATCTGACATAGCGGTAATTCCGTATGTTCGCACCTGGCTTTTAAATACAGAACGTGATATTGCATCAAAATATGACTGCATTATGGACGGACGCGACATCGGTACAAGCGTACTGCCTGATGCCAAGTGTAAGATTTTCCTTACGGCATCTGCTGAAAAAAGAGCGGAAAGAAGATTAAAAGAACTCCTCGAAAAAGGGATAGAAACAAGTTTTGATGAGGTTTTAAAAGAAATGAAATACAGAGATGAGCAGGACGCAAACCGAGAGGTTTCGCCGCTTAAGATGGCAGATGATGCAATTTTAGCCGATACTTCCGACCTCGGTCTTGACGAATCTGTAGAACTTGTTTGCAATATTATCCGAAAGGTGATTTTTTGATGTATAGATTTATTTCAAATATTGTAAAAGGGTTTCTATGTCTTATTTTCAGAGTGAAAGTAAACGGTATAGAGAATATCCCGAAAGACTCAAATTTTATACTTTGTGCAAACCATATAAGTTGCTGGGACCCTCCCGTTTTGCAGGGATTTATTAAACGAAGAATATACTTTATGGCAAAAGATGAACTTTTTCATATGTTTTTTGTAGGCTTTATTCTTAAAATGATAAAAGCAATCCCTGTTAAACGGACAGGTTCTGATATAACTGCTATAAAATCTGCAATCAAGGTGCTGAAAAACGGCGAAGTTCTGGGGATTTTCCCCACTGGTCAGCGCTCTAAAGTAAAAGGCGAGGGCGAAGTCAAGGGCGGAGTTGCGCTCCTTGCACTTAAAACAGGCTCTCCTGTACTGCCCGTACATATAAATGCAGATTACCGCATTTTTTCCCGTGTAACGCTTGATATAGGAAAACCTTGTGTATATTCACTTCCCGAAGGTCAGACCAAAGCACTCCCTGAAGACATCGACCGCATCAGCAAAGAAATTTATGCTTCAATAACAAGATTTGACGGGGAGTGAGTGTTTTGGAAATAATCCTTGCAAAAACTGCAGGTTTCTGCTTCGGCGTAAACCGTGCAGTAACAACGCTTGAAAAAGAGGCGGGTAAAAGGGCGATTTCTACACTCGGCCCTATAATTCATAATGAATTTGTAGTTTCATCACTTAAATCAAAAGGTGTAGGCGTTATAGATGATATAACAGAACTTGAAAAAGGCTGTACCCTTGCCGTGCGTACTCACGGAGTGGGAAAAGATATCATAGATAATGCAAAAGATATGGGTCTTGATTTAATAGACCTTACCTGCCCGTTTGTAAAAAAAATCCACGAAATAGTATACAAGCATTACACCGAAGGCTATAAAATTATTATCGTCGGCAATAAAAACCACCCCGAAGTTATAGGAATTAACGGTTGGTGTGAAAATAATGCGATAATTGCTCTTGACATATCTGATATAAATGGTAAAATAGATGTATGCGATAAAGTGTGTCTTGTTTGTCAGACAACAATGGACAGAGGCACTTTTGAAAATGTTTCAGACTTTGTAAAACAAAACTTTCCGTCTTCACTTATTTTTGACACAATCTGCTCGGCCACAAGCGAAAGACAGAGCGAGGCGGAGAAAATTTCAAAAAGTACAGATATGATGCTTGTAATAGGCGGCTCTGACAGTGCAAACACAGCCAAACTTACCGCCATATGCAAAAAGTATTGCCAAAATACTTTACAAATTGAAAATTTTGAGGATATTCCTCAGAATATAGATATACCAAAGACAATTGGTATAACGGCAGGTGCTTCAACACCGTCGTACATTATTAAGGAGGTCATAGACAAAATGGTTGAAAACATTAAAGGGGCAGAAAGTTTTGCTCAGGAATTTGAGGAGTATGAAAAATCTCTCATCACTTTAAATACAAGGGATATCGTAAAGGGTACCGTAATGGACGTTACCCCCAAGGGCATCAGCGTAAACCTTGGCTACAAATCTGACGGATTTGTTCCCGCAGGTGAAGTAACTGACGACCCGAGCGCAGATATCACTTCTATGTATAAAGAGGGCGATGAAGTAGAAGCATTTGTTGTAAGAGTAAATGATGTTGACGGCGAAGTTACACTTTCTCTTAAAAAAGTTGAGATGATTAAAGGCGCAAAAGAAGTTGAACAAGCCTTTGAAACAAAAGAAATTCTCACAGGTAAAGTTATTCAGGCAGTAAGAGGCGGAGTTGTTGTGTCAAGTAAAGGCGCAAGAATTTTCGTTCCTGCATCACAGGCAAGTGACCGCTTCCTTCAAGACCTTGAATCAATCGTAGGAAATGAAGTTTCACTTAGAATTATCGATATCAAAAAAATGCGCGGAAGAACTAAAGTTATAGGTTCTGTTAAAAATGTTTTAGACGAGCAGAAAAAAGCACTCGCAGAAAACTTCTGGGCAGACATTGAAGTAGGCAAAGAATATAAGGGTGTAATTAAATCACTCACAAAATTCGGTGCATTTGCAGACATCGGCGGAGTTGATGGTCTTATCCACATTTCCGAACTTTCATGGTCAATGATTTCACACCCGTCAGAAGTTGTTTCTGTAGGTGATGAAGTTAGCGTATATATTCTTAAATTTGACAAAGAAACAGGCAAAATTTCTCTCGGTTTCAAAAGAGCAGAAGATAACCCCTGGGTTAAAGTAGAAAAAGAACTGAAAGTTGACGATGTTATCGATTGTAAAATCGTAAGAATCGTACCCTTTGGTGCATTTGCTCAAATTTTCCCCGGTGTAGACGGTCTTATTCACATCTCTCAGGTTGCCAACAAGAGAATTGCAAATGTTGAATCAGAACTCACAATCGGTCAGCATGTTCAGGCAAAAATTGTTGAGATTGACCTTGAAGCAAAGAAAATCGGCCTTAGCATAAGAGCGCTTCTCGCTCCTGAAGAAGCACAGGAAACACCTGCTCAGGAAGAAGCAGTTGAAGCACAGGAAGCACCCGCTGAAGCAATCGAAGAATAATAGGCATAAAATCTAAAAATCAAAGGCTGTTGCAGATGTCAGACATAATTGCGACAGCCTTTAATTGTAAGGTTGTGAAATTTATGAAAAAACTACTCAAAACATATGTAGCACTTATCTGTATGACACTTGTTCTTGTTTCATCAATGGCACTTTCAGTTTACGGCGCAAATTTAAGTCTTGTCGAAAATATCATAGCAGGTAAACAGGATAAACTCATTTTCGCCACAATAGTTTCCATAGGCGACAGAGTATGTAATGTTGAGGTTATGGAAGAAATCGGCGAAGACGGTAAAAAAGATGATGATGATACAATAGCGGAGTCTATAGTGGGCAAAAAAATCGGTGTTGAGGGCTTCAGAACATATATGTATTATGAAGATTTTGATCATAGCCCGAAAATAGGGGACAATGTGCTTTTGTCACTTGCCAAAAACGGAAATCAGTACAGAATAAAGAATGGTGCATTTTATGTAAGTGCTGCAAGTCATGACTCTTTTAACTTTATAGTTCCAGACACTATAGATTCCACACGAGGAGCAATGCAACTTACTGCTCTTTACAGATTTGTAGGCTCAAACGGTAAAAATGCCGACTATACTATAAAAGATCTTGTCGTATATACTCACGATACTGCAAATAACGGTATTGAAATAAAGATAACCACGCAGGAAGGACTTATCTTTGTAAATGAAAAAGGCGAAACCACCAAAGAAGCAGAACCCGGTATGTCTTCGAGCATTCTCGGAAGAGACGCAGATTCAAAATACACCTGGATAATAGCAACTGCCATAATTTTAATCGGTATGGTGGCAGGTCTTTTTGTTTCGAGATTTTTCATAAGACTTGAAAAGAAAGCAGACTCCAAATAATGAAATGAGGCTTAAAAATGAGTCAGACAGTACTTGTAACAGGCGGTACAAGAGGAATAGGCAAGGCATGTGCTAAGGCATTTCTTGAAAAAGGCAATAGAGTAATTGCACTGTATAAAAATGATGAAAATTCTGCTTTGGATTTTTTAAAAGATATGACAGGTTATGATTTGAAATGTATAAAGTGCGATGTGTCAGATTATGCCAAAACAAAAGAGTGT
Organism: Clostridia bacterium; assembly: GCA_045546535.1. Lineage (GTDB taxonomy): Bacteria > Bacillota > Clostridia > UMGS1810 > UMGS1810 > RGIG1828. Next base: position 11,816 of record JAZQDA010000053.1, on the reverse strand, counting down.
ATAGAAAACATTTTAAAAGAATACTCCCATATAGATATACTTGTAAATAACGCAGGAATATCGTATCAAGCCCTTTTATGCGATACCAAAAGAGAAGACTGGGACAAAGTTTTTAATGTAAATATCGGCTCAATGTATAACACGGTAAATATTTTGTACGACTCTTTTGTGTCGGCAAAATGGGGAAGAATAATAAACATTTCATCTATGTGGGGAGTTTCGGGTGCATCTTGCGAAGTGGCATATTCCGCCTCAAAATCAGCAGTAATCGGCTTTACAAAGGCACTTTCCAAAGAACTCGGCCCGTCGGGGATAACCGTAAACTGTGTTGCCCCCGGTCTTATTGATACAAGTATGAATTCGCATCTTACAAAAGAAGATATTGAATCTCTTGTAGAGTGCACACCTCTTTGCCGTATAGGCAAAAGCGAAGATGTTGCATCGCTTGTTTTGTATCTTGCATCTGAAGACGCTTCATTTATAACAGGACAGGTAATAAATGTTGACGGTGGGTTTTTAAACTGATTTTTTCGCAAGGGGCGATTTCTTATGGGAAAATATATTCACAAAGTAAAATATTATGAAACAGACAAAATGGGAATAACTCATCATTCAAATTATATAAGATGGATGGAAGAGGCGCGGATTGACTTTCTCGAAAATATAGGTTTTGGTTTCAAACAATTGGAAAAAGACGGCATCATTTCGCCTGTAACAGAGGTTGAATGCAAATACAAAACTCCAACCACTTTCGATGATGATGTAGAAATAAGCGTTGATGTTGACTCTTTCAGCGGTGTAAGACTCACTTTGAAATATGAAATGACAAATAAAAAAACAGGTGATTTGGTTGCACTTTGTACATCAGACCACTGTTTTGTAAATAAAGACGGCAAAGTGATAATCTTAAAAAAATCATTTCCGGAATTTGACAAAAAATTAAGGGAACTGGCAACAAAAAATAAATAGAAGAACTCTCTACAGGTATAGTTTTAAACTGTGCCTGTTTTTTATTTTTAAATTTAGCAAAAATATTTATCAGAAAATAAAGATATAGCCTTTTACTACTTGACTTGACTGGATTGCGTATGTTATATTAAACTCGGTAGGAATTGGAATATTTGTAATTACATATAAACACAGGAGGAATATTATGGATTCAGTTTTTATGATTTTAGCACTTATAGGAGGACTTGCTTTATTCCTTTACGGTATGGACCTTATGGGCGACAGCCTTAAAAAACTTGCGGGGGGAAAACTTGAATCAATCCTTGCAAGACTCACTTCTGCAAAGTGGAAAGGACTTCTTTTAGGTCTTGGCGTAACTGCTGTTATTCAGTCTTCATCTGCAACTACTGTTATGCTTGTTGGTTTTGTAAACTCAGGCATTATGAAACTCGGTCAGACACTCAGTGTAATAATGGGTGCCAATATAGGAACCACCGTTACCGCGTGGCTTCTCACAACTACTGATATCCCCGATGGCGCAGGTTTTATCCTTGAACTTTTAAAACCAAGTTCGTTTGTTCCTGTTCTCTCTCTTATTGGTCTTATTCTTACAATGATTGCAAAGAATGACAGAAGAAAAAATACAGGCTATATGCTTTTGGGTTTTGCTATTTTGATGTTCGGCATGGACGCTATGAGCGGTGCAGTGTCAGGACTTCGAAGTGCATTTAACACAATACTTGTAATGTTTGAAAATCCAATTGTCGGCATACTTGTGGGTACAATTTTTACAGCAATAATTCAGTCTTCATCAGCATCAGTCGGCGTACTTATTGCACTTGCGGTATCTGGAATTAATATGACTTTCTCTGTTGCATTCCCGCTTCTTCTGGGTATGAACATCGGCACAACAATTACACCTATTATTTCTGCTATAAGCGGAAATATAAATGCTAAACGAGTTGCATTTTCATGCCTTTCCATTAAAATGATTGGCGTTGTGATTGTTACAACTGTTTTTTACATTTTACATTCATTTATGAAGTTTGGATTTATGTCACAAGACGCAACTGCAGTGGGAATAGCATTTGCACATACAGCGTTCAATATAATTTCTACTGTTATCCTGATTCCTTTTACAGATGCTTTCGAAAAACTGGCAGTTGCCACCATAAAAAGCAAAAAGGAAGACCCAGAACCCGATGCGTTTGCAACTCTTGATGAGCGTTTCCTTTCAATACCCTCATTCGCTGTTGAAAAATGTAAAGAACTTGTCTGCGAAATGGCAAGGATTTCAAAAGATGCATATGACAGGGCATCAACACTTTTTGAAAATTATAATGACGAAACATTCAGCATTGTAGAAGACCTTGAAACCAAAATAGATAAATACGAAGATAAAACAAGTTCATACCTTGTAAAAATCGCAACTTCAGATATGTCATCAAAAGACAGTAAAATCGTTACAGAACTTCTTCACTGCATAGGCGACATTGAAAGAATTTCCGACCACGCGTTAAATATTGCAGAGGCAGCAAAAGAAGTTCACGATAAAGGAGTTGCATTTTCAGATAAAGCAAAAAGCGACCTTGATATTATGAATAGCGCGGTAAACGAAATTTTACAACTTACAATCGAATCTCTAGAAACAGAAGATGTTATGGTTGCATCAAAAGTTGAGCCACTCGAGCAGGTAATTGACCGCCTAAAGAGAAAAATCAAAACGGGTCATATCGAAAGACTTCGTGAGGGCGACTGCACAATGGAACTTGGCTTTATTCTTTCAGACCTTATCAGTAACTACGAAAGAATTTCCGACCACTGCTCAAATATTGCGGTATGCTTTATAGAAATTGCAAACGATTCATTTGAAACCCATGAATACTTAAGCCATGTAAAAGAAGACGGAGAAGAATTCAAGAAAATGTACGATAATTATAAAGAAAAGTATTATATCCAGTAAAAAAAGCGGGACAAACTGTCCCGCTTTTAACATTTACAAAAAATTCATAAATAGTTCATTTTACATACATTTTGAAAATATATAATTATGATAAATAAAATATATTAAGATTGCCAAGTATTTATTAAACGGAGGACGCATTAAATGAAACCAGTCAAAGAAAATCTTGCATCTTTAAAAAATAGCCTTACAGAAAAATGTAAGGGCTTAAAGGGTAAATTTTCAAAACTTTCCAAGAAACAAATCAGAACAATTGCAATTGTGCTTGTATTTGTAATTGTTGCAAGTTGTTTTCTCGCAGGAAAACTTTTGGGAAAAGGAACAGAGAAAGCAAAAGAAATTATTGCCCAGGCTTCGCTTGGAAGCGTTGAACAGGTAATAGAGGGAAGCGGAACGATTTCTGCGCTTTCACAGTACGAAATAACCTCTCTTAAAAAAGGCGAAATTCTTGAAGATTTTTTTGAAGAAGGCGATATCGTACAAAAAGATGATGTCCTCTATCTTATGGACGATACAGACGGATATGATGCAATAGATAATGCATCGTCATCTCTTTCAAGAGCGCAGAGAAGTTACAATAAATCTGCCGAAAATATGGCAAACCTGATTGTAAAATCCAAAACAAAAGGCATAATAACAGAAATGTACATAAGTGAGGGGGATACTGTTTCCACCAACACTAAAATATGTGATGTTTTAGATAATTCAAATATGGTTCTTGAAATACAGTTCCTTTCTGAATATGCATCTTCAATGATACCTGGTGTAAGTGTTGCAGACGTTACACTTTCAAAAGACGGAACAAGACTTACAGGTACAGTTACAAAGGTGTCAACAGGCTCTCTTACAAACTCTGTGGGAGCACTTGTAAAAAATGTTGAGATTAAAGTTAATAACCCAGGTGCTGTAAAAGACGGCGACCTTGCAACCGCAGAAGTTGCAGGACTTGCCTGCAGCGGTGAAGGGAAACTTAAAAGCGGTTCGAAAACCGGTGTATATGCAGAGGTTTCGGGAAAAGTAGAAAGCCTTAAAATGATGAAAGGTGACAACATTTATTACGGACAGACCGTTGCAATACTCTCAAATAAAGATATAAGCGACATATCTGAAAGTCAGGACAATTTAAAAGAGGCACAGAAAAAATACGATGATGCCGTTGAAGGTCTTGAAGATTATGTAGTTAAAGCACCTATTACAGGTACAATAATTCAGAAAAACATAAAAGCGGGAGAAAATCTTGAAAGTTCAAGCGGATTATCAGTTATGGCAATAATTGCCGATCTTTCTTCTCTTGTGTTTGAGATGAGTGTTGACGAACTCGACATCTCAAAACTCAAAGTCGGTATGGATGTAGAGGTAACTGCTGATGCAATAGAAGGCGTTACATTCGGTGCGAAAGTAACAAACATCAGTATAGTAGGTACATCAAACAATGGTGTAACATCATACCCTGTAAAAATTACACTTAATAACGAAGATGAGCAGACAGGACTTGCAAAAGCAAACTATGATAAACTTATTCCGGGTATGAATGTATCTGCAAGTGTTGTTATAGAAAGAGTTGACAATGTAATTGTAGTCCCCGTATCTGCGGTAAGACGCGGAAATATAGTAATTGTTCCCGAAGACTCTGATGCCGAGGGTATAAGTTATGAGGATATGTTCTCACCGAAAGCAAGTACCGAAACGCCTGATTTTGAAATGCCATCTGACGCATTCGGTAAAATGAGCGATTTTGAAAAAACGGACGGTAAAGAAAAAGCGGAAATTCCTGAAAAACAGAATAACACCAAATCTGTCAACACAGAAATCGATACTTCTAAACTGCAAGAACGTATGAAAAATATGATTGAATCTATGGATATCCCAAAAGGCTATAAGGCTATACTGGTTGAAACGGGACTTTCTGATGAAACCTTTATAGAAATTAAACGCGGTCTTTCAGAGGGTGACAAAGTTCTTCTCCCTGATACAACCCAGAGTATGCAAGGCGGAAACTTTATGGGCTTTGGCACAATGCCCGGCGGTATGGGTGGTATGCCCTCAATGATGCCCGGAACTATGCCTTCTGGCGATAACAGAAACTCATCTTCACAGCAAAGAACGGGCGGAGGTATGAGGTAGGCAATGATTGAACTTAAAGACATATACAAAATTTACTCTGACGGCGATAGCGAAATCCGTGCGCTTGACGGCATTTCTCTCAATATATCAAAGGGTGAATTTGTTGCTATAGTCGGTTCATCAGGCTCGGGTAAATCCACCTGTATGAACATAATCGGCTGTCTGGATACCCCCACAAGCGGTACATACTGCCTTAACGGAAACGATGTAAGTTCTATGACGGAAAAAGAACTTGCACATATCCGTAACCGTGAACTCGGTTTTGTTTTTCAACAGTATAATCTTATTCCCAAACTCTCAGTTCTCGAAAATGTCGAACTTCCGCTTCTTTATAAGGGCATAAAAGCAAATGAAAGAAAAGCATTGGCACAAAATGCCCTTGAAAGAGTCGGGCTTTTAGACAGATGCTCAAAATACCCATCACAACTCTCCGGCGGACAACAGCAAAGGGTATCAATAGCAAGGGCACTTGCGGGAAATCCTCCTGTAATCCTTGCCGATGAACCTACAGGCGCACTTGATTCAAAAACGGGAAAAGAAGTTATAGAGTTCTTAAAAAGGCTAAACCGTGAGGGTAACACAATAGTACTCATTACTCACGATAATTCAATAGCCGAGCAGATAAACCGCGTTGTACGCATACAAGACGGGAAAATAATATCTGACACAAAAAAGGAGGGGGAGGAGTAATGAATTTAAAACAATCTTTCTCTCTTGCTCTCAAAAGCCTTTCTGCGTCAAAAATGCGTTCAATACTTACGATGCTCGGTATAATTATAGGTGTAGCGGCGGTTATTGTAATAGTAAGTATGGTAAACGGCGTAACAAACGATATAGTGTCAGAGTTTGAAAAATTGGGTGCGACAACCATAAATGTAAATATAATGGGCAGGGGCGGAAACAGAAGCGTATCTGTCGATGATATGCAAAATCTTGTAGATGATAACCCCGAGTATTTAAAATCAATGACGCCTGTAATCACAATAGGTTCCTCTTCTGTGAAAAACGGTTCTTCAAATGTAACTCCCGCAACACTGGCGGGTGTAAATGAATACTATGCCGACATAAAGGGAAAAGAAATAGAAAAGGGCAGAAACATAACTTATACTGATTATGAATACCGCTTAAGAAACTGCGTAATAGGTACATATATTGCAAAAGAACTTTTCGGTACAACTGATGTACTCGGCGAAACTTTAAAAATAAACGGTATAAATTTTTCTATTGTAGGAGTGCTTAAAGAAACGGCAGATTCTAAGGAAGCGAGTGAAGACGATATAATTTTAGTGCCCTATACAATGGCACAGAAAATTACATCAGGCTTCAGTATGGGCACATATACATTCAATGCAGTGTCTAAGGAAGTATCTGACAAGGCTCAGACACTTATAGAGGAATATCTTCTCGGTGTATTTTCTTCAACTAACGCTTACAGAGTATACAATATGAGTGAAATGATATCCACAATAAATGAAGTAACATCTACAATGTCTTTGATGCTTGCGGGAATTGCCGCAGTGTCGCTGCTCGTCGGCGGTATAGGAATTATGAACATAATGCTTGTTTCCGTAACAGAAAGAACAAGGGAAATCGGCATACGAAAAGCCCTCGGCGCAACTCCGTGGGACATAATGAGCCAGTTTGTTGTAGAGGCAATAACCACAAGTTGTCTTGGCGGTGTTTTGGGAATACTTCTTGGCATAGTCGGGTCGTATGTCGCCTCTGTAATGCTTGACATGAGTCCGTATGTTTCGTTTGGAGCAGTGATGATATCATTCTCGGTATCTGCTCTTATCGGCATAGCGTTTGGATATTTTCCCGCAAAAAAAGCATCAAGACTCAATCCCATCGATGCTTTAAGGTATGATTAAGGAGAAAATTATGAAAAACAAATTTATTTCTTTTATTTTGTGTGCCCTGATTGTACTGCCTTCATTCCCCGCAGTGACAACACAAGCATCTGAATGGTCATCGCCGATAAAGGTACTTAGCGCGATGAATGTAATGACAGGAGACCCTGACGGAAATATGAGAGAGCAGGACTTTGTGACAAGGGCAGAGTTTGCAAAAATGGCAGTGCTTTTATCTGAATATAAAAATCAGGTATCACATAATATGAAAATTTCTGTTTTTTCTGACTGCACAGCATCGCACTGGGCATCGCCCTATGTTAAAGTGGCAGTGGAAAATTCAATACTGCGCGGTTATTCAAGCGGAATTTTTGCACCATCTGACAATATTACCTACGCACAGGCACTCACTGTTGCTTTAAGACTTTTAGGGTATACAGATGAAGATTTTTCAGATTCTTACCCCGCAGGTCAGATTTCAAAAGCACGTGCTTTAAACTTAGATAATTTTGTTTTAAAGACAGCAAATGATGTCCTTACGCGAAAAGAAGTGGCACAAATTTTTGTAAATATGCTTACAGCAAAAAGCGAAAACACACAAACCGACTATATATCAAAACTTGGATATACATTTCTTGAAGACTGTATAATAATTGCAACCAGAAACGAAGACTCATCTGTTGCATCGGGCAAAGTGCTCACATCAGAGGGTGAATACGATATTTCAGACTCTTTTGACCTGTCTTTTGTCGGCAAAAAAGGAACTGCCCTTGTAACAAGAGAGGGAAGACTGGAAGCACTTTTTGAAAACAACTTTACTGTCAGCAAATATGCACTTTACTCTGTATCAACAGATTTTTTGGGGATTTATAATTCGGGAAGAGTTACAACGCTTAGTTGCGATGATGATACAGTATTTTACTCAAACGGCAAAAAGACAAATTTTGCATCTGTACGTTCCTCTCTATCAACAGGCGATTTTCTCACCGTTGCAACTTCTTCTGATAACAAAACCGAATATGTAATAGCAACGCAAAGCGACTTTGATGGGCCATATACTGCCCAAAAAGACGCAGTATTACCGTCACATATAAATCCGTCAAATGTGAGCGTTATCAAAAACGGCGAAAGGTCAAGTCTTTCTGAAATCAAGAAAAATGACATTATCTACTACAGTCCCTCGCTTTCAACAGTTTTTGATTACAGTAAAAAGGTCAGAGGAATATATACAAGTGCAATCCCGAATAAAGACTCTGTTAAAAGCGTTACAGTGGGTGCAAACACATATACTATCGAATCGGTACTTGCATTTTCAAAACTATGTTCTGAGGGCACTTATGACATAGGCGACCATATAGTTCTTCTTCTCGGACAAGACGGCGGTGTTGCAGATGTTTTAGGGGAAAAGGAAACTGATTTTGACACAGAACACACACTTGCAGTGAGTGAAATAAAAGGAAAAAGCGCAGAAAATGCACTTTTGGAGGCAATCGGCGCAATTACACTATCGAACGGAGAACTTACTGCGGAAAATGAATATGTAAAAAGAGGCGAATTTGCAAAAATGGCGGTAATGTCGTCAGAATTTGGCAAACTCGTTTCCCTTGGTTCAAGAATTTCCGTTTATCCCGATGCAACGGCTGATTACTGGGCAACTCCATATATAAAAGTTGCGGTAGAAAATTCTCTGATGTCAGCCTTTTCAAACGGTCGTTTTCAAAGTGAAGACTGCATTGAATATGCCCACGTTTTAGATACCTGTCTTAAAATGCTCGGCTATACTTCTCAAGACCTTCCTGATTTTGGCTTGAGTCAGATAAGCGTTGCGAAATCACTTGGTATTACAGACACAATAAACAAAAATGCAAACGATTATGTTACCAAAAAAGAAGCAGTTAAAATTCTTTATAATACTTTAAACAGCGTAAGAAAAAATGATACTTTAAAGGTGATTGAAACCCTTGACTATAAGTATTACGAATCTTGTGTTCTTATGGCAGGTGCAAATGACAGCCCGTCTGTTTCATCGGGAAAAATCGCAACATCTGTGGGTACTTTTTCTATAGATGAAAACTTTGATACATCTTTAATTGGGAAAACAGGAGAACTTTTGGTTTTATCCGATAAAATAATTATGTTTAATCCTAAAAGCACTTCTTTTTCTGAAGCAACCGTGCACTCGGCTGTTAACAAAGGTCTTGCGCTAATGACGGCAGACGGCATAAAAACACTTTCGCTTTCCGATAACACATCAGTATATATTGGTGCATCAAAGCAAACCTATGCTCAGGCAAAAGATAAAATTTCAATGGGCGACTCGGCACTCATCTCTTATGACGAAAAAGGCATAGCGGAATATGTATATATAAACAACAAAGCATTAAAAGGGCCATATTTGTATAAGAGTGCGGACTGGTATAAAACCGTTTCAGGTGCAAGTGCAAAGACAAAGATTATGAAAGACGGCAAAATAGCAACATCGTTTTCGGTAAATGACATAATTTACTACAGTCCCTCGCTTGATACTGCATTTGCATATGATGATAAAGTGACGGGTATTTTTGAAGATGCATCGCCGTCCAAATCTGCACCCGATACAGTTACTGTTTCAGGCAAAACATATACCCTCTCATCAGTTGGGGCGCTTCCAACAGATATAGAATACGGCGACACACTTACCCTTTGTCTTGGCAGAGATAAAAGTGCGGTGTACGGATATGTTTCTGACTCTAAAGTTGCAGGTTATCTTGTTTCAACTGGCGTAAAAGAGTTCCAAAATTCAAATGACGAAACTTACACATCACGCTACGCAAGGCTTGTTTTGGCAGACGGCTCAGAAATTGATTGTGCTACAGATGTAGACTATTCAAAATGGATAAATTCCGTTATGAATATAAGTTTTTTAAGCGGTAAAGCAAAACTTTCACAGGCTTCAAAAGATGGAAATATCATTGGACAGGTTAATGCGCAAACGCTCAGTATAGGAAGTAAGAAGGTATCGCCTGATGTTAAGATACTCGATGTCGGCTATAATGACCCTGCATATCCAACCGTATATACCTCTGTGTATCTCTCGCGTCTTGACAATATGTCGCTGTCTGGCACTGATGTTCTTTATTCAAAGAGTGAAAACGGCGTTTTAACAGAACTTATTTTAAAAGATGTAACTGGCGACGCTTTTTCTTACGGCATAGTAATGAGTGCAAAAACTGACATTACCCAGACCAATGCGTCGGGAAGTTATACCCTTGACATAGGCGGAAAAACATATTCATATTCAGGAGGAGCAGTAACCAATATCTCCAAAGGCTCTGTTGTAAAAACTGCACTTTCGCAAGGCAGAATATCATATCTTTCAAAACTTACACCCAAATCTGTGAATATAAAAGAATGCGATTATACATCTATAACAGACAAGGACGGCAAAACATATCTTCTTGCAAGTGATGTTGTTGTATATAAACTGGGTCAGAATTCGAACTACACAATTTTAGGTATATCTGAACTCTACGACAATTTCGATAAGTATTCATACTGCTCAGTATATACAGACAGGGATTCATCGAAGGGCGGAAGAGTAAGAATAATAATTTTGAAGTAATAAAAAAGAGTCAGGATTTTGAACAGGTCCAGTAAAAACGGACAATGGAAAAAAAGAGTCCCCTATGGTAGAATATAATAAACTACCATAGGGGGATTTTTTATGCCAAGAGAATATAGAAATATAAAAGAATACGAAAAAGAAATATTTGCTTTGCGAGAGCAAGGAAAAACTAATCGAGAAATATGTGAAAGATTCGCTTTAAAACAAAGACAACTTGAAAATTTCATTAATCGACATAACCGTAATCAATCAAAGTTATCATCAGGTATATCAATTAAACCAAAGGGAAGACCTCGAAAATATGAAACAGAACTACCGCCATCCGTACAACAATTAAGCAAACTAACCCAATTACATTATGAACTTGCAAGAAAAGAACGACAAGTAAAAAGACTAGAAATGGAAAATGAATTGATGCGGGATTTTCTCTCGCTCACAGAAAGGAAGTGAGGACAAGTGTAAAATATTTAGTTATCTATCGTCATAGAGAAAAATATACGATTAGCGAAATGTGTAGGTTTTTTAATGTATCAAGAAGCGGATATTACGGCTATGTATCTCGAATGGAAATACCAGCAAAAGATTTGCCTTTAGCAAAGCAAATACAGGAATGTCAAGATAAGTGCGGTAAAACCTATGGTTATCGCAGAGTTCACATATGGCTTGAAAGACAAGGAATACACCATAATCCTAAAACAATTCTTAGAGTGATGCAGAAATACAACTTGTTATCTGTTATCAGAAGGAAAAAATATCGTAATTACGGAGAGCATCTGCACCGTTATCCTAATTTGTTGAATAGAGATTTTAATGCCGAAAAGCCAAATCAAAAGTGGGTTACAGATATTTCATACATTAAAACCAAACAAGGAACATTGTATTTGTCGATTATCAGAGATTTATTTGACAATAGTATTGTAGCATACAAGGTCGGAACGGAACAGAATATCAATCTTGTACTTTCTACAATCAGAGAAGCTAAGAAAAAGGAAAAAGTCACTGCAGAGTTGCAGCTCCACAGTGACCAAGGCTTTCAGTATACTTCACATGCGTACTTTAAGCTGACTAAATCATACAACATAATACCATCGATGTCAAGGAAAGGAAATCCGTATGACAATGCTTTAGCTGAAAACTTCTTTTCTATTTTGAAAACCGAATGTATATATCGTACAAAATTTAAAACTTATGAGGAAGCTCGTTTGCTCATAGATGAATACATACATTTTTACAACTACGAAAGAATACAGCTAAAAACAAAACTGACTCCGCTTGAAAAACGAAGTCAGTATGTTGCTTGAAATTTAATATTTATGCCATAGGCACT
>JAZQDA010000052.1:0-11950 GCA_045546535.1 Clostridia bacterium | reverse complement strand
CTGATTTTGGCATCTCTTGACAAGGCAAACAAAAACATTTTAAAAGATTTCCCGTCTGCACTTTTAAAAACGGAAAAAAGAGTTGAATTTTTAAAAAATGAACTCACTAAAAAAGGCTTCACACTTGTCGGCGACGAGATTTTAAAGATAACAATAGACGCATCTTCCTACGGCTACACAGGGATAGAGATGGGAGAGTATTTGGAAAAGAAAAATATTATTCCCGAATTTACAGACCCCGACTTTTTAGTGCTTATGCTTCCCTATGATATAAAGATGAGGGAGATAAGACGGCTTAAAAAAGCACTTTTTTTGCTTGAGAAAAGAGTTGCGAAAGAAAAATTCGGTGTAAAACAGGCAGTGAAAGAGCCTTGTATGAGCATAAAAGAGGCGGTATTTAAAGAGAGAGAAACTGTCCCCGTAGAAAATGCCGAGGATAGAATCTTGGCAGATGTCACAGTTTCATGTCCCCCCGCAGTGCCGATAGTTTTATGCGGAGAAAAAATTGAAAAAGAAGATATTGAATATATGAAATATTATAATATCAAAACAGTTGATGTTATAATAGAATAACAATTTAAACGCAAAAAGGGATTGTAAAAAAAGTCCGGAACGCAAAAAGGCGGAAATAAAACTGGCGTAAGAATTAAGGGTGCTCGTAAGTCTTTGAATTTTGGGTTATAGGTTGAAAAATATCTTCGTCAAGATATTTTTCTTCAAAATTATGCCTTTTTGCTATGAGCAAATCTCACCTCTCGCAGTACCTTTGTACAGCGTCGGGCTATCGCTCAAAGCAAGATAAATTCTTGCTTTGAGTTCGATTTACTCATTCCGAATCATTTTTTTCAAATCCCTAAAAACGGTATGTAAAAATTTTTACATACCGTTTTTATATTTCCTCAAGATTAAATCCGTACTTGAAAACTATAAGTTCATCAGAGCACCTTGTCGAGTTATGCGATATTAAAGATTTCTCTGCATCGCACAAAAGCGGAGAGTCTGAAATATTCACATAGCCCCTGACGCGTCTGCCCTTGTATTGCCTTTCAAAAATGAGCATATCGTCTTTTTGGGTAAACTTAAAATCTCCCAGTCGCAGACAAGGGTGATTTTCTTTTAACTTTGCGATAGACATGTAGAATTTTGAGTAGATATTGCCCTCATCTTCCCATCTCATATAACGGCGGTTAAAGGGGTCTTGAAAGCCCTCCATACCAACCTCGTCGCCGTAATAAATACACGCATTTCCGGGGAGTGTAAACTGCAAAAACACCGCAAGAAAAAGTTTTTTTGTTATTTCCTCTCGTTCGCTTTCACTCAGTGTATGAACTGCCATTTCATCTTTTGTGAGATTACCTGCATTTGAAAGTGCACTTATAATGCGGAAAGTATCATGCGTGGAAAGGGAATTCATCAAAGAGTCAAGAGCGTCTTTGGGGTAGTTTTCCATAATTGTTTCAATCCGCTCTGCAAAATCCGCAGATGTGATTTCCCCTTTTACAAAGGCTATAATTGCATCTTTAAACACATAATTCATCACAGTGTCAAGTTCGGGGGCGGTAAAATATTTGCGCCTTTTTGAGTAACTTATCTTGTTTGATGCATCTTCCCACACTTCGCCGATTATAAGGCTTTCTCTCTTTATTTCTTTTACCCTTTGCCTTAAAAGGTGTATAAAATCATCTGGCAGTTCATCTGCAACATCGAGCCTGAACCCGTCTGCGCCAAGGTTTAACCAGTGCGAGATTACGCTGTCAGAACCCGTTATTATATAGTCAATGTAACTTTCCGACATTTCATTGACCTCGGGAAGAGTTGAAAATCCCCACCACGATTTGTATTCGTCTTTGCTTTTCCCGAAACTGTACCAATCTTTATACGGGGAGTTTTCGTTTGAATATGCACCTGTGCCGAAAGTTCCTTTTTTATCAAAATAGATACTGTCTGCACCCGTGTGGGAAAAAACGGCGTCTAAAATAATTTTCATACCCCGATTGTGTGCCTCATCGCAAAGACGGGCAAAATCTTCTTCGCTCCCAAGCATCGGGTCGGCATTTTTATAGTCGCAGGTGTCGTAGCGGTGGTTTGAATAGGCTTTAAAAATAGGATTTAAATAAATTATCGACACATTAAGCCCTTTTAGATAATCAAGTTTTTTAATTATCCCGTCAAAGTTACCGCCGAAAAAGTCTGAATTTGTAACCTCGCCGTTTTCGTCAGGTCTGTATCGGGGCGTGTCGGCGGTGTTTTCGTGAACTGTGTACGGCTTTAATTTTTCGCTGGATTCTATCACTTTTTCCCTGTAAAATCTGTCGGGGAAAATCTGATACATCACTCTGCCTTTGAAAACATCGGGGACGGTAAAATCTTTTTTTATAACTGATACCTGCCATTTCCCGCCATGGTGCATATTAGTTCCGTCGCCCTCTTTAAAGAGAGGAAACTCACCATCAGATGTAATTATATAAAAACAATAAAAGTAAAGTCCTGTACTTTTAAGAGAAAAGGTGAGAGAAAAATCATCGTACAAGTTTTCTCTTTTTGAAAAGACAAATTCAAATCTTTCTTCTTTTTTTGTATGGTCATTTTCAAACACTGCAAACACTTTTTGAGTTTTGCACTCTGACGGAATTTTGATAAGAAGTGAGCAAGACTCTTTTTCCCTTAACACGCCAAAAGGACTTTTATATAAGGCATCTTTTGAATTAAAAAGTATTCTCACCTTAAATCATACCCCAGATGTTTTTTGCGTACTCTTTAACCGCTCTGTCTGCAGAAAATACCCCAGCATTTGCGATGTTTACAAGCGACATATTGAAAAACTTGTCTTTGTCAAGATAAGTTTCGTTTTTCTTTTCGTGGCAAAGTCTGTAACTTTCAAAATCTGCCAAAGTCATATAAACATCGCCGCCGACAAGGAGTGATTTTGAAATTTCTGTAAAATCGGCACCTAAAACGCCTGATGTGAGCATATTGAGTACCCTTTGCAGATAAGGACTTTTTTGCAGGAATGATAATGGATTATAACCTTTCTGCCACAAAGTTGCAACCTCGTCTGATGTCAGACCAAAAAGAAAGATGTTATCTTCGCCGACATTTTCATAAATCTCAACATTTGCCCCATCTAAAGTGCCAAGCGTTACCGCACCGTTTATCATAAGTTTCATATTGCCCGTACCCGACGCCTCTTTACCCGCAACGGAAATCTGCTCTGAAATATCGGCAGAGGGGATAATTATTTCGGCAAGAGAAACCTTGTAGTCTTCAATAAACACTACTTTTATTAAATCTTTCACATCGGGGTCTGAGTTTATAAGGTCAGCCGTCTTTGATATAAGCCTTATAATCTGTTTTGCCATAAAATATCCGCTTGATGCCTTTGCACCGAAGATAAATGTGTGCGGATGAATTTTAAAAGAAGAATCGCTTTTTATTCTGTCATAAAGGTATAAAATATGCAATACGTTTAAAAGTTGTCTTTTATATTCGTGAAGCCTTTTTATCTGAACATCGAAAATTGAATCGGGGTCGGTTACAATACCGCTTGTTTTTTCAATATATTTTGCTAGTCTTAATTTGTTGTCTTTCTTAATTTTTGCAAGTTCTTCCAATACCGTTTTGTCATTTTTATATTGCAAAAGATTTTTAAGATGGGTAGCATCTTTTAAAAAGTCTTTGCCTATAAGACCCGAAAGAAAATCTGAAAGCAGAGGGTTTGCCTGGCAAAGCCAACGGCGGTAGGCGATGCCGTTTGTTACATTTGTAAACTTTTCTTTTGAAAGATTATAATAATCGTTGAAAATTGTCTTTGTAACAAGGTCAGAATGAAGTTTTGACACGCCGTTTATCTTGTGGCAACACGCAAGGCAAAGGTTTGCCATTCTAACCTCGCCGTTTGCGATAATTGACATATAATCGATTTTTGCAAAGTCGCCTGAGTGAATCTGATGAAGATGCGAAAGAAGACGTCTGTTTATTTCAGATACAATAAGATAAATTCTGGGGAGAATTTCTCTGAACATATTTTCGTTCCAACGCTCGAGAGCCTCATTCATAACGGTGTGATTTGTATATGAAAGGGTGTTTTGGCATATTTCCCACGCCTTTTCCCAGGAGTAAGAATACTCATCTAAAAGTATTCTCATAAGTTCAGGCACAGGAAGGGGGGGGTGTGTGTCATTTATGTGAATTGCAACTTTGTCGGCTAAGTTTTCAAGAGTGGAATATTTTTTGTAGTGTGCTCTCACTATTGTCTGAAGCGACGCGCTTACAAAGAAATACTGCTGACGAAGCCTCAAGACCTTTCCGTCGTAGTGGTCATCGGCAGGGTAGAGAATTTTTGAGATGACTTCTGCCTTTGTGTTTTCTTCAAGTGCCTTTACATACTCGCCTCTTGAAAATGCCGTCATATCAAGTGAAGAATGAGATTTTGCACTCCATAAAACGAGCGAGTTTACGGCATTTGAATTATATCCTGAAATAAAAAGGTCATAGGGAATAGCAAAAACTTTAGTATAGTCCGTATGCTCTGCCCTGTAGTAATTTTCACCGAAATGCTCGGTTACTTTTCCGCCGAAATGAACTTCGACTGCGTCATCGCGTCTTTCGTTTAGCCATACATCGCCCATGCCGAGCCAGTCGTCAGGAAATTCCATCTGCCACCCGTCTATGATTTTCTGCGAAAAAATACCGAATTCATATCTTATCGAAAAACCTGTTGCTGGTAGAGAAAGGGTAGTGAGAGAGTCCATATAGCAAGACGCGAGTCTTCCAAGACCCCCGTTTCCAAGACCCGCATCAGGCTCTAAAGCGTAAAGGCTTTCAATGTCAAAACCCGCTTTTTCCAGCACGGATTTGAACTGCTTTTCAAGTTTTAAGTTGAAAAGATTGTTTCTAAGAGATGTCCCCACTAAAAATTCCATTGAAAGATAAAAAACTTCTTTTTCCTCATTCTCTTTTACTTTTTTTCTGTATGCATCTCTTTTTTCTGATAAAATATCTCTGATGCAAAGGCAAACTGTTTTATACGCTTGTTTTTCACTTGCATCTTTTAAAGAAACACCGAAAATTTTTGAGCACTTTTCTTCTAAAAGAGCCGACACGGTTTTCTGGTCCATAAAATACTTCCTTTCATAAAATTAAAAGTTTTAATCCTTGTAGAACTGACTGTAAATTTCCATATATTTTTCTGCGCTTTTTCCCCAGCCAAAGTCAATACTCATAAGGTTTTTTCGGTGGGATAAAAGTTTTTCTTTGTCTTTAAAAAATTCACACGCTCTCTCCACAGCGCCCAGCATATCGTGGGCGTTAAAAAGTTTGAAAGTAAAGCCTCTTCCCTCTAAAGTTGCAGTATTTAAAGGTTCAACTGTGTCAACAAGACCGCCCGTTTCTCTTACAATCGGGATTGTGCCGTAACGCATCGCTACAAGTTGGCTAAGTCCGCACGGCTCTGATTTTGACGGCATCAAAAGAAAGTCTGATGCCGAATAAAGTTTCGATGCAAAAGACGGGTCAAATGTGATGTGCGCCGATACTTTGTCGGGGTGCGCATAGGCTAAAAACCTGAAAAATTCTTCAAACCTCTCATCGCCTGTTCCCAGAACTGCAAGTTGCAAATCCATAGAACACAGAGAGTCAGACACTCTCTCTATAAGTTCAATCCCCTTGTGCGATACAAGACGGGAAATGATGCAAATAAGAGGTACATCATCTCTTTCGGGAAGAGATACCATTTTTTGAAATTCTCTCTTGCACTCATCTTTGCCTGAAATAGTTTTTTTAGAGTATTTTTTAAAGATTTCTTTGTCTTTTTGGGGATTAAAAAGATTTGTGTCAATCCCGTTAATAATTCCCGTCATTTTGTAGTGGTTTTCTGTAATTATGCTCTCCATACCGTGAGCAAAATATGCAAATTTGAGTTCGTGCGAATAGGTGGGGGAAACTGTAGTAACTCTGTCAGAGAGCACAATTGCCGTCTTCAAAGCGTTGAAATCCCCGTTGTGCATACAAATCTCATTCCAGCCCTCGTCAACCCCAAGCACATCTGTAACAAAGGTGGGAGAAGCCTTTCCCTGATACTCAATGTTGTGGATTGTAAAAACTACGGGCACATCTTTTAAAAAATCAACTCCCCAGTAAAGAGCCTTTTTAAAAAGCGGAAGTGTACCCGTGTGCCAGTCGTTTATGTGGATTACATCGGGAGCGATTGAAAGTTTAACCAAAGTTTCAAGTATGGCTTTAGAGAAAAATCCAAACCTTTCCCCGTCATCGTCATATCCGTAAAGGTTTTCCCTTTTAAAATAATCTTCGTTGTCGATAAAATAAAAAGTAACCTTTGTTTCTTTTTTTCCTTTTCCTTTAACTGTAACTTCAGAAGAAAAGACTCCTGTATATACTCCTCTCCACCCAAGAGGCATATAAAAATCGGTAACAAAATTTATGTCGAACTTATCACAGTTTTTGATTTTTTCATAAAAGGGGAGAAAAACTATAACTTCATTTTCTTCTATTTTTGAAAGTTCCAAAGGAAGTGCACCTGCAACATCTCCAAGACCTCCCGTCTTTATAAACGGAAGTGCTTCGGGGGATGCATAGACTATTTTCATTTATAAAACCTCTCCTTTATGGACAATAATCGGCGAATTGGAACTGCCGATAAGTGTAACTCCGTCTGAAACAGTAACATTTTTATCTAAAATAGCATTTTCAATTTTTGCCCCTGCACCGATTTTAGACCCTTGCATAACGATAGAGTTTTTGACCCTTGCACTCTCTTTTACTAGGACATCTGCAAAAATAACTGAATTTTTAACTGTGCCCTCTATAGTGCACCCGTCTGCGATAACAGAGTCTTGTATAGACGAGGTTTCAGAGTAAAATGTGGGCGTTTCATCTCTCATTTTTGTATAGATAGGCGAATTGGGATTAAACACATCGTTTCTTATATCTTCCTGCATAATGCGGAAATTGTTTTTAAAATATGCGCCTATACTGTGGTTTCTCATAACGGGGCCTTTGAATTCATATACATTCACCTTTAATTCCCCGAGGGCAAATCTTGAAAGAAGAAAATCTTTTTCAAAACTGAATCGCCCTCTTGCACAAAAGTTTTTTATAACCCCGAGCAAAAATTTCGTTTCAACAATATACATTCCCATACCGATAAGAGCATCGTCAAAAGGAATCTGACCGATTGCCATATCCTCGGCAATAGAGTCTTTGCCTTTTTTTAATATGAGTTCATCGTCAATATTTTCATATCTTGACATTTCCTTTGAAGATATCACCGTAACATCTGCCCCCGACAGTATATGGGAAGAAAGTGCTTTTTGAAAATTTATGTTGCAGATAACTGTAGTGTCGCACATTATAACATAGTCGGGCTTGTTTAAAGTGAGAAACTGAACTGCACTCGATAGTGCCTCGAGGTTTCCTCTGTAAACTCCCGAAAGTCCCGTTGCAAAAGGGGGAAGAATGTAAAAGTCGGCATTTTTTCTTGCAAGGTCCCATTCAGAGCCTGAACCTACGTGGTCCATAAGCGACTGATAATTGTATTTCGTAATTATGCCGACAGAGGAAACCATAGAGTTTACCATATTTGAAAGGACAAAATCGACAAGACGGTATCTTCCGCCGAAAGGAAGAGATGCAACAGTCCTTTTAAGCGTTAAATCACCGAGCGACGAGTCATATATATTTGAAAAAATAATTCCTGCAAGTTTCATTTCTTATCCTCCTTTTCACCTGTATAAAAACTGCCTTTTCCTATAGTGAACACCTTTTTCTTTGCACTCTTATTTTCTTCGCTCACTGTTCCTGCAATAGCATTTTCGCAAATTGTGCTTTCCTGACCGATGATTGAAAAATTGCACAGAGCACCTTTTAAAACTTTAACATCGGGCATAAGAACGCTGTTTTCTACTTTTGCATCTTCTTCGATAACACAGCCTGTAGATATAACCGAATTTATAACTTTTCCCTTTACTGTGCACCCCTCTGCAACAAAAGAGTTTTTAATTTCAGCCGTTTCAGATACAAGGGTTGGGGGCTGGGCATAGTTTCTTGAATATATTTTAAGTCCGTCATCACTGTCCAGTTTCAGTTCTCCCTCGGGGTCTAAAAGGTCCATATTTGCCTCCCACAGACTCCTCAGTGTACCCACATCTTTCCAGTAACCGTCGAAATGATAGGCAAAAAGTCTTTTCCCGTCTTTTAAAAGTGCGGGAATAACATTTTTCCCGAAATCGTTAGATGATGTTTCGTCTTCTTCGTCTTTTATAAGATACTCCTTTAAAATATCCCAGTTAAAAAGATATACACCCATAGACGCCTTTGTGCTTTTGGGGTTTTCGGGCTTTTCTTCAAATTCGTAAATCGCGCCGTCATCGTGCGTATTCATTATGCCAAACCTTGACGCCTCAGACAGCGGAACATCGAGCACCGCAATTGTACACTGGGCGTTTTTTTCTTTGTGAAACGAGAGCATTTTCGCATAATCCATTTTATAAATATGGTCGCCAGAGAGGACAAGCACATATTCGGGATCATATCTTTTTATAAAATTCATATTCTGATAAATTGCATTTGCCGTTCCCTTGTACCACTCGCTTTTTGAACTTCTTAGGTAAGGGGGCAGAATATGAACCCCGCCAAAATTTCTGTCAAGGCCCCAGGGCGAACCTGTGCCTATGTAGTCGTTTAACTCAAGCGGTTGATACTGCGTCATAATTCCGACGGTGTCAATCCCTGAATTTACGCAGTTTGAAAGGGGGAAATCTATAATTCTGTATTTCCCCCCGAACGGCACGGCAGGTTTTGCAGTGGATTCTGTCAAAACTTTAAGTCTGCTCCCTTGTCCTCCTGCAAGAAGCATCGCTATGCACTCTTTCTTTTTCCCTCTTATCATTTTTACGTTCCTCCGTTTCTTTTTTAAAATATAAAACTGACATTTTAGGAATACTTATCTCTAAAGACTGACTGAGTCCGTGCATTTTAATATCTTTTGTTTTGTATGTTCTCTGCCTTGCACCGCTTCCGCCGTAAGATGCGCGGTCTGTGGAGAAAACGCATTTGTAAGTTCCTTTATCAGTTATTCCTATGCGGTATTTTTTGTGCTCTAGTGGGCAGAAATTTGCCACGCATATGATTTCATTTCCGCCTTTGTCTTTCCTTGAGAATGCAATAACCGAATTTTTTGTATCGTCGTGGCTAATCCACGAAAAACCTTTCCAGTCAAAATCTTCTTCCCAAAACTCAGGGTTTGAAAGATAAAAGTGATTTAAGTCCTTTATAAATTTTTTGAATTTTCTGTGCATATCAAAGTCAAGGAGCATCCAGTCTATCTCTTTTTCGGGATTCCACTCAGCAAAATGCGCAAACTCATTTCCCATAAAGGAGAGTTTTTTCCCCGGGTGTGCCATCATATATGCATAGAATACCCTCAGGTTTGCAAACTTTTCTTCATATGAACCTGGCATTTTTTCAATAAGCGACCTCTTCCCGTGTACTACCTCATCGTGAGAGAGGGGGAGAATGAAATTTTCGCAAAAGGCATAGGTAAGCGAAAATGTGATATTTCTGTGAAGTCCGCCTCTGAAATAGGGGTCGGTTGACATATATGAGAGCATATCGTTCATCCAGCCCATATTCCATTTAAAGTTAAATCCCAGCCCCCCGTCATAGACGGGTTTTGTAACAAGGGGAAAGGCTGTTGATTCCTCTGCAATCATAAGGACGGACGGGTCATTTTTGAAAGCAGATGTATTGAGCCTTTTTAAAAACTCTATTGCTTCAAGATTGTAATTTGAGCCGTATTCGTTTCTTCGCCACTGTCTGTCTCTTTTTCCGTAATCAAGATAGAGCATAGACGCAACCGCATCGATTCTGAACCCGTCTATATGATAAACGCTTTGCCAGAAACAAAGGCTTGAGATGAGAAAAGACACAACCGAGCCTTTTGAATAGTCAAAAATGAGAGTATCCCAGTCGGGATGCTCCCTTTTTAAAGGGTCAGAGTATTCGTAGAGGTAACTGCCGTCAAAACGGGCAAGTCCGTGAGCGTCTTTCGGGAAATGCGCACCCGCCCAGTCAAGTATTACACCAATATTTTCCGAGTGGCAGATGTCTACAAATTTTTTAAAATCTTCCCCCGTTCCAAAGCGCGAGGTCGGGGCAAAATATCCCGTTGTCTGATACCCCCACGATAAGTCATAAGGGTGCTCGGTTATGGGCATAAGTTCAATGTGGGTGTAACCCATTTCTTTTGCGTATTTTACGCATTCCCGTGCGATATCAGGGTATGATAAAAAAGAGCCGCTGTGATGTCTTTTAAACGAGCCGAGATGAATTTCGTAAATGTTTATCGGAGATGAAAGTGCATCTTTTTTTCTTTTTTTCTTTAAAAAGTCAGCGTCACTCCACAAAAAAGAGCCGTTTTCATAAACCTTTCCCGCAGTTTCAGGTCTTGTGCAGGTGTGAAACGCATAAGGGTCGGTTTTAAAAAGAAACTCCCCGTCCGATGTTTCTATATAATATTTATAATTATCAAAAATTTTTGCGTTTTTAATTTTGGTCTCCCAGACGCCTTTGTAAATCATTTTCATACACTCTGCGCTTTTGTCCCAACCGTTAAAATCGCCTAAAACCCTGACGGATTTTGCATAAGGGGCATAGACTCTGAAAACAAAGGCGTTTTTTTCTTTGTGACACCCAAAAAATTTATAACTGTCAGAACATGTCCCCGATAAAAAATCATCAATAAATTTTTCCTTTTCCAAAGCCAAAACCTCACTTTTCAAATAATACTATTATATTCTTGTGCCGATATTTTATGTCTTTTTTTAAATTTATTTTCAGCATAACGCATTAAAGATGCGAACAAAATAAAATTAGATAAAAAAGAAAGGTTTTAAAAATGAAAAACAAAAAATATAAAATTTCTGTCATAATACTGACATTTTTATTATTTGTTTTATCGGGCACTTTGATACTTTCTTTCTCCATTCCTGACTCCGCTATAGTTTTAGAAAACGAAAATGCAAAAAATTTTCTGCCTGAAGGCTACAGATGGCTTTTTTCCGTAGAAAATTCCGGGCAAGAGCGAGTGTGGAGTAACGATTCTTCCCCTCTTAGTCCCAAATATGAAAACTCTCAAAACCTTACAGTATATTTTTGCAAAGTTATTCCTGTAAAAACAGTCGAGGTGAGCCGTACAAAAAAACGTATGGTATCGCTCGGCGGAGATGCCATAGGAATAAGTCTGGAAACAGACGGCGTTCTGGTTGTCGGGACAACTCCGGTAAGTGAAAAGAGCGTATCTCCTGCAAAAAAAGCGGGGATAATGAGGGGCGACATAATAGAAAAAGTAAACGGAAAAGGCGTGAGCCGTACAAGAGAGATAAGCGAAGCGATTGAAAAGACAGACGGCGAAATCACTTTTACAATCAGACGGGGCAAAAAAACTTTTGACATTAAAGTCAGCCCTGAACAAAACGAAAACGGAAAGAAAAAAGTCGGACTCTGGATAAGAGATACTGTGTCGGGCATAGGCACACTCACTTTTTTAACCGATGACAGTTTCGGCGCACTCGGACACCCCATATCAGATGCTGATACGGGTATGAAAGTTGAAGCAAAAGGCGGAAATATTTACAGGGCATCAATAGTCGGCGTTGAAAAGGGACAAAAGGGAAGCGCAGGTTCGCTCTCGGGGATTTTTACCTCTGATAAAATTGCACAAATAAAAGAAAACACCGACTCGGGTGTTTTCGGAAATATAAATTCAAAAAATGAAAGGAAAACGGTAAGTATTGCATTAAAAGAAGAAATAGAATGCGGGAAAGCCGTTCTTTTTTGCGATGTGGGGTCGGGAGTGGAAGATTTTGAGATAGAAATTCTCCGCGTTATGCCGTCGGGCGAAAAAACAAAGGGAATGGTTATAGAAATCACAGAC
>JAZQDA010000051.1:0-20518 GCA_045546535.1 Clostridia bacterium | reverse complement strand
ATATTTCTTTTTCGTATTCTTTTATATTTCTATATTCTCTTGGCATAAAAAATCCCCCTATGGTAGTTTATTATATTCTACCATAGGGGACTCTTTTTTTCATTGTCCGTTTTTACTGGACCTGTTCAAATGAGAAGCACTTTTTTAATAAATAATATCAAGTTTTTTCATAGTCTTATCTGCTATTTCTCATTATTGCCAGAAACACCTTTTCCATTGGTAATATGTTTTTTGTGTATATCCGGTCAAATAATTAAGCATCTAACAGTTTCTCTTAATCTTTTTTCAGCAAATCAGATTTAATTTGTGTAGTACTGATTTCAGGGGTTCTTGGTAAATATACCACTTCCACACCCTCGTCTTTCAGAAAATCAAATTTGCCATTCCAGTCATCACCCATAACAAATGTATCTACATGATATTCATGCACATCAGTTTTTTTCTGTTCCCAACATGTTTCAGGAATAACCAAATCAACATATCGCACAGATTCAACCAACGCTTTTCTTTGTTCATAGGTAAAATAACACTTCTTCTGCTTTTCATTCCAATTGAATTCATCAGTTGAAATAACAACAATCAAATAATCTCCTAACGCTTTTGCCCTTTTGAGCAGGTTTATATGACCATAATGAAGAAGGTCAAATGTTCCATAAGTAATAACTTTTTTCATCATAAAATCTCCCATATTTACGTATTTATTTATACAACTCTCCCACTATAGCAAGGTCTTTTTAATATGTGAATTTAATCAAATGAGTGCCCGTTTATAGACCGATTGTTTTTTACCATAGCGAGTTTCTTTACTGCCCATATACAAACTATATGTTGATTTCAGCATTTCACTAATCTATTAAAAATCAATTCTTCTCAAGCAAGTTTACAACAAATTCCGCCACACTATTTTTCCCCGCAATTAAGGCTTTGATAAAAACACCTCACACCTATACGAATAAAAATTCATTCTTTATTTTTGGAGTTTTCATATAATAAGATGCAGCCCCTATTTGTTAATTTGTTCATAAATCCAATCAGCGCATTTACTTGAGGCTTGACCATCATTAATAATATTATAACGCTGTAAAAATTCATCAACATTTTGTCGATACAAATCACCATCAAAATTTTTTATGTTACAAATAAGTTCCTCATTGTTTTGAGAAATGGGGAATGGTGTTGATTCTAAGGGAAAATAAAAATTTCTATCTTCTTTGTAAGAAGAAATATCGGTAGCAAAAATAAAGCATGGTTTTTTTGTGATGACATAATCAAACATCAATGAAGAATAATCACTTATGATGACATCAGCCACATCAAGTAACTCTTGCATATCCGGATAAAAAGTTGAATTTATAATTTTTTCGTTATCATATTTAATAAACTCACATTTATCCGCTATATTAGGATGAAGCCTAACTAATACTGCAAAATCAGAATTAAATCTTGAATTAAGTGCTTCAATCATTTTGCATATATCTAAAGAATATACAGAAGTATTACCATCAACACGAAATGTTGGAGCATATAACACAATTTTTTTTGTGTCTGAAATCCCATAATGTTCAAATACTTTTCGTCTCGTTTGTATATCGTTCATAACCAATATATCGTTACGAGGAGCCCCCCATTCAACTATTTCGCCATCATAAAAAAATGAATTTCTGTATATGTTAGTCATAAATGCACTATCAGAGACAATAATGTCTATTTGTCTGGAGTCTTTGGAAGCAAAACGCTCATAATTAGGAGAAAGTTTATCTACTACATCTTTTTCTATACGTTTAAGCGCAAAACCATGCCATGTTTGCAAATATTTTTGTCCTTTTTTCTTGTAATAAAATGCCTTTCTGCAATTATCAATCCATATCTTTGCTGTTGACAAATGATATATTGCCAATAAAGAATGATAATTGCACGCCAAAACACCAAATGGTAATGAAACGCTTTCGTTCTTATTTTTGACAAGCCAAATTATTTTTCCATCAAATCCACGCTTTAATAATTCTTCAACAATATATTTGGGGTTATCTCCATATCCACGCCCTGTATAATTTGAAATAACTATTTTTTTGGCACTTACAGGTAGAAAACGACATAACGTACGAAATAAATATCTAATACACCTAAAACAAAAAAAAGCAAATTTCTTATACAAACTCATATTTTTTAATTCTCCTTCATTAAATTTCTATTCTTGCAAACAACACACAGTCTATATATGAATATCAGTAACTCCGCTATCGAAGTAGTAATGCCCAAAGTGACAATATTAATATTATCAGTTATATACAAAACAATCAGATTGAAAATATGTATAAGTGAAGCAAAAATCACAGAATAATTTGCATGTTTGCTCATCTTCAAAGCACTAAGCACCGGAAATCCTAATATATAACTTGGCAATATAACAGCAACAGTTGGCAACAACGCTCTCAAAGCCACATATGTTTGTGCAAAATCTTCTCCGAAAAACCATATACACAGGGGTTTTGCCCAAACAAATGCAATTATGCAGCCTAATATAATAATTGGTTCAAACAATAAAATAATCTTCTTGACCAACTTAAAGTCCTTATTTTTTATCATATATGGATATAGGCTATCAGACAGAGGAGACAAAGTATTTTTTGCCGTAGAAACAAGTTTATCTGCCGAACTATAAAACGCAGTCATGTTACCTCTAAATACTACATCGAGAATAATAGTGTTAGCCGCTGTATACATAGTCGTAGCTATACGCGAAATGAAAAATGTTGATGAAGTTTTAAATCTGGAAACGACATCTTTAATACTACATTTCACAAATCTAACATCAAGTTTAATATGCATATGAACATATACACCAATAAGAGCAATAATATTGCCCCACAGAGTAATTGCCGGAATCATCATATAGTCAGAGGGAGATTTAACAAATACGAATATTAGCGAAGCAAAAAAGATTTTTATTAGAACGGTTCTAAACGTAATTACTTCCATACTCTCAATTCCTCTATAGAGATAATCAGGGAGCAAAGAATTAACAGCAGTGCCCGCTAAAAACAAATAAAACAAACGAATATTATCTTTCCAGGCCGGCACAATTTGGCACAGTAACAACAATGTTATCGTGGAAAATAAAATCAGCGCAATTTTTCCAAAAGTAACAGAAGAAAAAATCCTCGATAACTTTACATTATCATTTCTATCAATTGCAACTTCTTGTGTAGCCGACAATAAAAAGCCAAAATCCATAAACAATTGAAAATATACCATCAAAGCATTGGCTAACCCAATGAGACCACACATCTCAACACCGAGAACTCTGGTTTGATATGGTACAGTTGCAAAACTAATAAAGTATGTAGAAAATTTTAATATATATAGCATTATTGTATTTTTCAAAAGAATTTTTTTGCTTTTATCAAAACTCATAATATTTTACCTTTCCACAAAATCAGATGTCTTTAAAACACCAAGTATTTATTTATTACCAGGCTCGAAAGTTTCAAAAATAATTTTTCTTTGTCTGATGACTTTTCTCATTTTTTTAATGTCGATCCTATCACGCTTACCAACAATTACATTAAGTATGTATTTCAGCGGAAGCCAAATGCAGAAAAAAGGAATCATAATTTTATATTTTCCCAAAGCATATTTATTTTTTGCTATGTAATTTACTACAGATATGTATGCACTAACAATATTTTTCTTTTCCTTGCGGTATCGCGACAACAGAGTGCCGAGATTATCTGTTGTACCATTTTGAGTCCTGGCTTTATTTACAGATATAAACTCTTCAATCATATATAAACATATTGTTTCATCAACATAACCTGACCCTTTTAGGTCATCTTCCGCCTCCAGATAAATGGTGGCAGTTTTATTCAGGGCATCCGCAAATTTATCAAGATGCGCCTGCTTTATCATAGGATAGACCGATTTGAACCATTCGTCGTCAGAAATGCTTTTAACAAAGCAAACCCAGTCGCAAAACATACGGAAAACAAATTCATTATCCCTAAAGTGTCTTATCATATGTGTAAGAAGTGAGAGTGCCTGATATGGTTCGGTAAGTACGGGGATTTTATATACGTCACAGTTTTTAATTTGAGTGTTATCCAGTGCATTTGAAAGAAGAGAATACAGTTTCGGGTCTATTGTAGGTTCTGTTATTGATTTGTGAATTTCCACTTTTACATTCTTATAATAAAAACCCATATGAAACGAATGTTTGTTTAAATTGAACTCTTCTTCTGAGATGAAAAGAAGCGAAGTCTTTTTGAAATTGTGTTCATCAACAAGTAAATCTATATCACCCTTAGGTCTAATAAGCGGGTTTTTGTAATTAAGAGCAACTGAACTACCTTTTAAAACACATGACCTAATAGAATTTTTACTGAGAATATCAATAACCTCAGACTCTATAGCAAGTTTTTTGTATGAATCGAGTACAGTGTAAGCACTATACTTTTTAAAGTAATCTGAATAAGGCAAAGAATTATTGACAAGTCCCTGATATATGAACGAAAGACATTTATTTGCTTTTGCTATGTCTTTTAAAATTTGCACATCAAAATCATCAACCGAAGAAACATTTGTTTCTCCGCTCAATGCCGAAGATACTAATTTTAAAAACAGTCTTTGTTCTTTGTTCATAGGGGCACCTTAAAGTTGTTTTTTGTTATACATCATCCAATAAAAAAACCATAGTCTATTTTTTACAACAAACGGCACAAAATATGATTTGATACCATTTCTGCCCGGTTTGAAGCCGGAAATGTGATGCAGAAGGTTTTTGGGGATCTTTGATATATATGTTTTAAATTTTTTGAAACTATCACAGTTTCTGACTAACCCAATCAAAATTTCATGTAATCGAAAAACAATATATGCCGATATCTGATTTGAAATATCAACCCCCAAATCGTTTGTAACCTTATCTAAATAGGAAACTAAAACAGCCAGATTTTCGAACTCATTTTCCCTGAATGTTGCTGTCATTGAGGTGCTGTGTATACGATACATATAAAGTTCATCACCCATAACATACATACTTTCAGCATCAAGTAAACACGGCATGGATACCGATAAATCTTCTCCCATAGTGATAGAATCTATGGTATTATTCTGCCATTTAACATATATTTCTCTCTTAATCGCTTTGGTGCAAAGGTTAGGACCAAGACCATAGGTGAAAAAGACAGAGTTTGAATCATATAGAAGATTTTTATAAATACTTTTCAAACTTTCACCGTTATAGTATCCGGATGGAATTGCAAAAGATCCTTTTGAGCCTACCCCTGAATCTGTTATACGCAAAAAGTTAAATGCAATTATATCATATTTTTTATCATCAATTATCTTCTTTAACGAAGAAAGAGCATGTTCACAAAAGTAATCATCACTATCAAGATTTAAAACATATTCTCCACACGCTTTCTTCGCTCCTGCTTTTCTTGCACTCACAAGACCGCCGTTTTCTTTGTGAACAACTTTGATTCTTGAATCTTTTTGTGCATAATCAGTGCATATTTTTAATGAACCATCTTCAGAGCCGTCATCTACAAGTATGAGTTCAAAATTATCAAAATCCTGTTCCAAGACACTATCTATACAGTGCACAAGATAATCTTCTTTATTATAAATGGGGACAATAATACTAAACAAAACATCACTCATAACTATTCACCTCTGAAATCTGAGCAATTTTGTTTTGAGTCGATATGCTATTATCCGGCATATTCATACTGAACATAACCATACATATAATAACCGGCAATTGAGGAAATGACATAGCACTAAGTACAAATATATATGTCAGAACTACGCATAACGGAATTATTGTACTGTGTGTTTGTAAATCTTTGGTCTTTAACTTTACTTTCCTGTAACTAATACTAAAATATTTATACCAAAAGAATGTGCCTACAAATCCGAAGAAAAACATAAATTCAATATAGGTATTATGCGCGGCAACATTAAACAAAGTTGAATTGAAACCATTACCAAATACCATTGATGGTCCGCCAAAAATAATATACTCAAGATACACAAGCCAGATTGTTGACCTTTTTGTTGTAAGCGAAGATAAATCGCTTACCCCTGAAAAACGCTCGATAATGTTTGATATGTATCCAAGGTTATATGTGTAATCAATAATAAGATAGACAAAAACTGCCGACAAAATAATTGCTAAGCGTTTTATAAACCGACGGTCTATCTTAGATATATATATAATTGCTATTATCGATATCCCTACGAAATAACTTTTTGACAGGGTTGAAAAACCTAAAATAGCCAATATTAGTGCAATAATCAGATATATCCCTTGATGTTTAACGGGTTTTCTGAACAAAATAATTGAAACAACAAAGCAAACAACAAAGCCAAAGAAATTAGAGTCATATGTTAAACCTCCATATCTGGACACAAGATGTAAATTATAGGTTGATCCGCCATAAACATATAAATTATCTATATTTAGAATTGCTTTAAGTGATGGTATCGCATCGACGAACAGCCCAAGAAGTGAAGCAATAAAAAAGCCTATAATAAACCAGTTTATAACACTGCCATAGTCTTCGGGATCAATAGAGTTGCATATAAAAATTATCTGAGCAAACATAAAAATTGGAATCATATCTCCTATTTTGAAAATAGATTGATACGAAAAGTCTCCAGTTAAAATACATAACCCAAATAGTGATACAACAAACAAAAACTTCTCGAGTTCGATAGATTTTTTTATCAGAGATGCCAGTATATATGATAAAGCAATAAAAATATAGAGTTGAAAATCACCATAATTAAGAATGAGAAAAAACGAACTGTATAAGAAGAAGTGACATGTTGCCATTTTTATGTCAGCAAAAAACATTACAAGACACATTCCCGCCAGAACAAATATTCTGAGCAGCGGGAAATCAACAACAAAACTCATCATTAAAGTAAAAATCATGAAAGCATCGAGGTACATATGTGATTTATAATTATTCATTTGTATCTCCTTTCTCTGTGCTTAGTTGATATATATTTTTAAATATTCCTGTGCCATTTTTTGACTGGAAAAATTCTGAGCCCTCAAAAGAGCATTCTGACCAAATTTGGTTCTTAATTCTTCAGATTCTATCAAACAGCAAAGAGAATCGCTTATTTTTTCAACATCATTTTCGCAGACAAAAGCATCATTCCCATCTGTGAGCATATCACCCACTCCGCCAACATTTGTAGCAACTATCGGCATTGCACTTGCCATCGCTTCAATTAAAGTAATCGGTATACCCTCATAATTTGAAGGCAGACAAAATATATCATTTTCTAAAAGTTTAGATTTGATATCGGGTGATGTTCCGTGAAAAATGACAGAATTTTCAAGACCTTTTTCTTTTACCAAAGTTTTGATATCGTCAAAAAGCGGTCCCTCGCCGTAGAGATTGAGAACAGCATTATTATGTTTTTTATGTACTATTTCAAACGCACTTATTAGTCCCAAGTGATTTTTTTGTTCCTGAAATCTACCTACATGAATTATGTTTACAGTTTCGCCTAATGAATAATCACTTTTTCTTTCAAAATTATAAAGAGGCATACCATTTAATACTACAGGTACCTTTGTCTTTTTTATCTTATACTCATCAACTATTGTACTTTGTATTAAATTACTGAGTGCAACAGGTACAACTCCAAAGCACTTATACAAAATTTTGTTGACTTTTCTTGCTATTTTAAATGTCTCTTTTTCTGCAACATTATGAACAGTGTGAATTTTACATTTAATTCCTGCTATTATTGCCATAGGCATAGCGTATAGTATGGAATATAGATGAGTGTGAACTACATCGGGGTTTTCATCTTTTAGTAACTTGTATATTTTTCTATAGCATGATAAATCAAACCCTGATTCTTTATCAAGATATCTAATATCTACCCCTGCATTTTCTAATCTATCTGTAATAGGAGTGTGTAAAGAATACAAACTAACAACTATTACCTCATGCCCTTTATTTACCAATTCATATGTAAGATTTTCACACATTACTTCGGCTCCTGCCAAAGAAAAATTTGGTATTACCTGAATTATTTTCATATATGCCTCACCTTCACACCATACTGTCTATATTATCTAATATAATTTTGATTGCTTTTTCAGGCAAAAAGTCCGAAGCAAATTCAATGCAATCAGGTTTCATTCTGTTAACTGTTTCTTGATTTTCAATTGACCATTTTATTGTTTCGTAAAGGTCATTTGCTATTTCATTCGGATATATAATGCCTGTCGTGTTTTGAATTATAATATCATCTGCAGAATTCCAACGGCGCGCTAATGTGACAACCCCTGCGCACAAAGCGTCAATAATCGTTCCCGGAATACCCTCAGTAGCATGATGGGTCGGAAAAAGAAGAGCATAATAATTTTTTATTGTTTCAACACTTTTTTCAGGAGATATGCTTCCGTGATATCTGACAAACGAAGGAAATTCTTTTTCAAGAGAAGAAAATCTTTCAATATAATCAGAGTCTACCCTGCCGTATATATCAAGTGTGCAAACTGTTTTGCCGTTTTCGTTATTTATTCTTGTAATTGCATCGATTGCATCTTCTATACCTTTTTCTTTTGAAACTCTTGAAAAAGTACAAAATCTGAAAATGTCATCAGTTTTAAAAATGAGTCCATCATTTGAAAGAACGGGGATATTTTTAAAGTTAGGCACAACTGTGATATTTGTGTATCCTGATTTTTCAAGATCAGATTTCATTGCTCTTGTTTCAACATAAATGAAATCAAACTTTTTAAGAAGTTTGCCGACTACACGATGTTTCTCCACATAAACCGGCAACCATCCGCCTATAACAGAATAATGTAATTTGCGGTTGAAAAACATATTGAAAAATGAAAGCACGGGAACAAAAACTTTTAAACCATTGTGTGCGGGAAGCATTATGACATTGTGGCAGTTTTTCTCTACTGCGAAACACTGCATTATAAGTTTGAATATGCTTTTTATTCCCCCAATGGTATCTACAGTTATTATTTCATCAGAGCCAATTTTTTCTCTAAGTGCATCGGTAAGCATATGCGTTTTCACAGTTTGTCCGTCATAGCATTTTTTGCCGTAGCCAAAATGCCCTATTATTCCAACCTTTTTCACATTATCCTCCAAAAAACAGAACAATTTAATAATTAAAGAGTGTATACTCCGTCAAGTTTGCATACTTTTCTTGTATCAAGTATTACTTTACCTTTGAGTGCTGATTCTTTTTCTTTAATTTCATCGTGACCAACCATTATTACTACAAGGTCGGTGTCTTTCATAAACTTGTCAAAGTCATGATACTGGTTGTCCACTATATCATCAGTAATATATGGGTCATACACTTTTAAAGGTGCGGCAAGATGTTTTTTCTGACATTCGAGAAGTTGAAGTGTGGGAGATTCTCTGTAGTCATCAACATTTTCTTTATATGTAAGACCGTAAAGACCAACTCTTGATATATCTGTCATACCTTTTTCAAGCATAATATTATGTATACGCTCCAAAACAAATTCAGGCATACTGTCGTTTATTTCCATAGAATCTTTAATGATTTTTGTAAGCATAGGATAGTCTCCTACCAAAAACCACGGGTCAACTGATATACAGTGTCCGCCAACACCAGGGCCTGGTGTTAAGATGTTAACTCTGGGGTGCATATTGCAGATTTTGATTATTTCATATACATCCATATCATCATGACGGCAGATTTTTGCAAGTTCGTTTGCAAAAGCGATGTTTACAGCACGGAATGTGTTTTCAACAACTTTTGTCATTTCTGCAGTTTTGATATCTGTAACAACTATATCGCCAAGACAAAATGAAGCGTAAAGTTCTTTTACTTTTTCACCGATTTCTACGCTGTCTGCACCAATTGTGCGGTTATTGTGTAAGAGTTCATAAATCATATTGCCGGGAATAATACGCTCTGGTGCATGTACAAGATGAAGGTCTTTGCCGATTACAAAACCGGTTTCTTCGATTACAGGGCGGACATATTTGTCGATTGTTCCAGGAGATACTGTTGATTCGATTACAACAGTTGCACCTTTAGGGCATATCTTCATAACTTCTTTGATTGCTGCATTTACATAACAAGCGTCAATTTTTTTGCTGAATTTGTCATAGGGTGTAGGAACTGAAACTATGTATGTGTCTGTTATCTGATACTCAGTTGAAAATTTAATTCCTGATGCTACTGCTTTTTCAAAAAGTTCGACAAGACCTTTTTCTTCAAAAGTTACTCTGCCTCCGTTAAGACTTGCTACCAAATCGCTGTTATAGTCTGTTCCAACAACTTCTACACCGTGTGAAGCAAGCATCAGCGCTGTAGGAAGACCAATATAACCAAGACCAATTACATTTACCATAATTTTAAACCCCCAAAAGTTTATTTTTCTATCATTTCAATAAATTTTTCTGTAAGTGAATTGAAATCAAAATCAAGAGCGCCTTTTTTTGCGTTTTCGCCGATTGTTTTTCTTTCTTCATCTGACATATTATAACATTTCAAAATCAGTTTTGAAAACTCTTCGGAATTTGAGTTTTCAAGTTCGAATCCGCAGTTGTATTTATCAATAATTGAATATCCCATCTTTACTGTTGATACAACAGGTCGTCCGCTTGCCATATATTCAAAAAGTTTATTTGAACTATTGCCTCTTGACCAGTTATACATTGTGGCTGAATAGTTTAAAATGTTGAGTGAAGATTTACTCAAAACATAAGGTATGTACTTTCGGTCTACACGTCCTTTGAAAATTACATTCTTTATGTTTTCGTCCTCTACTCTTTTTTTCAAAGCGTCAAGTTCATTTCCGTCGCCGTATATAAGAAAGCGGATATCGTCGTTATCTAAAAGATGTTTTGCTGTATCCAGAATATTTCCGACATTATTGACAAGTCTTATAGCACCGACATAAACTACATTGAATTTTCCTGAATTCAGGTCTTCATCATTAAGGATATTTTCCTCTATCTGACGGTTAAAGAGTTCAATGTCTACACCGTTATTTATGTAGTAGGTTTTGGCAAGGTCTATTTTGCCTCCTCCTTCTTTATGCCAGTTGTGTTCTTTAATATAGTCAACATCGCCTTCTTTGGTAAAGACAAGTTTATCTGCTTTTATATATATATATCTTTCAAGTGCCATTAGGGTCTTGCCGACAAAACTTTTTTCACTTGACTGACCGACAGTGAATATTGCTTCGGGCCATAGATCCCTTACTTCGCACACACATTCCTTTTTATACTTTCTGCCGAGTTCAATACCAGCAAGCATTGTAAAAAGATGCGGAGATGAAGCATAAATCACATCGGGACAGCCATACTCTTTAACTAGTTTTTTGACTGCTTTTTTGACATTAAAATAAAATTCAAACCAGTTAAAAATACGCTTAAGACCATTACTTGAATAAGGGCTTGTCTTTACAAAAACCCAAGGGATATCATCAAAATTTTTTTCGATGTAAAGGTCATTATTTTCAATAAGATTTTCACCTGTATAATGAAGAAATGCCGATGAGAAAATTCTTACGTTATAACCTTTTTCCTTGAGTTTCACCGCAAAACTATGCGGTCTTGTGAGACCCGACATACATGGCGGCGTTGAATAGTGATGAAGTATCCAAATGTTTTTCTTCAAAAAAATTACCTTCTTTTCATTTAGTAATTATTTGCTTATAACTGCCCAGACAGTCATTGCCATAAGTTTTATATCATTAAAAAAATTAAAATTTCTGATATATTCAAGATTATATTTCATTTTTTCGGGTAAAATATCTTTAACATAAGTTTCATCTGCATCAGATGAATTTTGAAGAAGTTTTTCTTCGTCTTTATAATGAATACAAGCAAGAGATGTTACACCCGCATTCATCAGAAGTGTTGCAAACATCTCTTCGTCATATGCATCAACATATTTCTGAACCTCAGGTCTTGTACCTACAAAAGACATATCGCCTATTAAAATGTTAATAAGTTGGGGGAATTCATCTAGTCGGTATTTTCTCAGGAATTTTCCAACCTTAGTTATGCGCACATCGTTATTGACTGTAACAAGTGTGCCGATTTTATCTGCATCAGACACCATTGTCCTGAATTTGAATATTCTGAAAACTCTGCCGTATTTCGTTACTCGCTCCTGACGATAAAAAACAGAGCCTTTTGAATCGAGTTTAATCGCAATTGCTATAACAAACATAGGCAGTGCACATATTAAAAGCATACACAAAGACACTATAAAATCAAAACAACGCTTAACAAAAAGGCTTATTTTCCTTTTTGAAAGTATATCATAATACATCTGGAGGGAGTCTGTTTTAAAACCCTCTGGAAGTGTTTGAAATTCTTTAAGAAGCATATATCATACCCCTATCAATTCTTTTATATTTTCAATAACATATTCAACATCTTCCATACTCATTTTTGTGTTGAGAGGAAGCGAAACTTCGTTGGCAAACTGATTATATGCATTTGGAAAATCTGAAATATCAAAGCCAAGTGATTTATATGCTGTGTGCATCGGCAATGGTTTGTAATGAACGTTACACGCGATGCCGCGCTCTGCCATTGATGTGATAAAACCATTTCTGTAATGTGAATCTTTTCCAATTATCCGCGTAAGACAAAGATGGCCGCTTGAAGAGTATGTGTCAGTATAGTGCGAAAGGACATCGAAACCTATTTTGGATAATTCTGTTTCATATCTTTCAAGATATGTTTTTCTCATACTTAGCATATCATCATATCTTTCAAGTTGCGCAAGTCCGATGGCAGACATAATGTCGGTCATATTGCATTTATACGCAGGAATAACAATATCGTATTCCCATGCACCGAGTTGAGTTTTAGCAAGAGCATCTTTTGACTGCCCGTGAAGCGAGAGAAGCATATACTTCTTATATATGAATTCGTTGTCAATACCGTCTATGTTTTTCCAAGTTACTGCACCGCCCTCGCCTGTTGTCAGATTTTTAACTGCATGAAATGAAAATGAAGTAAAATCTGCAACACTTCCGCTTACATTACCACGGTATAAGGAACCAAATCCGTGTGCGCTGTCGGCAATTACACATACTCTGCCGATTGCATCCTGTATGTCATTTGAGGGCTTGAACATATGCTTTTTGGAATTTACAGCATCAAATATTTTATCATAGTCGCACATAACACCGGCAATATCCACACAAATTACAGCCTTTGTTTTTTCAGTAATTGCCGAAGCAAGTTTTTCATAATCCATGAAATAACTGCCGGGTGCAGTATCTACAAGAACAGGAACAGCACCTACATGTGTAATAACACTTGCACTTGCGGTATAGGTGTAAGCCGAAGTGACAACCTCATCACCCTCTCCTATTCCAAGAAGTCTTAATGTCATTTCCATACAGGCAGTTGCAGAGTTGAGACACACCGCTTTGTCGGTTTTGCAATAATCTGCAATTTTGCGTTCAAAAAGTTTGGTTTTAGGTCCTGTAGTAATCCAACCGCTTTTTAAGACCTCTGTAACGTATTCAATCTCTTTATCTGAAATATCTGGAGGTGAAAAAGGTATATTTTTCATTTTTTTATCTCCGTTTCTTACATACTTATAGTTATTTTTTGTCATGTTTTGTATTATAAAATCCGCCAAAAATCCATAATAACCATATCTTATTATATTATATAATAATAAGTAATAAAAGTCAAGACGAAAACCCCGTCTTCAAAGATTATAAAATCCAGAAAACAGGGTTATCTTAAGTCAAAAATTATAAATGCGATGCCTCACACTGTTTATTAAAAGTTTCATTATCTCTTATATATGTTGGAACAACCTTTTCTAAAACACTTCTCACTTCTGAATCATCACGATTATCTACAGCGTCTTTTAAAAGTTTAAGGGTGTTTTTGAGTTCTTCAAAACCGAGTGATTCGGGCTTGTCCACAAAGATTTTTTCGTGCTGAGTCTGTTTGAGATTATCTGCACTCATTAAAAGTTCTTCGTAGAGTTTTTCTCCGGGACGAAGACCGACAATTTCAATTTTGATGTCAACATTGGGTCTGTAGCCTGAAAGGGTTATAAGGTTTTCGGCAAGATTATATATTTTGACGGGTTTCCCCATATCAAGAACAAAAATCTCTCCGCCATTTGCATAACAAGCCGCCTGAATTACAAGTTGAGCCGCTTCAGGTATCGTCATAAAGAAACGAATTACATCCTTATGGGTTACCTTCACAGGTCCGCCCTTTTCTATCTGACGTTTGAAAAGCGGTATAACACTTCCGTTTGAGCCAAGAACATTACCGAAACGAACTGCGACAAAATCAGTTTTACTGATATTTTCCATACTCTGTATTATCATTTCGCAAAGCCTTTTTGAAGCGCCCATAACATTTGTGGGATTTACTGCTTTGTCGGTGGATATCATAACAAACTTGTCCACCTCATATTTATCTGCCATAACTGCAAGGTTATATGTCCCGAAAACATTATTTTTAATTGCTTCGCGGGGGCTGTCTTCCATAAGAGGCACGTGTTTATGCGCAGCCGCATGGAAAACTATCTGCGGTCTATACTCGGCAAAAATCTCTTCCAGACGGTCTTTATCTCGTATGGAAGCAATCAGTACAACAGGAGTATTGTCGGGATATTTTTCATTAAGTTCCATCTGTATATCGTAGGCGTTGTTTTCGTAAATGTCCACAATTATAAGAGTTTTAGGTGAAAAACGCATTATCTGACGGCAAAGTTCAGATCCTATTGAACCCCCGCCACCGGTTACCATTATAACTTTATCTGTCACAAGGTCTTTTATACGATTATTATCTAAAACAACAGGTTCACGGTCCAGAAGGTCTTCTATCTGCACATCTCTGATTACATTTTCTTTTTCGGGTTCATCGTCAAGTTCACTGATTCCGGGGATTGTTTTAATGGTGCACTTGGTCTGTCTGCATATATCAAGAATTTCTTTTCTTTCCTGGGCATATGCCGACGGTATAGCAAGAATTATGCGGTCAACATCAAGTTTTTCACATATACGCACAATATCATGTCTGCTTCCGAGTACCTTTATTCCAAAAAATGTCTTACCTATTTTCGAACGGTCATCATCTATCAGACCTACAACTTCAAAATTGCTTTCATTATTGGCAATAGAGTTGTTTATAATAATTCGTCCTGCATCGCCTGCGCCTATGATAAGAACGCGGTGTACAGAATCCCTCGCAGTCTTGTTACCTGCTCTTACACGTGTACCCATTGCTTTATGAACTTCTTTTGCAAACATACGGATTACTGTCATTGACAAGATAGAAAGAACTGCTATAACGAAATTTATACGTCTGTGGGCAAACTCAATGAATTTTAAAAGACGCAGGGTTTCGTTAACCGTGTAAACAAGAATAACAGCAACAAGGTTTATAAGCAGAAACTTTACAAGTTCGCCTGTTCCGCTATAACACCACGCTGTAGAATATACTCTGAAAGCAGAAAATGCAACCAATGTGCACACTGTGTATGTTCCCGCAGTAAAAGTTACCATTTCATTAGTAAGGGGCATATCAGTAAACACGGTGAAATAAGTCATAAAAGTTGCTATTGCGATAGAAAGGATATCAAATATAAAAATATATCTGTTGCGTATATATGTTTTGTTCATATATTCACACTCCAAAAATTGTTTTCACATTAGTAAAAGTTAACATATTTTCGTCATTTTACGACTAATGCTTTATTCAATTATTATATCTTATCCCATACAAATTGTCAACTGAAAAATTATGCATATAATGTCGAATAGCAAAAAGACCTGCTTCCTATATAGAAACAGGTCCTTTTTTATAATAAAATTCAACTGTTAAGAACTCTTGTCCAGATATCTGTGAGGACTGCATTTCTGGATTTATTATATGCAAAAATTTCCATTTTGGATTTGAATTCTTCGTTTAGTTCAGGATATCTCAACTCATCATTTTTAACGGACTGTTCAAGCATGTCACGTGCAGAAGCATTTGCTGTCGAGTAACCTATATATTCGGCGTTCATCTTTGCAATATCAGGGCGGGACATAAAGTCAATAAATTTTTCAGCCTCTGCCTGATGAAGAGAAGTTGTCGGTATTGCCATACAGTCAAACCAAAGGTTTGAGCCTTCATTTGGAATAGCATATGCAAGGTCGGGATTTTGCTCTATACAAAAGTATGCATCGCCTGACCATACTATTGCGAGAGCACCGTTTCCGTTTATCATATTATCTTTTATTTCATCACCGCAGTATGCTTTCACAAGGCTTCTTTGGTCGCAGAGTGCCTCTTCTGCAATTTTTAGTTCATAATCATCATCGCTATTCATTGAAAATCCGCATTTTTTGAGTGCGATTGAAACCATATCGCGTTCCTGATTGAGCATAAAGATATTTCCTGCGTATTTTTCGTCCCAGAGAATATCCCAACTATTTACCTCATCGTCTACCATTTTGGTATTATAAAGTATTCCCATTGTTCCCCACATATAAGGAACTGTATACTCGTTTGTCGGGTCAAAATCAAGGTTTTTCATATTGGGATCTATATTGGAATAATTAGGAATGTTATCGTAGT
The DNA here is from genome assembly GCA_045546535.1 of Clostridia bacterium. Taxonomy (GTDB): domain Bacteria; phylum Bacillota; class Clostridia; order UMGS1810; family UMGS1810; genus RGIG1828. The sequence goes on along the minus strand of JAZQDA010000051.1, from coordinate 3,920 downwards.
TAATCTTATTAAGAAGACCCTCTGCAATCATTTGTTCAAGCATATAATCAGACGGTACAATTACATCATAAGGAGATGTCGCGTTAGAAACTTTCATATACATTTCTTCTACAGAATCAAACATTTCATATACAACTTTGATATCGGGGTTTTCTTTTTCAAACATATCTATAACATCGGGGTGAATGTAATCGCCTACGTTATAAACAAAAAGTTTGGTTTTGGAAGAACAGGAAGTTGTAGAAAGCGCGATTGGTAAAACAAGTGTTAAACAAAGAATTAAAGATATGATTTTTTTCATTTTTGACTCCTTTCGTATCAGCCCATAAGACCTATAGGCGATTCACCGTTTCGCGATGATGAACGTTTATTAATTATGAATAATAGTATTGCAACGGCTACGAACATTACTGTAGAAAGCGCATTATACATAGGATTTACGCCCCTTCTGACACTTGAATAAATATATATGGAAAGGTTATTTACCCCGTTTCCCGTAGTAAAGAAACTTATAACAAAATCATCTATTGAAAGCGTGAAAGTTATTAAAAGTGCACTTATTATACCCGGTTTTATTTCAGGGAAAACTACTTTTCTGAATGCATAGAAAGGCTTTGCGCCAAGGTCGAGTGCCGCCTCATATATACCGGTGTCGAGTTGAACGAGTTTGGGTAGAACAGACACTATTACATAAGGAACACAAAACGTTATGTGTGAAAGAAGCAGTGTAAAATACCCAAGCGGAAGATTAACTGTTAAAAAGAGCATCATCATTGATACGCCCATTACAAGTTCTGAACTTACCATAGGAAGATTTGTACAGGCGTTTATAAGGCCTTTTAGTTTTTTGTTTCTGTAGCCCTGTATTCCTATAGCGGCAGCAGTACCTATTATACAAGACACAACTGATGCTATTATCGCTATAGTTATGGTGTTGCCAAATGCCTCCAAGAGTGCAGAATCTGAAAACATCTGTTCATACCAGCGAGTCGAAAATCCGCCCCAGTTTGAAGTGGATTTTACATTGTTGAATGAAAACACCATCAAAATAACTATTGGAAAATAGAGAAACAAAAACATAAGAAATAAATATATGTTTTCAAGAAAATTTTTGAAGATATGTTTTTTCATTTTATTCACCTTAATACATATCCATCTGACGATTGGATTTATTGAATATTTTCATTACATGCATTGAAAGAAATGCAAAAAACATAAGAATTATCGAAAGCGCAGAGCCAAAATTCCTGCCAACAGGATTTTTGAAATTCTTTTCAATTAAGTTACCTATCATCATAAACTGTCCACCGCTGAAAAAGTCGGAAATATAGAAAGATGTGAGTGCGGGAAGAAATACCATTGTTATGCCTGACACTACCCCCGGAAGACTTAAAGGAAGTATAACCTTGAAGAAAACTTTGAATTTATTAGCACCCAAATCCTGTGCGGCTTCAATTACACTGTCATCTATTTTTATAAGGACAGAATATATCGGCATTATCATAAAAGGTATAAAATCGTACACTGTTCCAAGTACCACTGCGGTCTGAGTGTACATTATGTCTATTGTTCCAAGCCCTATTGAAGACAGGAACTTATTGAGTATTCCGTCCGGTTGCAGAATTGTGAGCCACGCATAAAGTCTAAGCATTACATTCATCCACATAGGCATTACGAAAAGCATTAAAAGCCCTGATGCTTTTTTGCCTGACGATATTCGTCTGCGGTCGCGGTCTGCTATTATTTTCGCTGCGGGATAGCCAAGTATTATGCAAAAGACTACGCTTAAAAATGCTACCCATATTGAACGAAGAAGTATCTTTATATACATCGGCTCAAAAAACTTAGCAAAGTTTTCAAGCGTAAAAGACAAACCATCTCCGTCATTTGTTACGGTGAACGCATAGAAAAATATTAAAAACATTGGCGCTATTACAAAAAGCACCATCCACACAAGGTGAGGATATGAAAGTGTTTTTTTAAACATCTTACTTCTCCGTTTACATTGATTTTTTCATAATGTGAATATCAAAAGGTTTAACTATCAGGCTGACCTCAGAGCCGACATCGAACATAGCGGTATCGTGAACAAGCCATTTATAGCCGTCAGAATCGATTACCATTTCGTAATGTACGCCTTTGAATGTTACTGATTCAACAACGCCTTTAATTTTTCCTTTTTCAGCATCGTCAAGAATGTATATATCTTCAGGACGGATTACAACATCTACTGTTTCATCTCTATCAAAGCCGGTATCAACACACTCAAAATCAATACCCTTTATATTTACAAGGCAATCTTTTTTCATTGTGCCGTCTATGATGTTGCTTTCGCCGATGAAATCTGCAACATATGCGTTCTGAGGTTCGTTGTATATATCTGTGGGTCTTCCTATCTGCTGAATTGTACCCTCTTTCATAACAACTATGGTATCAGACATTGTAAGTGCTTCTTCCTGATCGTGAGTTACATACACAAATGTGATACCAAGTTCTCTTTGCATATTTTTAAGTTCGAGTTGCATTCCCTGACGAAGTTTAAGGTCAAGGGCGGCAAGAGGTTCATCGAGAAGAAGTACTTTTGGCTCATTTACTATTGCTCTTGCAATTGCAATTCTCTGTTGCTGTCCGCCTGAAAGAGAACCGATTGTACGGGACTCAAACCCTGTAAGATTAACAAGAGAAAGAACTTTCTTTACCTTTTTCTCTATTTCTTTAGACGGTAATTTTTTTATATGAAGACCAAAAGCAATGTTGTCATAAACATCGAGATGCGGAAAAAGTGCATAACGCTGAAAAACTGTGTTTACTTTGCGTTCATATGCTGGGACGCCTAAAAGGTCTTTACCTTCAAACAAAACCGAACCCGAATCAGGCTCTTCAAATCCCGCTATAATTCTAAGCAGGGTTGATTTACCGCAACCCGACGGACCTAGCAGTGTGAGAAATTTATTCTCATTTATATGAAGATTTATGTTTTTTAAAACTTCTGTGCCGTCAAATGACTTTGAAACATTTTGAATATCTATAAGTTGTTTTGCCAAAATCTTCACCCCTCATCAAAAAGTCGGCGGTGTGGATACCCACAGCACCTTTGCATTTGTTTTTCCTTTGTTTTCAATATAGTGCACAGCGTTAGGCTTATAATAAAAACTTTCTGCTCTTTTAACTCTGTACTTTTTACTTCCTATATGTAAAACAATACTGCCTGAAAGAACATATCCGAACTCTTCGCCCTCGTGCGGGTCATCAATGTATGATTTTCCGCCCGGAATAAGTTCTATTATTATGGGTTCCATATCATTTTTTTGAGAATTGGGGACTATCCAGTTTATAGTACTGCCCTCTTCTTTATACTCTTTTACAAAAACATCATCAGACTTAAAAACAACATTTTCATCTGTTGCATCATTGAAAAAGTTTTTGAGGTCTGTTCCAAGACACTGCAAAAGGTCAGAAAGCGTTGAAATGGAGGGGGAAGCGAGGTCGCGTTCCACCTGAGATATGAAGCCTTTTGAAAGTTCGCATCTGTCTGCAAGTTCTTCCTGTGTAAGACCGTTTTTAATTCTGAGTCTTTTGATTTCTTTGCCGATATTCATACAAACACCGCCCGTTTTTCTAAAAATTAAATTTAGAATAACTAAACCAAAAAGTTTTTAATAGTAACCTAAAAGTTTAGAAACACTAAACTAAATTATATTCTTCCTCTTCCACTTTGTCAATATATTTCTGACAAAATATTGCATAAAATATTACAAAAAAGCAATACGGAATATAAATCATTTAAACAACTGTTATGAAATATGGTTTTTTTACTGTTTGGACTTGAAAATTTTTCTTATATATATTATAATTGTAGAGATTAATTTATAGTTTCGGAGGTATTCTTTATGTTTTTATGGAAAAAAGATAAAATTCCT
>JAZQDA010000050.1:0-3984 GCA_045546535.1 Clostridia bacterium | reverse complement strand
TGGTTGAAAGGGAGATAAAAATGAAGTACGGACTTATCGGCGAAAAACTTTCCCATAGTTTTTCAAAAGATATTCACGAGCAGTTATCAGATTGCACATATGATTTAAAAGAGATAAAGGCAAATGAACTTTGCACATTTTTCAACGATAAAAACTTTCAGGGCATAAATGTAACCATTCCGTATAAAGAGAGAGTTTTCGAGTATCTTGACGATATATCAGACGAAGCAAAGAAAATCGGTGCTGTAAACACCATAGTAAATTCAAACGGAAGACTTATAGGCTTCAACACCGATTATTTTGGTCTTGTATCACTTATAAACCGCATAGGTATATCTGTAAAAAATGCCAAAGTTCTTATTTTAGGTACAGGCGGTACCTCTAAAACTGCAAAGGCAGTGTGCGAAGATTTGGGCGCAAAAACTATTTTGAAAGTGTCGAGAACTAAAAAAGACGGCGTCATAACTTACGAAGAAATGTACAGTTTCCACACCGATGCCGATATTCTTATAAACACCACCCCTTGCGGAATGTATCCAAATGGCAAAGACTTAAGTGCCGATATTGATAGATTTACAAATCTTTTGGGTGTAATAGATGTCATATATAACCCCATAGCGACCCCTCTTGTTGTGAAAGCAAAAGAAAAGGGAATAAGAGCATCAGGCGGACTTTATATGCTTGTTGCACAGGCAGTATATGCATCTGAAAAATTTACAGGCAGAAAATATTCAGATGATATAATTGAAAAGATATATTCTAAAGTAAAATCCCAGAAACAAAACATAGTTCTTATCGGTATGCCGTCTTCAGGGAAAAGTTCAATAGGCAAAAAAATAAATGAACTCGCACGAAGAGATTATATAGATACCGATGATTTAATTACTTCTTCTCACAATATGGAAATAAAAGATATTTTCAAAAGTTACGGCGAAAAAACTTTCAGACAGTGGGAAAAAGAGAGTATAGCAGAGGTTTCCCAAAGAAACTCTATAGTTATAGCAACGGGCGGAGGAGCAGTTTTAGATGCGCAAAACATATCTGCATTAAAACAAAACGGGAAAGTATATTTTATAAATAGACCTCTATCCTCACTTTGCCCGACATCTTCAAGACCTCTTTCAAGCGATTTTGAAATGATGAAAAAACGCTTTGAAGAACGCTATCCCATCTATGTTGCATCTGCAGACCATATTATAGATAACACAGGGAGCATTGAAGATGCCGCAAAACTAATACTTAGTATTCATAATTCGGAGGTGGAGTAATTTTGAAAACATATATTTATCCTTCAAAAGCACAGGGAACAATCATAGCACCACCGTCAAAGAGTATTGCGCACAGACTTCTTATCTGTTCAGGTCTTGCATCGGGAATAAGCAAAGTTAAAGGCATATCTCTTTCTGAAGATATCCTTGCAACAATTGATTGCCTGAAAGCACTCGGGGCAGATTGCCGTATAGAAGAAGATATCGCAATAATTAAAGGTATTAACCCTTTTAATTCACCCTCGTCTACCCTGGAGTGCCGCGAAAGCGGAAGTACACTGCGTTTCTTTCTTCCCATTTGTCTTTTAAGCGGCAGAAAATATACACTTTCAGGTAGTAGTACCCTTTTAAAAAGACCTATGAGCGTATACGAAGATATATGCTCAGAGCAAAATATCGAATATATTAAGACTGAAAATTCAATATCACTTTCAGGCGTTTTAAAAAGCGGCAACTATAAGGTAAAAGGAAACATAAGCAGTCAGTTTATAAGCGGACTCCTTTTTGCACTTCCTCTTCTTAACGGCGACAGTACAATAACTATCGCTCCCCCCATAGAGAGTGCATCATATATAAACCTTACCATTCAGTCCCTTTCAGAGTTTGGCGTTGAAATCGTGTGGTCAGACGAACGAACACTCTATATAAAAGGCAATCAATCTTACAGGGCACATGATGTAAGCGTAGAGGGCGACTATTCAAACGCAGCATTTTTTGAAGCACTTAATTTTCTTGGCTCAGATGTCAAAATAGACGGTCTTTCAGAGGATAGTCTTCAGGGCGACAGAGTATATTCAAAGTTTTTTGATATGCTCTCAAGAGGCACCCCGACAGTTCATATTTCTGACTGCCCAGACCTCGGTCCTGTACTTTTTGCTTTAGCATCTGCCAAAAACGGCGGAATTTTCACGGGTACAAAAAGACTTAAAATCAAAGAGAGCGACAGGGCGGCATCAATGGCTGAGGAACTCAGTAAATTCGGTGTTTCTGTCAAAGTTGACGAAGACTCTGTTGTAGTATATCCTGCAAATTTTCACGCACCCACTCAGACTCTGAACGGTCATAATGACCACCGCATAGTTATGGCGCTTTCAACACTTCTTACGCTCACGGGCGGAGAAATAGACGGCTCTGAGGCAGTAACAAAGAGTATGCCCGACTTTTTCAGCCAACTTGAAAACATAGGAATCAAGGTGAAAAATTATGAACATAATCAATAAAAATATAAAATTTCTCATAGTAGGGCTTGGGCTTATGGGCGGAAGTTATGCAAAAGCACTTCGCAAAAAAGGATTTAAAGTAACTGCAATCACAGACAAAAAGGAATCTTTAGAATATGCCCTTGAGAATAATATTATAGACGAGGGCTATGACTATGTTAATTCTGAAGCAGTAAAGGAAGCAGACATTATAATTTTTGCTCTTTATCCTAAAATTTTTGTTGAATGGGTAAGAGAAAATTCCCATCTTTTTAAAAAAGGCACAGTTATAACAGATGTTACGGGTGTAAAGGGGACAATAGTTTCACTTGTTCAGTCACTTCTTCCCGACGGTGTGGAATTCATCGCTGCACACCCAATGGCAGGTCGCGAAGTTTACGGAGTTGAAAACAGTGACGATAAAATTTTTGAGGGCGCAAACTACATAGTAGTGCCAACTGAAAAAAACACTCGCGATGGGGTTGAACTTTGCAAAGATATCGGTAAAATCCTCGGTTTTTCACGCATCAGCGAACTTTCTGTAAAAGAGCACGATGAAATGATAGGTTTTGTTTCACAACTCACTCACGTAATAGCGGTAAGCCTTATGACATGTTCGGATAATGAGCACCTTGTAGATTATACGGGCGACTCATTCCGTGACCTTACAAGGATTGCACGGATAAACGAAAATATGTGGAGCGAACTTTTTCTGCTCAATAAAGCACCTCTTCTAGAGCAGATAGATATTTTCTTAAAAGAATGTACATCTCTTCGTGATATGATAGAAAACGGAGATAAAGAGGCAATAAAAGAAAAAATGCGTCTTTCTACAAAAAGACGAGCACTTTTTGATAAAAAATAAAGAAAGAAGGAAATAACAATGAATATGATATTTGAAAGAAAACTTCCAATTCCTCAGGAAGTGAAAAAAATGTATCCTCTTTCTGACAACCTTGCAAAAATAGTCAGCGAGAGAGATAAGGAAATCGCAGACATAATAACAGGCAAATCAGATAAACTCATTCTTGTAATAGGACCCTGTTCTGCCGATAATGAAGATAGCGTAATTGACTATATTTCCCGCCTTAGAAAAGTTCAGGACAAGGTAAAAGATAAAATCTTTATAATCCCACGTATCTACACAAATAAACCAAGAACAACCGGCGACGGCTATAAAGGAATGCTTCATCAACCCAACCCCAATGAAAAACCCGATATGTTAAAAGGCATAATAGCAATAAGGGAACTTCATATAAGGGCGCTTTCCGAAACGGGATTTTCCTGCGCAGATGAAATGCTTTACCCTGAAAATTACAGATATTTAAATGATATCCTTTCATATGTTGCAATCGGTGCCCGTTCTGTTGAAAATCAACAGCACCGCCTTACCGCAAGTGGTCTTTCAATCCCTGTCGGCATGAAAAATCCAACAGGCGGAGACCTTGGCGTTATGATGAATTCAATCACCGCTGCTCAGCATAAACACAGTTTTCTCTATCGTGGCTGGGAAGTAC
>JAZQDA010000049.1:0-6171 GCA_045546535.1 Clostridia bacterium | reverse complement strand
CGTTCAGAGGAATATGCACTTCCCGAGGAAACAACGGAAGAAGAGCTTTTAGCACTTGTAAAGGAGCTTAATGAGAAAAAAGATATTCACGGAATTCTTTGTCAGCTTCCGCTTCCAAAGCACATAAACGAGGAAACAATTTTAAACAGCATTGACCCTAAAAAAGATGTTGATGCTTTTCACCCTGTAAATGTGGGCAAAATTATGATTGGAAACTTTGATTTTCTTCCATGTACCCCTGCCGGTGTAATGGAGCTTATAGAAGAAACCGGAATAGATTTAACAGGTAAACAGTGTGTGGTTGTGGGAAGAAGCAATATTGTCGGAAAACCTCAGGCAATGCTTCTTTTACACAAAAATGCAACAGTAACCATCTGCCACTCCAAAACAAAGGATTTAAAGGAAGTCTGCAAAACTGCTGACATTCTGGTTGTTGCAGTCGGCAGAGCAAAAATGGTAGATGCAAGTTATATTAAAGACGGCGCAGTTGTAATAGATGTCGGAATGGATAGAGATGAAAACGGCAAACTCTGCGGTGATGTTGATTTTGATTCTGCATGTCAGAAAGCGTCATATATAACCCCGGTTCCCGGCGGTGTAGGACCTATGACAATTGCAACACTTATGAAAAACGCAGTAACCGCTGCAATTAGACAGAGCGGTAAATGAAAAACAATAGATAATAAACGGCAGTTCAATATGAACTGCCGTTTTAACCTTGTAAAAATATACAAATAAAGGTTAAAACAAGCGAAAAAATTTTTTTAAAAACTCTTGACAAAACATTTTTTATATGATAATATATACAAGTCGCGCAAGACATGGGAGCTTAGCTCAGCTGGGAGAGCATCTGCCTTACAAGCAGAGGGTCATAGGTTCGAGCCCTATAGCTCCCATCAAAAAAACTTAATATTCGCTGGTGTAGCTCAATTGGCAGAGCAGCTGATTTGTAATCAGCAGGTTGCGGGTTCGAGTCCCATCACCAGCTTATGGGGAGGTTCCCGAGTGGCCAAAGGGGACAGACTGTAAATCTGCTGCATCTTGCTTCGGTGGTTCGAATCCGCCCCTCCCCACCAAAAATCCTCGTATCGTTAGATACGGGGATTTTTACTTATTACTTTTTCACTATTCACTCTTCCTTAAAAACCAACGAGGATTTTTGGGAGGTAATAGGGAAAAGGGAAGAAGTTGATGTAACTATGCATAGAAAGAAAAAACGGAACAGTGATAAATGTTCCGTTTTTGATATTCCAAATTATTTTTTAAAATAATATTTACAAATGATTTTTATAGTGATAAAATCATTTTAATGAGTTTAAGAAAGGCGATATAAATGAAGAAAAATAATAAACCATCTTTTCTTTTTAAAATTTTAAAATATCTTCTCACTCTCGTCTATCTTAAAATAAAGGTTGAGGGTTTGGAAAATGTCCCCGATGAGCCTTGCATAATTGTCGCAAACCACGCGCAGATGCACGGTCCTGTTTCCTGCGAACTTTATCTTGATGACCGCTTCTACACCTGGTGTGCGGGGCAGATGATGAATATAAAAGAAGTCCCCTCATATGCATATAAGGATTTCTGGTCGGCAAAGCCAAAAGTACTTCGCCCGTTTTTTAAACTGGTATCATACATAATAGCACCCCTTTGCGTAGTCCTTTTCAATAATGCCCGTACTGTCGGTGTTTACAGAGATATGCGGATACTGAAAACTTTCCGTGAATCCGTTAAACTTTTAATGTCGGGGAAAAATCTTATAATATTTCCTGAACACTATGAAAAACATAATAATATTATTTATGATTTTCAGGAAAAATTTATTGACATAGCAGATATCTATTATAATAAAACGGGGAAAGAAATTACTTTTATCCCTCTCTATGTCGCACCTGATTTAAAGAAAATCTGTTTCGGCGAAGGGACACATTATAGCAAAGATTTATCAAAGGAAGACGGGCGCAAATTTATCAAATCTTCAATGATGCAAAAAATAACCGATATTGCACTCTCGCTTCCGCCTCACACAGTTGTTCCGTACCCGAATGTGAGCAGAAAACATTATCCTAAGAGCAAGGAGAAATGATTTTGAAAACGCCAGTTGTTGATTATACAAAGTTCCGACTCTCAAAAATAAACGACCCCCGTTTTTCCCATCTTAAACTACTTCTTGGCTGGGTGGGGTACTTCATTTTATATTTTCTGACTGAAAATCTTATCCCCAAAGAAGACTGCCACATAATATATTCGCCCATTGATGACCTTATTCCATTTAATGAAGTCTTCGTTTTAGCATATATTTTCTGGTATTTTCTTATAGTTTTTTCCCTCGGGTATTTCCTTTTATACAGCATACAAAGTTTTAAAAGACTTCAGGTTTATATCATCATAACTCAGGTTATTGCTATGGCAGTGTATGTCGCATATCCCAGCGTTCAAAATTTAAGACCCGACCAGTTTTTAAACGATAACATTTTCACAAAAATACTGTCTTTGCTATATGCGGTTGATACCCCTACGGGAGTGTGTCCGTCGCTTCACTGTGCGTACTCTATAGGTATTGCGTCAGTGTGGTCAAGGGAGAAAAGTGCTTCCCGATTACAAAAATTCTTATGTGGATTTTTGCTTTTATAATATGCCTTTCCACGATGTTTGTAAAACAGCATTCAGTACTGGATTTTATCTCCGCAATCCCCGTGTGCCTTGTGGCAGAATTTATAGTATTTGTATTTCCGAAAACTAAACTTTAAATAAAAAACACAAATGCAAAAAGCATTTGTGTTTTTTTATGGGAATTGCAGATAATAACACTTGAAAGGGTGTATTATTGTGAATTTAAATATAGCAAATATTTTTACTTATAAAAATTTATCTAAAATAATTCTCGGTACGCTTATTTTATCAATCGGGACATCGTTTTTTGTTATCCCGTTTGAACTTGTATATGGCGGAGTTTCGGGGATTGCAGTTTCTCTATCACACTTTTTTTCTTTAGGACAGGGCGGAACTGATATTTTAATATATGTTCTGACATGGTCACTGTTTATTCTCGGTTATTTTACTCTCGGCAAATCATTTGCACTCAAAACAGTTGTTTCGTCGTTTCTCTACCCGATTTTTGTATCTCTTTTTTCGCGTCTTGTATCTCCCGATGTCTTTGGCGGATTTTTCTATCTTAAAGGGTCTTTACACAGTGAAATATCTGTTCTTCTTGCCGCAGTTTTCGGCGGAGCGCTCACAGGGGCAGGGTGCGCTCTTACTTTTTCGGGCGGCGGTTCAACAGGCGGAACAGATATTATTAGTTTCATACTTTGCAAAAATTTTGAAAGCCTTAAAAGTTCGGTAAGTATCTTTCTCGTAGACGCTTTTGTAATACTTTTAGGTGTACTGTCACTAGGTGATTTTACCTTATCGCTAATCGGAATAATTGCCGCTTTTGTATCGGCAATCTCTATAGAAAAACTTTTTCTGCCCGAATCTATGGCGTTTGTTGCGCAGATAATTTCATCAAATTCAGATAAAATAAATTCAGACATAATTAAAATTTTAAACCGCACAACCACTGTCATAGATGTAACGGGCGGTTTTACGGGCAAAAAAATGAAGATGATTTTCTTTTCTTTCACCTTAAGGGAGTATGCAACTGTGACTCAGATAGTTTCAGACGCGGATAAAAATGCTTTCGTTGCCGTACACCGTGCACACGAGATAAACGGAGAGGGGTGGAGAAAAAAGAAAAAAAGTGTATAAAATTAACCCCGTTTTTTCACTCTTTTTGTTTCAGATTTATATTTACTTTGGTCTTTTGTTGTGCTATTATTATCCCGTTGGTATTTTTTACAAACAAATTTTATGTAAAAGGTGATGATATATAATGAGCACACTGCTTTCAGTTTCAATAGCGCTTCTTGGCGGTCTTTTGATGACAAGAGCGTTTAAACCTTTAAAACTTCCGTCAGTTACAGCCTACCTTATTGCAGGTGTTTTAATCGGTCCGTACTGCATGGGAAAACTTGGCGTTTCAGGGCTTGGCTTTAATTCACACGATGCCGTTGAGGCTTTAAAACTTGTTTCTGAAGTTGCACTTGGTTTTATCGCTTTTGCAATCGGTAACGAGTTCAGAGTAGAAGACCTGAAAAAAACAGGCAGACAGGCATGTATAATCGGCGTGTTTCAGGCTCTCGTTGCCACACTTTTTGTAGACCTTGCACTTTGGGGGCTTCATCTTTTGATGCCTGATAAAATAAGCGTAGCACAGGCAATTACTCTTGGTGCAATAGCAACCGCAACCGCACCTGCAGCAACCCTTATGGTAGTAAGACAGTATAAAGCAAAAGGACCTTTGACTGACCTTCTTCTTCCAATAGTTGCCCTTGATGATGCTGTCGGTCTGATTGTTTTTGCAGTGTCTTTCGGTATAGCAAGAAGTCTTGGCCAAGGCGCAGTAGATGTAATTTCAGTAATAGTAAATCCTATTATTGAAATAGTACTTTCGCTCGGACTTGGTGCAGTACTTGGATATTTACTCACACAACTTGAAAAACTTTTCAATTCAAATACAAACCGTCTTAATATGTCAATTGCATTTGTATTTTTAACAGTTTCTCTTTCGATGATGGATTTCCATATTGGACATATACATATAAGTTTTTCATCACTTCTTGTTTGTATGATGCTCGGCACAGTATTTTGTAACATCTGCCCCTTATCACACGATATTATGGAAAGAACAGATAAATGGACATCGCCTCTTTTTGCACTCTTTTTTGTAATAAGCGGTGCAGAACTTGAACTTGGCGTATTCAAAGACGGCGCAGTTGTTTTGGTAGGCGTTGTCTATATACTTTTCCGTTCGCTTGGTAAATACACAGGCACATTTATAAGTGCAAAGATATCAAAGTGTTCACCGTCAATCTGTAAATATCTCGGTATTACACTTTTACCTCAGGCAGGTGTTGCACTTGGAATGTGCACTCTTGCAATGGAACTTGGCTCAGACGGTGTACTTATAAGAAACATCACACTTTTTGCAGTTTTAATATATGAACTCTTTGGTCCTCTCTTCACAAGAATGGCACTTACTGCGGCAGGAGATATAAAACCTATTCCGCACGAAGTGAAAATGAGAAGACATATAAAACTTGAAAGCATAAATAAAAAATAACAAAAACGGTGCAGTTCAAATGAACTGCACCGTTTTTATACACCTAATTTTGCTTTTATAGTATTTATATAAACAGACGGCGAACGGTGTTCGACCTCTTTAAACATTCTGCTAAAATAGTGAATTGAATTAAACCCCGTCATTTCGGCAATCTGGGCAAGATTGTATTTCCCCTCTCTCATAAGCCTTTTTGCCTCTTTAATTCTGCGGGTGTTTATATAGTCAATAATAGTTTGTCCGTATTGCTTTTTAAAACTGGCGCAAAGAGTGGTTTTATTTGTTCCAAACAAAAAGCAAAGTTCGTCAAGTTTTATATGCTGGGTAAAATTGTTGTTTATATAATCATAAACTTCAAATGTCTTAATGTCTGATGCCGATTCTGCAATTGCGGTATCAGGCATTTTTTTGTTTCTTATAAGTTTTATAAAAAGAGTTTCTAAAAGAACTTTTATCATTTGAGCAGAACCAAACGGAGAAAATTCCTGCCTTTTCATTTTCTTTAGATTGGGCACATCATATGGAGGCATAAAAACAGTTCGCCCCTCTTTTACAATTTCAGTTAGAATTTTTTGCTGGTCCAGACTTAAATCGCAGGGCGACTGGGAAAATTCATCGAGCAACGGGCAGTCAGACTCAAAACCTATAATAATTACACTCGGCGCAATGTCGTCAGGGCAGGTGAGAGAGTGTATTTCATTTGGCTTATGAATGATTAACTGGTTGGTTTTAAGTATCCCTGAATAATTTTCGCCCTCGGTATAAATATGACCGCTGTCAACATAGATAAGTTCCCTGAAAGCGTGTGTATCCTTTTTTGTGTGATACTGATTTGTAAACTCAAAATAGTGAAGATTTGCTATTTTTGAAACGCTTACGCTTGTTTCAAGTTCATTTAAAATATACTCCATAAAAACTCACCTCGTTTTTATTATACAGCAAAAATTCTTTGAATACAATATTAAATTTATTTAATATTGTGCAAAAGGATTTCAATATTCTGTAAATACAAT
>JAZQDA010000048.1:0-3881 GCA_045546535.1 Clostridia bacterium | reverse complement strand
CACGCAATGCAGAAACTTGAGCAAGAAAATACTGAACTCCGCAAAATAAGAGAGCGTGAGATAGGACAAGCCAAGTTCCAGCAACAGATTGACACTTGGTATAAAGAAGCAGAAACGGTAAAGGAACTTTATCCGTCTTTTGATTTCAAGACAGAAGCACAAAATCCTGAATTTTTAAACCTTTTGAAACACGGTAACAGTGTTGAACACGCCTATAAAGTTCTTCACTTTGATGAATTGACACAGAATGCCGCAAGAGTGGCCGCACAAACTGCGGATGCACAAGCACAGGCGAGAATCAAGTCAAAAGCATCTCGTCCCTCCGAAAATGGTACATCTTCCAAAAGTGCCGTCATCGTAAAAAATGATGTAGCGTCTCTTACTCGTAAGGACCGAGCGGAGATAGCACGAAGAGTAGCACGGGGAGAACAAATCGTATTTTAATCACGCTCCCCGAAATTGAAAGGGGAAAAACATAATGCTTAAAAAAATCAATTTACAGTTATTTGCTAATGCAAATACAAACCTTACAACATCGGCAGGTCTTACCGATGAAATGAAAACCTATTATAGCGACTATCTTATTGATAATGCTATTCCCAAACTTGTTCACGACCAGTTTGGGCAGAAACACCCCATTCCCAAAAATGGAGGTAAAACAATTGAATTCAGAAAGTACAGTCCGCTTCCTAAACTCACCGCACCTATTTCTGAGGGTGTAACTCCTGACGGACAGAGCCTCAATATGTCAACTATTGAAGCAACTGTTGCTCAGTACGGCGGATATATCACACTTTCTGATGTACTTATGCTTACAGCGATTGACAACAATCTTGTACAGGCAACAAAACTTCTTGGTGCACAGGCGGGTGCAACACTTGATACTATTACGAGAGAAGTATTGAATGGTGGTACAAATGTTATCTTCTCGGGCGGGAAAGAAGCAAGGGGCGACCTTGATGCAAATTCTCTGCTTACAGTAGATGACATCAAAAAAGCAGTTCGACTTCTTAAAAGTCAGAACGCAGAACAGATTAATGGTTCTTGGGTGGGTATCATTCATCCCGATGTGGCTTATGACCTCACAAACGACCCTGCATGGAAAGATGTAAAAACCTATTCTGACCCCTCTGATATTTACGAGGGCGAAATCGGTAAAATCTTTGGTGTTCGTTTCGTTGAAACAACTGAAGCGAAAATTTGGGCAAAAGCGGGTAATGGCGAAAGAGCCGTTTATTCAACACTTATTCTTGGCGATAATGCCTACGGCACAACTGAAATTTCAGGCGGTGGTTTAGAGCATATCGTTAAACAGTTAGGTAGTGCAGGTACAGGCGACCCCCTCAACCAGAGAGCAACTGCAGGTTGGAAAGCGACAAAAGTAGCAGAAAGACTTGTAGAAAACTATATGGTAAGAATTGAATCTGCATCTACATTCAATCCTACTGTAAATAACTAAACTTCGTTTAAGCGGGGAATGAAAGGAGAATTATAATGGCAACAAAACCTGAAACAACTGCGGAGGCAACAAAACCTGAAAGTATTGACCTTGCAGATGTGGCAAAACAAGTGGAAGAAATGCTTGAGAATGCTCGTAAAGAAGCAGAAAAGATTGTAGCCGATGCAAAAGCATCAGTAAGCGGAGAACTGACCGAAGATCAGAAAAAGGCTAACGAAGAGCGTAAAGCATATTGGAATGAGCCTGTAAAAGTAAAACTGTTTAGAGATAACAACAAATACAAAGATGATGTGTTTGTTTCTGTAAACGGCGAAAACTGCCAAATTAAGCGTGGTCAGGAAGTCGAAATCAAACGCAAATTTGCTGATGTTCTTGACAAGTCTGACTTGCAGGACTATGAAACAAGTCTGCTTATTGAGAAAAAGTCAAACGAGTTTGCAAAAAGCGAGTTATAATTTAATACTCCGCGATAAAGTGAAAAATCTATGACACGGCATAGGGGCAACTATAAACGGTTGTCCCTATTCTGTTATAAGGAAGTGGAAATATGGCAGATAGGATATATATTCGTGCTTGGAAGAAAGAAGAAAATACAGATATTGCAGATAGAGAGATTGTGTATGTCAGAAAAGAGAAAGCGCTTTATATCGGTGTTGGTGATAACAAGGCGGAAAAGTTATGCGATGCAAACCTTGATACACAGTCTTTGGCCACAATAGAGTATGTTGACGGACTTGTGGCGGAAATAAATGCTCGGATAGATGCGTTGACACCAACTCCGAGCGAATAAGAAAGGAGAGGAAAATGGATAGAGTTATTGACATAAAGGTAGGAGGTAACTATCTAACTAAAGATAACAAAAATGCAGGTGTCAGAGGTGAGGGTAATGTAACTATACTCCGAATAACCTTTGATGAGGGTTGGGACGGATATGCAAAGACAGTTACATTTTTTGATGCACACGGCACAAATCCTGTTAAACGAACTTTGACCACTGATTTGATAGAAAATGTCGTAGAAAACACAAGAATATACCTTGTACCTATCCCTTCCGAGCCATTAGCAGTATCGGGAATGATGTCTTTCGTGATAGACGGTTATCTTGACGGCAAAAGGCAGAGAAGCGTCGAGGATAAACTTGTGGTGAAAGATGCCCCTGATACAGATAATGCGGGAGAACCTATAGACCCCGCTCCCGACCAAATAGAGCAGATGCAAGGACAGTATGAATCTATTATGGACGAAATACAGAAAGTCAGTGTATATCGTAATGAAGCAGAAACCTTTGCTGAAAACGCGGAAACATCGGCAAAAACGGCGGAAGAATGTGCATCTGATGCTTCAGAGAGTGCGAACAGAGCATCAGAAGAAGCAGAAAAATCCAAAAAGAGTGCCGAAAATGCTGAAAAGTTTGCAATTCGGGCAGAAAATACTCTCGGTAAGGCAAGTTATATCGGCGAAAACGGGAATTGGTACGCTTGGGATAGTGCCAAGGGCGAGTTTTATGATACAGGAGTAAGGGCGCAATCAGGTTCTATGGTATATTATGGCGATAATCCCCCCGATGAAGCAGATGTGTGGATTGACCCGAATGGCGAGACTGCAGTATATGCCCCTTACATTGGAGCAAACGGGAACTGGTACACCTTTGACTTTGAAATAGAAACATTTACGGATAGCGGAGTGGTCGCAAGAGGTTACACACCCGTGAAAGGTGTAGACTATTACACACCTGCGGAAAAACAAGAATTTGTTGATGAGATAACAGATGTGGTAATAGGCCAAACTGAAGATAACATAAACAGCCTAGCATATTACGGAGACCCAAATATCAAACCCACAGATGCAAGTTATTTTGCTTTCACGCTTGATGATGCAACAATGACTGCTAGTGTGGGATATAACGGTGATAAGGGATGCGTAGGAGACGTAGTTATTCCGCATCACTACACTGTGAATGATAAAACCTATACTGTTACTAGCATTGCAAAAAGCGGGTTTTACAATCAGGCTATGTTTATAACAAGTGTTATAATTCCTAATACTGTAACTGCTATTGGCGACAATGCATTTCGATTTACAGAAGGTATCACAAAAATACAAATTCCTGATAGTGTAGAAACTATTGGAAGTAATGCTTTTGATTATTTAGAACAATTAACAGAAATTACTTTGTCGAAGAATTTAAAAACAATTGGAGATTATGCATTTTGTGCCTGTGGATTAAAAGAGATTGTTATTCCTGATGGAGTAACTAATATTGGTAGTTATATTTGTTATGATTGCGTCAATCTGAAAAAAGTTGTAATACCAGTAAGTGTTGAATCTATCGGTATTGATTTGTTTGTTGAAGAATCTAATGAAAGTTCACCTGATGTATATTACAATGGTACACAAGAACAATGGAACAAAATAGTTGAAG
>JAZQDA010000047.1:0-2453 GCA_045546535.1 Clostridia bacterium | reverse complement strand
ACATTTATAAGACAAAAGATGAGTCTGAACTGAATGATAAAGTTGCACTTAAAAAGATTTTCAAACGCAGCGGAATAACTACAATGAGATGTTCCAAGTGCGATTGTTTACTATATAATTCGTGTAAGCCAAAGGTACAAGGTCAATTTGACTTGGTTAATGCAAAGTTCTGTCCGAAGTGTGGCAGAGAATTGCTTTAATTTTTAACCTTTATAAATAAGATAGAATAACACGGAAAACAAATAATAGAATGAGGGTAGCAAATGTTTTACAAGAATCCATTTAACTATACCGGCAGCAAGTACAAATTGTTGCCACAGATACTTCCCTTGTTCCCAGAAAAGACACCAATTATGGTTGATTTGTTCGGGGGGAGCGGAGAAGTAACATTTAATGCAAACGCAGACAGAGTAATCTACAACGAGAAAAATACCCAACTGGTTAATATCTTCCGAAATCTTGATGAATCATTTATCAAAGAGGTAGAAGAAGTAATAGCCAAGTGGGGACTTTCAAAAGAAAACAAGGTTGCTTTTAACGATTTGAGAGACTACTACAATCAATATCTATATGATAATCCGAGCCGAGAACAGGCGGTTGTATTATACAGCCTTTTGACACACGCCTTTAATTATCAAATAGCGTTCAATTCAAAAGGTCAATACAATATGGCATCCGGTGCTGGCAGAAGTTATTTTTCTCCGCAGTTAAAGAGTAAACTTGCTGATTACATAAAGAGAAAAGATGAAATCGTTGTAGACTTCCTTGATAACGACTTCCTGAATGTAGATATTGATAGCCTTCCTCCAGCAGAAGATACTTTTGTGTATGCAGACCCGCCATATTTTATCACGGTTGGAGCATACGAAAGAGATTACTTCTGCAAGTGGTCGGAGCAATATGAAAATCAGTTGCTTACATATTTGGATGAGTTGAATACAAGAGGATATAAGTTTGCTTTGTCAAATGTTCTTGTTCATAAGGGTAAAGAAAACACTTTGCTGAAAAATTGGGCGACCAAGTACAACGTTCATTATTTGGATATTGATTATAAGAACTGTAATTATCATACAAAAGATAAGTCTGCAAATAGCAGCGTTGAGGTTCTAATCACAAATTATTAAAGAGGGAGATTTAACAATGGGTAAGGAATATGTTCATTACACAGAAATTACAAGAGAAATTTTAGACACTATTAAGGTTGGTGATTTGGTACGAGTCAACGACTGGAAAAAGCCTATGAAAGTAAAGGCGGTATCTGAAAACTACTTTGTAATGACACAAAATATGTTCGGTGATACATATTACTCTGTTTGTTCAAAACTGCCTTGGGATGGTGTTCGACACAATGCTATGGTCGGCGGTATGTTCCATTGCGGATGTGATGACTGGATTTTTGGTTCTCCATTAACCATTGGTCACGAAAATGTGTACCAATTCAACAACGAAGAAACCAATAAGCGATACTTGCAGGATTTTGAAGATGGCAAAACACATATCTCCGAAAGAAATGGTATTGCTATCTATGACTTATATGTGAAACCTTGTTAATAGGAGGTATGTATGAAGAAGGCATTTTCAGATATTACAATCCTCATTGACATTGATGATACTATTGAGGACTTGTTGGCTGCTTGGTGCAAGTGGCTGAACGACCTCTATGGTCTCAACGTCAAGCCGGATGAAGTGACAGATTGGGATGTTGCGAGATTCTTCCCGACACTTACCAAGGAGCAGGTGTTTGAGCCATTACATACTGACCACTTCTGGAAAACGGTTGAGCCGAAAGACGAAGCCGTGAAATATGTGAAACAACTTATTGATGATGGGTTTAATGTCTATCTCTGTACGACTACGGATTACAGAAATGTAAAACCAAAGTATGAGTATATCATTCTGAAACATTTTCCTTTCATCTCTTGGCGACAGGTCATTGTGGCAGGTCGTAAGCAAATGATTAAGGCTGACTTCTTGATTGACGATGGTGTTCACAATCACGAGGGCGGTGACTATATTAAAATCCTTGTGTCTGCTCCACACAATCGGGGGTATGATGCAAAGGCAAATGGTATGGTTAGAAGTGAAAACTGGAAATTCACCTATGATACCGTTATCAGTCTTGCAAAGAAGATTATCGGAGTTGAGTAAATGAGAGTAGATATTTTTAACACAAGCAATCAGTATGGATTGATTCTTGCAGACCCACCTTGGAAACAGGCTCGTGGCTCTGGTAAAAAGAGTGTTAGACCAAATAGCAGCGGTGTTCCACTCGATTATCCAACTTGTTCGCTTGAAGAAATCAAAGACCATTTGAGTCAAGCAACAAGCCTTTGTTCGGGGGGATAGCGTGTTATTCTTATGGACTATTGACAAATATCTGTTTGAAGCACAACAGATTGCAGAGGAATTAGGCTATAAGTTACACGCAAGAATGATATGGAATAAGGTTACTG
>JAZQDA010000046.1:0-7845 GCA_045546535.1 Clostridia bacterium | reverse complement strand
AGTAATCCGTTTAGATAAGCATAACGAAAAAAGACCTCCGTTTAATTGGAGGTATTTTTTATGTTTATTTTCCTACGAGGTAATCAATAGTTACCCCAAAGTATTCTGATATAGCAATAAGAGAATGCAGTGTGGGTTCTGTTTCGCCCCGTTCATATCTCCGTACTGCATCAGGGTGCAATCCGCATAGTTCTGACAAAACGCGTCTGCTTATTCGCTTTTTCTCTCTTAACCACTGCAACCGCCGTCTGAACTCCATTCGCATTACCTCTTATTCTTTGGCTCTGAAATAAAGCCTTACTCCGCTTTCTGTTACATATGCTCTTGTCTCGTAGTTCGCTATAACGCATTTAACCTCTTTGCTACTAATAGCAACTGTGTTTTCGTCGTCTGCTCCCAATCTCAGTAGAAGAATTGATATATATGCAGTGTGAATTTTGGCTACCTCTTTGTACCCCTCAATTCTCTGCCGTTCTTCTTCAAGTGCTTTACGCAGGTTGTCATTTTGCCTTTTTACATTTTCAAGTTCCTGATTCTTTGTCATTTTCTTCACCTCGTCTTAAAATAAATTCTTCAAATTTTTCCTGTGCTTTGACCTGCAGTTTTGTCGGCGGGTCTTTTTTCGTGCTGAAATCAAGATGCAAGTCAAACAAGTGTGCTATTTCCTTTTGTGCTTTCTTATATCCGTTGTACAGACCCTCAAGATATCCCTTTGTTGGATTATCTGCAATATCCTTTTTGCCCTTGTCTTGTCTGCCTGAAGTGGAATTCCGAAGCTGGTAACCTCTGTCTGCGTACATCTTGATATATTTTTCTTCTAAATTGTCAAGTTCTGCCCTATCACAGTACAATACACCAATACGCCACCCTGTAGGATTGTCCTCGCTCCATAACTTATGTTTCTTGATTGATAAGTCTATGTGCTGAAATCCCCTTAGGTGTTCCGCAAGTCTTGTCAGAACTCTCACGCTCTGACCTATGTACGCATACTTAAAGCCGTTTTCCTCTCGGATAAGAAAGTATATCCCGCTTTCGTCTCTCGCATCAGGGCATATCGCAAGTATTTTCCACTTGTTTGCATTCTCTATGGCCTTTACCTGTCTTAAATTCATATTTGCACCTCATCAGAACGGTAAATCGTCGTTATCATCAATCGGCACAAATCCGTCTTTTGCCGTAGGTGTATAATTGGGCGGTGAAATTGGCTTCTCTGCCGTTTTTACCCTGTCCCCGCAAAAGTATGCTTCGTCAACCGCAACTTCAGTTACATACACTTTTTTGCCGTCCTTATCGTCATAGTTTCGCGTCTGAATACTGCCTACTATTCCTATCTGCTGACCTTTCCCAAAATTCTTACAAACAAACTCTGCCGTGTTTTTAAATGCCACACAGTTTATAAAGTCTGCATCATAATTCCCGTCAGAATTTTTATACCGCCTGTTTACCGCCACCGTAAAACTCGCCACACTTACACCGTTTGCCGTAGTCCTTAATTCAGGCTCTTTTGTAAGTCTGCCAATTAAAATTACCTTGTTCATTTTTCTTGCTCCTTAACTTTCTAAAATTTTCTTTATCTTCTCGTCCATCGACTGACTTAATCTATAACAATTGCCATGCGATATATGGTTTTTCCACGATGTATAAGATTTATTGAATTTGTCTATGGGTAACTTTCCCTCTGCTACCAACTTTGCCATTTTGATATATTTTTTCTGTTTGTTTCGTTTGTTTTGATTTTTCAGTTTGCGTATCAACTTGCCATCATTTGTTATGTACGTATGAAAACCAAGATATTTTACGCCGTTTTTAAACAGAGATATCTGCGTTTTTCCGTTAAGAGTTAAGTCTAATGTATTTAAAAATTCTGTTATAACTTCAAGGCAATATTTGAGATATTGTTTGTCTGTGTGTATCAAATAAAAGTCGTCCATATATCTGCCATAATACTCAATTCCCAATTCGCCCGTTATCAATTTATCCATACCGTCTAAATATAACAAAGCAAAGCCTTGATTTATTTGATTTCCAAGTGGTATGCCTTTGTCTGATGTACTGTCTATGAATAAATTACACAGCCAACAAATGTTTTTATCATATGAAAAATAGTAAGTTACAATATCTTTTAATTGTTCGTGCGGTATGTTATAGAAAAACTTTGTTACATCACATTTGAGTATATAACCATTTTGCCCATACCTTTTATAAAAATCCTGCATTTGTTCGCCTAGTCGGTTTAATCCAAATAATGTGCCTTTCCCTGTTTGCCCTGCGCAATTATCATATATAAAAACTTTTTGTAATTTAGGCAAAATCACATTATCACATAAACTGTGTTGTACGACCTTATCTTTGAAAGAAGTTGTTTTAATAATGCGTTCTTTTGGCTCATACACCGTAAACTCGTGATAAGGTGATATTTTATATGTATGAGTTTTTAATTGGTCTATAAGTGAATTTACACCGTCTAATGCCATAACTCCAAACTTTGCGGCACTCTTTTTATAACCTTTGCCACTCTTTGTTTTTCGATAGGCTTTATACATATTATTAAAATCTATTACTTTCTCAAAATCGGTCATACAACACACCTCTTTTTTGTTTATCCTTACGGAAAGGTTGTGCGTTCTTTTGATGTGGTGCATTGATTTCGGCTTTTGCCTACTCTGTCGAGCCTTCCACCAGTACGGACGAACGCCGTTATTGTTGTTGTAATTGTTGTTGTTGATGTTACCCGAGGGCGAAACGCAAAAAATACAACACACAACCTAAAAATATTATTGTTTTTCGCTTGTTCTCCATGCTATTGCCAAATGTTTTACATCACTGACCATTTTTGACCAATACCCCGCAGAATTGCCGTTGATTATATTTAAATTCATAGACAACTCAATAAAAAACAACAGTTCGTCGCAATATGTTATTGCTTTTGTAATGGTTTCACATCTCAATCTCTTGTCTGTAGCGTTGTTGATTCTGTTTGCTTCAAACAAACTTGTGTATATATCAAGACTTTTGTTTTGTATTTTATCGCTCAATGAATGTCTGTATTTTTTGGGGTATCGGTTGGGGTTTGATGTCAACTTTAATGAATGCATAGCCAACTCTTTGGATTTTGTGATTACCTTAAATTCTTTCTCATTCATTTTTATTCCTCACAAGATACAAAGATATTAGAATTTAAGATACAAAACGGACGAACGCCGATACTGAAGATGTAATCGTGGTAGTTGATGCTACCCGAGGGCGAAACGCACTTTACAAGACTTGAATATCCGTGTGTGGGTGTGCTATAAGCCGTTGACAACCACCACCATTTTTTTGTTTTGTGTTTGTCAAGTGTGTCAACATAACGGCGATATAAATCCGCTGTAATCAATGACATTTTACGCTTGATTTTCCCATAATCTTTTAAGCCGTCGTCTGCGGTTAAATCAACTGTGTGTTCAATAAGATTTTCTTTGCCTATGATATTTGCTATTTCAATTCCAAAGTCATTGCAAATATCATCAACATGTGAATTTTTGTAATTGTTGGTTTTTCCAAACACTTTATTTTCATACAACAAATCTTTGAGTATAACGGCGGTTGTTTCTTTTGAATGTTCAAGCACAATAAATTCATGCTCTTTGATTTTGAAGGTTTCCCCTGTTGGAATATCAGATAATTTTACCTCTGCTATCCCAAGGGCCTTTTTCATTTCCGCGACCTGCTCTGCGGTCAGTTCGATTTTTTCGTCATTAAAGCAAATGTAGTTTTTCATTCTTTTTTTCCTTTCGTTTTCATATTTTTTTATTTAGTACCATTATGTATCTTTCTTTTCTCCATAAACGCAAAAATCATATGGTTTTGAGATTTTCATTGCCAAATTATGCTCACAACACTCATTTTTGAGATTATTCATTCCGCTATAACTTGGTCCATTTTTGTTCCGCAATGATGACAATAATTGGTTTTCGTAGCTGAAGGTCTATAGCAATCAGAACACAAGAAGAAAAACCCGCCATTTTGTTTCAACCACTCCCCGTGTCTTACTTCCGCAAAGTCTACTTTGTTTTTGAAATATTGACAGATATGAGTAGGCTCTGATGACTCGGCAAAATCAAGTCTACTACTCTTACATTTTTCATAACAAATACAATCCTTACAATTTGCCATCACTCCGCACATATCACCATGACTCTTTATACTCTCGTTATCTCTCATTTTGCTTCCTCCTCATACAGTCTATGTTTTACGCAATATTGACCGTAACTCAATCCCTCTGCTCTTGCCTTTGCATTTATGTCTGCAAAGGTGGGTTTCTTTTTCGGTCTGCCCCGTTTTCGTTTCGGTTCTTCTTTAACCTCCGCCTTTGGCTTTTTATATTCTTCGTTATGGCGATATTGGTCATATTTGCTTTTTGCTTTTCTTCGGCACTCATCACTACAGTAGGCTCTCTGTCTGCCTGTCAGTTCATTACCGCATATTTCACATTTATTTTTCTTTTTAATTTGCTTATTGTAAAAGGCATCAGAACATTTATGAGAGCAAAACACACTTCTTTTACCAAAGCCGATTTTAAATTCCTTTCCGCAATATTTACAGTTCATTTCATTACTCCTTTATATAAACCTGATTTTCTAAATTCCATTTTTCGCCGTACCAACCGCGCATATATCCGCAGATAAACTCAAGCATCTGTTCTCTTTCCGTGCTATCGTCGAACTTGAAATGGTCTGTCGGGCAGAGGGTAACTATATTTGTTTCTATTCCCAATCCGCCTTGGCTTCTCTTAACTATGTGTGCATTTGAAAATGCAAGAGGGTTTTCCGTCGGTGCGGGTCTGCCACAATATATACAACAAGGGTGTCCATCAATACTGTCTCGCTCTGCTACCGCCTTTTTAACCGCAATCGGTATTTCGTGTGCTTTGGTCTGTTTTGACTTAGACATTTCTACCGCCCCATTCTGCCAATAGTAACGCTC
Source organism: Clostridia bacterium (assembly GCA_045546535.1). Lineage (GTDB taxonomy): Bacteria > Bacillota > Clostridia > UMGS1810 > UMGS1810 > RGIG1828. Next base: position 2,880 of record JAZQDA010000046.1, on the reverse strand, counting down.
TGTCGCTCTCGGATATAACCTCAATATCAAGCGCCTTTGCTTCGTCAATTATCCCGTCCAATAGAATTGACATCTCTCTTGTGTCATACTCTGAAGAGCCTTTATACACTTTGTAGTGCGTGAACTCTTTGCCGTTGACCGTACCTTTGCCGAACTCGTCATAGTATTTGAAATAACCTTTTACATCTACAGTTGATACCACTGAAACAATATCGCTTTGACCGTACTTTTTGAGCATATCAAGATAAATACTGTCCTTGTCGGCCCTTAATACATTTGCTATCTCCGTACAAAGTTTCCAACAAAGAGCATTTGCATCGTTGCTTCTCTTTTTCCGCTTATGCTCTATCTCGTAGTTCCCCGCCTTAAAGTTATATGCAAACCGCCTTATCTCTGAAAGGTCTGCCGTCTTGAGTATTAACTCATTCCCCGCAACTCTGCACTCTGCTATATGCATTGTTTACCTCCTCCGCAAGTGAATATCTTGCAATCGGTACATCTTCGCCGTCTCTGTTCTTAACCTTTATCATTTCACTCCGTATCGCATAACCTCGTCTTTTAAGGTCGCTTATTCTCGATGCTAAACGCCAACAACCAATATCAACATAAGCCTGTGCTTGTGTAATAGTGCCGTATTTCTGCATATATTCAACAATCTTTTCACATTGCGACTTTTTCATCGGGCATCACTCCTTTTTCTAAGCAATATTTCAAGCAAACAATTCTCTTTAGATAACCCTCAATAAATGTTTTGTCATAGTCTTGCGGATAGGCTTTCAATCTTTCTCGGTCTATCGGATTGAAAAAGTTTTTGTAATCTTCAGGGAGAAGACCATACGCCCATATGTTTGTGTTTGGAACTTTGCCCTCTTCCCACAACTTTGCGAACATCTGCACCTGAACTTGTTGCCAGTATGCCTTTGTTACTTTAAAACCTTTTTCAAGAGCGTAGGTCTTAACCTCGTCAACTCTGCCGATGCCGTCTCCGTCAAGATTTATCCTCAACTTGTATTCAGGGATTATTATTTGGTGGTCTTTTCTCGGCACACCTATCACATCTAATATGGCGTGTTCGTAATATGTCCCTGCGTTCATCGATACATTTCGGAAATTGTTTGTGCTTATTCCTAATTTGGTTAACCACCAATTTTGAAAAGTCTTTGTCTTCCAATTCCCCATAATGTATTTCGTATCAGATGCGCCGAAAAAACCGCTTCTGTCTTGGTCGCTTATCACGGTTTCATCTCCCAAATCTTTCTTTCAAAGTTTGCGAGTTCAGAATATACTGCAAATTTCGCCCTAACGCTTTCTTCGTCCATACCGAGCCTGTCCGCAATTACACTAAAGGGTATACCTTGGTTGATTTTCTCCGTAACAAGTTCCTGTACTCTTTGTCTGATCTTCATGATGTTATGTTTGCTTAAATCTTCTGTTTCTTCCTGTGGTAAATCGTCCTCGTCAAGCCACAAGGAGAAACCGAGACCTATTCTTTCCGCTACACCTTTTACAAATGCCCTGCGTACTGCATTGTGTACTCTTAACTGATTCATTGAGTTGTCTTTGACGGGGTTGTTTCCGTTCATTACAGGATAGAAAACATCCCACTCAATATCATCTACTGTGATATGTACAAGCACCTCGTACACTCGGTTTGTTACTCCGTATTTGTCGGTGAATGTTTCTCTGCTCATTCTTAATGTAGAGCCGTCTTCTGTAGGAACAGGGTAAAACAAAACTTTTTCTGCCCCGTTGTCGTGCAAAAGTTTTTTACACATCGCCCAACCCAAATACGAGGCGTTATCTGCATCTTCCCTTTCTTTCACATAAGGCGAAACATCTATTTTCATCATTTCTTCAAAGGTCTTATTAAACATATTCTCATATCCTCTCTTGATTTTTTCGTAAACTTGTGATAAAATGCATATAGCATCATTTTCTTTTGTCGCTTTTCGGTCTTGCTCACCGAGAGCGACTTTTTTTATTTCTCTTTTTTCGGTTCTTCGCACAACCTTGCAAGTATTTCCTCGCTCATAAGCGTTTTAATTATCTCGCTCTTTTCGCTTTGGGGTAAATCACTTTTCATCACCGCAAGTTGTGCCTTTTTATATATTTCACTCTTTAGCATCTGCACCACCCTTACATAGTTCTTTGATTTCTTTTAATTCAGACTCGTTGTTTTTGATGTTCTCAAACCATTTAGCCGTCATTTCTTCGTGCATAAGTTGTTCGAGAATTTCAAGTTTTTCTTTGATAAGTAACTCAGAGCCTAAAACTGCAATTTCTGCTTTCCTGTAAATCTCGCTTTTTAACATTTTCCTCTACTCCTTAAATTTCGTAGTTTTCTGCGTCTTTTCTGTACAAGTCTTTCATACATTCCTCGCAGTAAATAACACCGTCAACGTCAAATAAATAATCGTCTTGAATATGTTCCTTGCAAATCTTACATTTTGGTCTTTTATGTAACCAGGTCTCTTGTTCTGCTTCATGATATCTAAATGCATCGTAATTGTCCGGCACAAAATTCATCATATCGCTTTATCCTCCTTGGCCCATTTAAGAATAGTTTTATAGTGATTACCCACTTTAGCGTCTTTGTTGATGATAAATGCTGATAATCTGTCAACATAGTGATGGTATGCATCTAAACCCAACTTCATTAACAACGCATCATTTTGCTCCTGAGTTAATAGGACAACACCTTTGCCTAAACTACCGCCTAAGAACTCAAAAGAAGAGTTATCCACATTATCCACATTTTTTTCGTCGCCGTTGTCGGTTTCTTCGTCGACATTATTACTACTCTCAACTAACCTACTCTTATCTATACTATCCTTACCTATACTTACCTTACCTATACTCGGTAAACCGATGTTGTCCGCA
>JAZQDA010000045.1:0-9941 GCA_045546535.1 Clostridia bacterium | reverse complement strand
TTGGCCTCCGACTTCTTTTTTCAAGTATTTTCCTCGCACGGTCATATGTTTTTTTCGAAATTATCCTGATATCTTCCATATTATGTATATAGTTTTCGTCCTTTGGGAGAGTTCGTCTTGATGAATTTATAAAATCAAGAGTTTCGGTTTTGTTATTGACTAAAGTGCCTGAATATATAGGATTGGAAAGAATTCTTCTGACTGTTTTTGCCTCCCATAGTTTGCCCGTTTTTGTGGGGATTTTATTTTCATTTAAATATGACGCTATTTTCCTTATTCCCATATCTTTGTTTATGTAAAGGGAATATATCTTTTTTACAATCTTTGCTTCTTCTTCATTTATGCCGAGTGTGTATGTGCCGGTTTTATCATAACCGTAAATAAAAGGCGGAGTTCTGCCTTTTTGAGCAGATACTTTTTTACCGAAAATTATTCTTTTTGAAAGGTTATATGACTCTTCCTGAGCAATTGCTGCAAACATTGTTAGGGCAAATTCGGATTCCCCCAAAGTGTCCATGCTGCACGAAAGAAAGCGTACATCTATGCCGTTTGTCTTAAGTGTTCTGATACCAGTCAGAAAATCAACTGTATTTCTTGCAAAACGGCTTATATCTTTAACAACGAGCATATCAAAAGGTTTGGCTTTTGAATCTTCAAGCATCTGGATAAATTCTTTTCTGTCCTTTAACGCTTTCCCGCTTATTCCGCGGTCTGCATATATTTTCACTAAGTTGAATCCGTTCTTTTTTGCGTACTTTTCAAAAAATGCTTTTTGATTTTCAAGTGAGGTTAGTTGCTCATCTGATTTTGTTGAAACTCTGCAGTATGCACTTATATTCATAAAAAAACCTCCTCGCATAAGTATATGCGTGGAGGTTTTGTGCGATACGGGAAATTAAGCGTATGCTTCGGGATTTGAAATACCGAATATCATAGAAAAGAGTTCTCTTACTATTGACTCTGTCATATTGGTCGCAAGTTTTGAGTAGAACTGTGCCTGTAGGTCATCTGTAAGTGCTCTGTAAAGCGCTTTGGCATTATCGATATCAGTTGAATATTCTCTTGAAACATAGCCTGTTTCATAAATTTTCTGTCCGTGTCTGCCGTCTTCTATAGTGCTTTGGATTGTGGTTTTAATCTGATTTACAATAGGGCGTTCATTCTCATCAAAACGGATAGCGGAAAGTTCTGTAAGCATCTGATTGAGTTTGCCTGTAAAAGCCTGACATTTTGCAGAGTCGAAAGCGTCAGGAGCAGGTGTATTATTTCCCTCATTATCATCATTACCAGAGCCTGAGCCTGAACCCGAGCCTGAGCCTGAACCCGAGCCTGAGCCTGAACCCGAGCCAGAGCCTGAACCTGAGCCTGAACCAGTGCCTGAACCAGTGCCTGTATTACCTCCTGGTGTAACAGGAATTTCCTGAACAAAGTGAGCAAGTAAAACAGAAAGTTCACCGCGTGTCATATCTTCAGTTGCTCTGAATTTACCGCCTTCTTCAAGGGGAAGGAGTCTGTTGCCTATAACCGTTTTAACATAATCCAATGCCCAGGGGGAAACAGCATCTGTAACTGTTACGCCCTCGCCGAGAGTGTTAAAGAGTTTCGCCACTCTTGCAACAATCGCACAAGCCTGTTCCCTTGTAACATAGGTATCACCACGGAATGTTCCGTCTTCAAAGCCGTTTATGTAACCTGCTTTTTTTGCGATTTTCACGTGAGAATAATACCATTTATCCTGGGTTACATCGGAAAACGATGTACTGTCTTCCACAGTAAACTTATATATGTTATTTACCATTTTACAAAGTTCGGCTCTCGAAAGGTTTCTTTGGGGAGCAAATGTTCCGTCGCCGTTACCGTTTATTATTCCTGCATTTGCAAGTTTATAAATGGCTTTGCCCTCGGTTGTATTGGCATCAACATCAGTAAATGCAGGTTTATAGACATCTGCAACAGCAGGGACAAACAAGCATGTTGAAAGTACTGATAGTGTAAGTATAAGTGCTAATGCTTTTTTCATAAAATCACCTTTTCTTTCTGATAACAACGGGCAGAAATAAATTCTGCCCGTTTAGTTAGTTTGAATTTTACTCTGCTATTTCACGATAGATTCTGATTATGTCTGAACCTTTTGTTATTTCATATTTGTTGCCGTTTTCAAGGCGGGAGATATTGATAGTCTTGCCTGAAACTGTGAGTTTATAGGTATCTGAATCAATTCTCTCTACTCTGATTGTTTTGCCTTTAATTGTTACTTCGTAGGTGTCGGCATCAATCTGTGTGAGTTGGTCAACATCTGCAAGGCCTTCAAACTTATTATCAATAAGTGTATACGCTTTGTTTGCAAGTTCTATGGCTTCATCAGTTGTAGCATTGATTTTTCCGAATGCTTTTCTTACAACTTTTCTGAGTTTTGCATAATCATCTTCGCTGTACTCTTTATTGAAAGGACTTGCTTTATACCAGTTAAGAACTTTATCGTGTACAGAACCGAGTCTTGACACGATTTCGTTGCGGATAGCATTTACAATATTGTTATCAACCTGACTTGGTAATGAACCCGTGTCTGCATAATCTCCTACTATATCAGCAAGAAGATTTGCATATTTCACAAAGAGGTCTTCATAATCAAGAATAAGTTGGTCAAGTTCATCTTGTGAAAGTTCTTCGGTGTACCAAACCATAGCGTCATCGCCGATTATTGCAAGTTTTAAGATAAGGTCATAGTAATCTCTGTATTCTTTAATTGCATAACCCGTGCCGACGCCTGTACCTGTTTCAAATATGTTTTGTACTTCTGTGAGTCTGATGAATTCCTGTAGATATTCATTATCACTGTAATAGTAGTTTGCACTTGCTCTTGAATCAACAAGTTCTACAAATCGGTTGCGAAGGATTACATAAATATCATCTACAGGATTTACAACAAATGTAAGACCTGATGGAATTGTTGCATTTTCGCCTCTTGCAAGTGCCTGTTTTCCCTCTGTAATCTTTGCAAGAAGATTGTTGTAAGCGTTATTGAAAATCTGTTCCAGTCTTGCTCTGGGATAAATCCTGAAAACTTTATCAGGCACATTTGCTGCCAGGTCATCGAATGTGTAATCAAGCACCTGCATTTCAAATGCTGAAAGAATGAATTCATGCTGTGGGTCAATCACAAAGTTTTCGTTGTTGATGAGTTGATATACCATAGTATCAAGTGTGGGACGGTATTTCAATTCAATGATTTCATCAATTACGCCGTCAAGCCTACCATTATTTTCGAGGAAATCGATTGCATGGTCAACATAGTATTCAAAATCATCAAGGTCGCCTGATTCAACTATTTCTTCAACTGCTTCTGCAATAATCTGATCACGTTTTGCTTCATCTGTATCAAAGAGGTGCATTACAACTTCGATGATAAGTTCTCTGCCTGTGAGTGAATCAAAGTTTACAGGGCAGTAGCCGAATTTATCTTGAATAATTGAAACTATATTTGCTTCAATGTAAGGAACGATGTGTGCATTAACATCACTAGGGTTGTAACCTGCGGAAATGAGTTCATTTACGATTTCGTTTCTAAATGCAGTATCACTATTAGCGAGTTCTTTAAACCATTTGATTGCAGATACTCTTGCACTTGATGCAAGGTCTGCATCGGTAACAGTTACACTGTATCCGAGGAATCTTCCGGGAGCAGTTTTTGCAAATGAATCATGACTGAACATATCTGCGCAGATATCTCTTGCTTCATCTTTTGCGTCAGGGTCTGTGTCAATTACAAGATGGATTGTATCTGTGAATAAACTCTTCATTTCGTCTCTGTCAGCAGGATTTGAAGATGATGCCATGTGTTCGAAATATTCGAATATAGCGTCTTTAAGTTCATCGTTATTTTTCAGGGTTTCTTTAGCGTTGTCAACGATGTAATCTTCAAGTTCTGCTTCACCGATAATCTGTGAATATCTTACAAATAGATCGACGGGGAGAATGTTATTGTCTGCATCGAGAAGACCTCTCTGTCTGAGTTTGACAAATGCTTTTTCACCTGCTGTTTCAATCTTTGATTGAAGTTGTATCTGGAGCGATGTGGTTCTTGCTGAGAACGCATCCCAAAGATAATCTTTGAAAGTATCCATTGCTCTCGTGCCTGTAACCGTGATGTTGCCTGAACTGTCTGCTGTTACAACTTTGGGTTCATAATATCTCTGGAAATCAAATGCAGTTCCGATTTTTTCTATATCTGCATATATGCTCAGTTTAGGAGACATTTCTTTTACTGTGAGCACACCTGAAGAATCAACAATTGCATCGGTTATTGCTACATTATTAGAGAATCTTTCCCATATATTTGTTGTCGGATTATAGAACCAGCCAAATTTAACTGTATGTGTATATTCATTCCCTGAACCGTAGAGTACAGGAGAAATTCTTGAATCTTTTACATATCCTGTTACTTCCCAGAGAGGCGGAAGTGAATCTATAAATGATTGTGGAACTTTTGTATTCTCAGGAACGGAAGTAGAACCAACAACTGCATAGTTACCATCAGAATAAGCCATAAAGTCAACTCTGTAAACAACTGTTGTTTCCCAGATGGCAATAAATACCCAACCACCCTCAGGGTCATAGCCCTCAATTGTTACAGTTTCGCCGGGTGCATATGTCGTACCATTGCAGTTCCAGCCGATAAGTATATCAAAGCCGTTTTCAACCTCTGTTGCAAGAGGGAGTGTGAAATCAGAGCCGTAAACAACTGTTGTGTTATGAGGTTGACCATCGGTGAATGCACCGCCGTTTACGAATGAATAAGAAATTTCTATATCATTTCTCGTGTAGTAAAGTTTGATTTCGGCTGTGCCCGATGTATTAACTGTAGTAGAAGTTACTGAATCAGGCTCTGAATAGGTGAAACCTGTAAAAGTGCGTTGTTTATCACTTCGAGATGCAGATACTATTTTGTCTTTAGTATCATAACGGGTTACAGTAAGACTTTCATCAGGAATAAATGCATTTTTTGCAAGGTTTTGTTTATAATATTTTATTTTATAAGTAAATACTGCAACGTAAGTGTTGTCTTCAGTTACGATTACTGAATCACCTGCATTTTTTATAATTCCGTAGTTATCTCTCCAACCTGCAAAACCGGGGTATGTTGACATATTCGGTGTGGGAAGAGTGTAGGTGCTTCCTCTTACAACACTGTCTGATATATTGATACCTGCACCTGTAACACTTATGGTGTAGGATTTTGAGGAAGATGATGAACTTCCGCCTATGGAGATACTGTAGTTATCGCCTTTAAAGGTTGCTTTTGTAATTTCATTGATATTTTTGAAAGCATCTTCACTTTTATAGTTATCAAAATGGACTACGCCGTTTACGTCTTTAACAACAACGTTTTCTCCAACTTTGGTGTTTACGAGTCTTACTGAATCTTCACCGCCTCGTGCAAGGAGACGGCCTTTGATGATAACATTTTCAAGTACAACCGAGCCGTAGCCTACACCGTCACCGATGATGAGGTCGCCCTCTATTGTAACATCGCGGAGTATCACGCCTGATGTACGGATAAGACTTGAATCTTTACCTGCCTTTGAATATGTACCTGCCGAAACATAGTAGGTTTTTATAATGTTATGCATAATCTGTGCAAATTCTTCACGGGTTATATTTGATTTTGGATTTAAATATCCGTTTTCATCGCCGTTTATATAATTCTTTGCACTAAGGATTGAAGCATAAGGTTTTGCCCAAGGAGAAACAGCATAGCCGTCTGGGTGGGAGGAAAGAGCAGAGTAATCTGATGTTTCTAATACAAGTGCTCTTGCAATTACTGCAAAAACTTCTTCTCTTGTAATGGAGTCGTTGGGACGCATAAGTCCTGATGTATCCCCTTGGAAGGTCTGCATATTAACTGCTTTTGCAATTTCTGTATAGAACCAGTCTGACGGTTTGACATCACTGTAAGAAGAAATATCCTTTGTTTTTGTCGCACCGAAAGCACGGTTTATAATAGTAGCCATCTCGGCACGGGTAAGATCGCCTGTGGGCTCTATTGTATTATGTGTTCTTCCGTTTATAAGACCGTTAGAAACAGCCGCTGTCATTGCTTCATATGACCATCCTGTCGGAAAGTCGACAAACTGTGATGAAGCAGTTGCAGATACCACGGGTAACATAGGAATTATCATCGCTATTGTAATGATGAGTGCAACTACCTTTTTTAAATAACTGTTTTTCATTTTATTTCCTCCCTGAAATTAAGTTAACAAACTAAAATAATATGCTTTTTTAAGTACTTTTTCGCTATCATACGATTCTTTTATTTTTGTTACTATACTAGTATCTTCGCCCGATTTCTTAAGTAGCGTTTCAAGTTTTGAAAGAACCTCTTTAACATCGGCATCACACTGGCTTTCGAGTGCAGTGGCCTTTGGATAAAAATTTGTAATAATTTCCTTTTTCTTTGAGTCCCTTTGTTCAGGAGGCAGTTTGTGATACCAGACTTTATATTCTTCAAACGCCTCATTATACAATGCTTCAAGTTGTGTTTCAAACGAAGATTTTAAAACATACATTCTTGCAATGCAGTTTGTAATTTCTTCGTCGTGAGAACCTGTTTCGCTTTGTTTTTCCTGATTATTTTTTGAGTTCTCTTCTTTGAGTTGGTTTGCGGTGTCTTTATCTATCTTTTCGCCGCTGTCTGTCGCCGTGATTTCCTTGTTTTCACCAAGTTCAAGGTCTTTTCCGAACATTTCTTTAACCGTGGTTTTTTCGGTTATCAGTGCAGTGAGTTCTTCGTCGTCAATTATTCCGTCTTTATGAAGTTTTTCTTCAACAGGCTTTGTGGGACGGACATTGTACTTTGGATTATCTTTTAAATATCCGTTCACATCGTCAAATGATTTTCCTGCCATCTCGGCTATATCTTCCTTGGAAAACTTAAGTCCAAAATATATGGAACGAATATTTCCAAACTGCCACCATATTACTCCTGCAAGAGCAATAATTATGACAAGAACTGTTATTAAAATTTTATATCTCTTTTTCATATAATTACATCACCACTCAATTATGGTTTTTACCTCAAGGGTGCAAAAACCCATAATCAGAAATATACATAATATATTGTATATCTTTTCTTATGTATTGTCAAGGTTTTATAAAGAATTTGTATCCGCTAAATTATGACAAAATATCGGGTGTCAGATACATCTGTTTGAGCCACCGGAAGATTGTTTTTCTGCCACAGTTGTATATCTTCGTCGCCCTCTTTATATTTGGATGAGAATGTTTTTGCATTACCTTCCGAACCAAAGAGAATAACTTTTTTGTCGTATGTTGCTATGCCTTCAACCTGTGTAGGTCTTCCAAGACCTGTGAACACATCAAGCGTGATGCGGAAGAAGAATTTAAGGTCAACTGCATAGTAACCTCTGTTGAATGCAACGGGTTCAACATCTGAATAAATCCAGATTATTTCCGATTTTCTGCATCTGATACTTGTTGATCTGTCAACAAGGCTCTGTCCGCACTCTGTAAGATATACCCTGATGTTTTCAATGCATTCTTTATCACGGCAAGAATCGTACACTTTTTTTGTCTGAATACATACTTCATCACAGCAAGTGCCACTGTTTGAGTTACAGGAATTTACCCTATCGCTCATATTATAACCTCCAATTTATAAATTAGATTTAGACCGCTATGGTCTAATTCATTAGTATAATATGCCTTTTCTTTTTCTTTTGTGAATGCAGTATTTAAAATAGGGCAAACATAACTGTGCGGAGGAAAATATTATGAATTTTGAAAAATGCGTAAATGATTCTTATACTCAGCACGTTCAGATTTTATCACAGTCATCTCTGAACGGATACAAAAGACTTTTCGGCGGAAAACTTATGGAATGGATCGATATTGTTGCCGCTGTAGTTGCAAGAAGACACTCCAATTTAAATGTTACAACCGTATGTGTTGACAGTCTCATTTTTAAAAAACCCGCATTCGCAAATGACACCCTTTTTATTGAAGGGTATATAACTTATGCAGGGCGCACTTCAATGGAAATCTGCGTCGAAACCTTTATTGAAAATCTTGACGGCTCAAGAGATGTTATAAACACTGCTTATGTTGTTATGGTTGCGATTGACGAAAGCGGAACTCCTTTGAAAGTGCCGAAACTCATACTTAAAACCGATAAAGACCGACTAAATTACGAGGCAGCGCTCAAAAGAAAAGAATACAGGAAATTAAGACAGGCTGAAAATTTTTAACTTTAAAGTCCGAGAAGCATCGCTACTACAAAATCCGTCATTGTTTTTGATAAATCATTTCGGGTTTTTATTGCGTGTTTTGCCCTCTGGGCGTCAACATAGTCACTTCCCGAAATTCTGCCGAAACTGAAAAGTCCGTATCCGTAGCGGTCATCTCTGCCAAGTCCTGAAAGGTCTTCTGTGTATATATTGAGAAGAAGCCTTATTTCATCAGGTGTAAGACGGCGGTTATAGCGCATAAACCCTTTTGCCTGAAGTATTGCGACGGCTCCCGTAATTATGGGGGTTGCCATCGATGTTCCGCTCAGCAGCGCATAGCCGTTTTTAAGGTAAGTTGAATAAATATCAATTCCCGCCGCAGAAATTTCTGCGGCAGAAGTGCGCGAACTGAAATCGGCTACATTTTTATTGATATCTACAGCACACACTGCTATAGTTTCATCAAAATTTGCAGGATATGAAGGTCTCATATCTCCTGTCATACCCTCGTTTCCAGCAGCGCAAACCATCGTTATACCTTTTCGGTGGCAAAGTTTCATTAAAAGTTCGTAGCGCTTTGATGTAAAAACAGATGAAAACGACATATTAATTACATCTACCCTGTTATCAATAAGCCACAGAATACTTTTTTCTATAGCCATATAGTCTGTTTTTCCGTTTTTATCAAACGCTTTGCAGATAAAAAGGTCAGCCTTTGGTGCAACACCTACTACACCTTTGCCGTTTCTCTCAGCGGCAACTATTCCAGCAACATGAGTTCCGTGACCGTTTTCGTCTTCTATATCTGAAGACCTGCCCCCGAGAAAACAAACTCCGTCACAAATTCTCTCTCTTAAATCAGGGTGTGATAAGCATATACCTGTATCTACGATACCAACCCTTATCCCCTCTCCCATTGTTTCTTTCCACTCAAGCGGAGCACCGACCATTTTTATTCCGTAATCTATAACTTCGGTGTCCTGACTTGCGTTTGCACTTATGAATGTATAGTCAGATATTTTAAAGTTTTTCATATATTTCAACCCCGTTTTAAACTGGATATATCATTATATGAAAAAAATGCGATGTTTGATATAATCAAACATCGCTCAGTATCTTATTGGTTATTTCCGTTTTGTATCTGGTGGGGCTTTTTCCCGTTATTCTTTTGAAAAATGTGCTGAAATAATTCTGGTCCGAAAAACCCAGAAGATTTGCTGTTTCCTTTACACTTGTGCCGTTTGCAAGATATACACAGGCAAGGCGTGTGCGTATGCGGTTATAATATTCTATGGTACCCATGCCAGAATATTTTGCAAAAATTTTTTTGAGATACGCCCCGCTGATTGAAAAGTGAGAGGCTATTTTTTCAATCGTGAGTTCTCCGTCGGGATTTTCTTCCATAAACTTTACTGCCCGAGAATATATTTCTGCACTTCTTATTCCTATTTTTCCTTTCTCGGATTTTGAAATCAGAGAATAAAACAAAAGTTCTGTCTCCAATCTGAATTTTTCTAAAAGTGTTTGAGCATTTTCTCTGACGCTGATAATTTCCATTCCTTTTCGTTCAAAGCATTTAAATGAAAGTTCATAGAGCATTTCAAGTTTATCTGCAGAGGCAGAATCAAGACTTAAAATACGTCCGCCTTCTATTTCAAACTCAGATGCACCGAAACTAAGCACCATAACAAGAGGACT
>JAZQDA010000044.1:0-19943 GCA_045546535.1 Clostridia bacterium | reverse complement strand
GCCGTTTTCAATCATAAACTTGTCCAAGGCATTTATAACCTCAACTCGGCCCCATATCTGTTGTCCGTCAGGAGCCTGTCGCACCTCTATTTGTTTTGCAGGTTCCTGCTTCTGTTGAAGCTTCTGTTCCAAATCCTTTTCTATAAGTTCTGCAACATACTGCTTCTTTGTAACCTGTGCTTCTTTTACAAAGTCATCTAATTTATCAAACACCTCATTAGACAACGCAACTGCTAATACTCTTGTTCCTTCTTGCATGTGTTATTCCTCCTTCATATTTATTGCATTGACATTCCCATGTCTTCTTCGCATTCCTGATCAATCTCTTCCCGAAGCTTCTCATCGAAGTTCGGAACTGATTCCTTAATCTTCTCTTGCACCTGCTCTAACACCTCAGTCTGTTCACTCGACAATTCATATCCGTTGTTTAATGTGTCTTCTGCACAACGATATATTTGCATCATTTCTTTGTCTGTAAACAACTTTGTTGATTGAAGCAATCCTGATCTTACTGCAAAATCTTCTTTTGCTTTTTCGTAATCGGTAAAATAATGACCGTGATACAAAGAATTGTTTGCGTATGACCAAGTTGTGAACTCAAAGGTATTATTTGACCGATGCTCAATTCCGCCAAGTACAACTCCGTTAAATTCTGCAAGCAACTTGTATGGCATATTGAAATCTCTCGCACTGAGTTCTGGAGCTTTATCCATCAGATCAATATACTCCTTAACCGTTTTGAAAGCTTTATCAGCTTCTTCAACCAATTTATAAAATTCATCGGTCTTCTCAGTTGCGGCATTATAACAAATGCCTCCGGGATATCTGATCTCAAAACTCTCTGACTTGCCATATCCAACATTTAATGCAGAATTTTCAACCCAAGTAGTCACACCATCATGTTCTGGCAGGTTCTGCTTTACCTGAATCAAAAATCCTTCTACATTCATTTGGTTTCCTCCTTCCTGTAATTTTGGATATAAAAAAAGACGATAACTTCATTTCTGAAATTATCGCCTTCGTTTATCTGTATTAATTTTTGTTATGGTTCGTATCCTGTATGTTCTAACTTGCATCTATTATGTAGTCAAGTCGGAATTTTATAGGATTTATGCCGTTGTCTCTGGTTCAAGACTGGTTGAAACGGTGGGTGCATCTACTGTCTTTTATTCAAATGGGATTTTTGAAAATTGCCAGAAAAGTGCGTAAAAATGCGGTCAAAACAGATTGCATCTATTTTGCCCGCTAATTTTGGGTGCAGGGGCCGGATTTGAACCAACGACCTTCGGGTTATGAGCCCGACGAGCTACCAGACTGCTCCACCCTGCGATATTTAAGAAAGCACAAATGTGATGCCGGAGACCGGAATCGAACCGGTACGGCTTTAAGGGCCGCAGGATTTTAAGTCCTGTGCGTCTGCCAGTTCCGCCACTCCGGCGCAGATATTGTGCCTAATTATAGTAACACATAATATAGTCTTTGTCAAGACTTTTTTGAAGTGTTTATTCCCAAAAAAATCCTTTCATTGAAAAGATGTTATGTGAAATATTTCTTTTATATTTATATCAACTTTTCAAAAACTTATACCTGTCAAAGCCTTTTTAAGATAATTTTTTCACTTTTACCTTTTCTGAATCCTCTGAGCGCAGCGCAATTACAGTGTTTTTTACAAGATATGCCTTAGGGTCGCCAAAAGGTGCTGTCTTTAAACATTCCACAGTGGTTTCAGGGACAAATCCGAGGTCAAAAAGCCGTCTTTTCATCACGGGTTCATTTTCCAAGTGTATTATTTTTGCTTTTTCACCGTCAGAGAGTCTGCTAAGGTCAAAAAATTCTTTCTCCATCTTCTCTACCTCCTCATATTTATTATATGAAAAACCGGAGACTATGTGAAAAACCGCAAACTGATTGAATATCCCAATGTTTGTGCCAAAAGTCCACAGGCATATTTCCTGCTCCAAATGAATATATTTATACAAAAGACTATGTTTGCGGGGTGAAAAGAGTGAAATATAAAAGAAGAAAAAATGTATCAGACAAATATGTCCCCCAGTACAAAAGCGAATATTCGAAGTCTTATCATAAAAAACTGACACTTAAAAGACTTTCGTCTTTTGTCATTGTCTTTGCCTTTATATTTTCTTTCGGTGCAAAGTATTTATCTCTTGATTTATTTAATAAAATGATAGAAAATACCCCTGTCAAAAAATACGCACTTGCCTTTGAAAACTTTGCTAAAAAAGGACTCGGCAAAGTTTCAGACTTTGGCGAAAAGGGGTCAAAATTTGTTTCTGGCTATCTTAAATCAGGCGAGAAGAAAGACGAAAAAGTGTTTGCTTTAGAGATAAATTCAGACGCTCAGGGAAAAGAGCAGAGCAAGGAGAAAAAAGAACCTCTGAAAGTTTTCTCCCCCTCTCTTCCCTGCACGGGCGAAATTTCGTCCCCGTTTGGAGAGAGAGAGCACCCTTTGAGCGGTCAGGATTCTTTCCATAACGGCATTGACATAAAGGGCGAAACGGGTGATCCCGTAAAAGCAACAGAAGACGGCAAGGTAACAAAATCGACCTACAATCAGTATTCTGGAAATTTTATTGTAATCACTCACACTGACGGCTACACAAGTTCGTATGCCCACCTTGCAAAGTCAAATGTCAAAGAGGGGCAGACGGTTAAAAAAGGCGATATTATCGGTCTTATCGGAAGCACAGGCTCTGCGACAGGACCGCATCTCCACTTTGAAATACGAAAAGATAAAGACCCCAAAGACCCTCTGGAGTTGATTGCAGGGTGAAATTAAAACTTAAAAAAAGCGTTGCTTTTGTTGTTTTCATTTCTGCACTTCTGGGCAAAGAAAACTTCCTTTTTTCAGGATATCTCGGTGCAATAATCCACGAGTGCGCCCACGCCTTAGCAGGTCTTTGCCTTGGGGTAAAACCCTCACGGGCAGTGCTGGGGGTAAGCGGAATGAATCTTGAAATACAAAGAGTGCCAAGCATAAAAAAGCATATGATAATTCTCCTTTCAGGACCCATATGCAGTTTCATTTTGTTTGGCGCTCTTTTTTCTTTGCGAAAATTCGGGATTGCAAAAGCCCAACTTTTAGAATTTGCATCGCTTTCCATCGGCGTTATAAACCTTTTCCCCATAATGCCCCTCGACGGCGGTGCAGTTTTGAGGCTGATTTTGCAGTCAAAACTCGGCATTATATACGGTGCGAAAATTATGAAGCACATTTCCTTTTTCTTTACTGCCTGTTTTGTTTTTGCCTGTTTGTTTCTCTTTTTGGCGCGTATGGGTAATATGTTTCTTATAATTTTTACTGTTTTTGTTGCCTTTTTCCCAAAACGGCAGAAAAATCTTGACCTCATAGAAAAAAGACTCGTCCTTTCAGGCGGGGCTGGGGTAAAGAGGAAAATAAAATACTTTGCTTTTTCTTCAGACACTACGCTTCTTTCGATAGCGTCAAGGATTTCGCCGTCATATTACCTTGTCGGCGCAGTTTTTGAAGACGGACGCTTTATCGGAGAACTCAGCGAAAACGCCCTTATATCTGCTCTTCGCTCTTTCGGTTCAGGAAAAAGTGCAGGAGAATATGTGAAACATATGGAAAAGGCGAAATCTTTTGAGTGTTGACAATAAACTCCTCTTTCTTTATAATATAAACTGTGATTGTACGAGAAAAAATCACGAAAGGAAACCAAAGAAAATGCTAAGACAACAAATTGAAAATATATTGCCTTTTGTAGAAAAACCTGCCCGTTACACGGGCGGTGAACTCGGCAGTATAATTAAAGATAAGGACAAGGTGGATATCCGCTTTGCCTTTTGTTTTGCTGACACTTATGAAATCGGAATGTCGCATTTGGGTATGAAAATCCTCTATTCCGCTATGAACGAAAGGGAGGATATCTGGTGCGAAAGAGTTTTTGCCCCGTGGATTGATATGGAAGAAAAGATGAGAGAGAAAGACATTCCCCTTTTTGCTCTCGAGTCAATGGACGCTATAAAAGATTTTGACTTTATCGGCTTTACTCTCCAGTACGAAATGTGCTATACAAATATACTCAATATGCTATCCCTTGCCAAAGTACCTCTTCTTGCATCTGAAAGAGGTGAGGGCGACCCGTTTGTTTGTATGGGCGGACCGTGTGCGTATTCGGCAGAGGCACTTGCTGATTTTGCGGACTTTTACTTTCTCGGCGAAGGGGAAGAGTTAAACTTAGAGGTAATGGACGCTTATAAAGAATGGAAAAAGGAAAAGGGCACAAGATTTGATTTTCTGAAAAAAATCTCTTCCATAGAGGGCGTCTATGTGCCGTCTTTTTATGATGTTAAGTATAAAGATGACGGAAAAATTGCATCAATTGAGCCAAAGTACGATTTTGTGCCCGAAAAGGTGAGAAAAAGAATAATAAAAGACCTCGATAATGTCCACTATCCCGATAAATTCATAGTGCCTTTTGTTGAAATCGTGCACGACAGAATTATGCTTGAAGTTTTCAGAGGGTGTCTGAGGGGTTGCAGATTTTGTCAGGCGGGTATGATATACCGCCCTGTGAGAGAAAAAAGTCCCCAGACGCTTCTTTCGTGCGCACAGAAACTCATTGATTCCACAGGCTATGAAGAAATAAGCCTTTCATCGCTTTCAACAAGCGATTATTCACGACTTAAAGAGTTTACCGACGGACTTTTAGATATGACAGAAAAAGAAAAGATTTCGCTTTCTCTTCCCTCGCTCCGTCTTGATTCATTCTCTATGGAACTTATGGAAAAGGTACAAAAGGTAAGAAAAAGTTCTCTCACATTTGCTCCAGAGGCGGGAAGCCAGAGAATGAGAGATGTCATAAATAAAAATATAACCGAAGATGACCTTTTAACTGCAGTAAAAACCGCTTTTGAGGGCGGGTACAGTTCAATAAAACTTTACTTTATGATGGGACTTCCCTTTGAAACTGTTGAAGATGTGTGCGAGATTGCAACTCTTTCCAAAAAGGTTGTAAGAGAATATCTGTCTGTCCCCAAGGAAAAGAGAGCACCAGGACTCAGGATTACTACATCTGTTGCATCATTTGTCCCCAAAGCCTTTACCCCGTTTCAGTGGGCAAAGCAGGACGACAGAGAAACACTCAGGGAAAAACAATATGCCCTCAAAGACGCGATGAACGATAAACGCATAACCTACAACTACCACGAAGCGCCCGTAAGTGTGCTCGAGGGCGTGTTTGCAAGGGGCGACAGACGCCTTTCAAAAGTTCTTTTAAAAGCACACGAACTCGGCGTAAAATTCGACGGCTGGTCAGATATTTTTGACCGGGAAAAATGGGACAAGGCGTTTGAAGAATGCGGAATGGAAATTTCTTTCTATACCAGAGCGAGAGATTATGACGAAATTCTCCCCTGGGATATGATAGACGTGGGCGTTACAAAAGAGTTCCTTTTATCCGAGGCAAAAAAGGCGGAAATGGGAATTACAACGCCCCAGTGCAGAGAAAAATGTTCAAATTGCGGAGCAAATGTATTTGGCGGAGGTGTTTGCTATGAAAAACGAAAATAAATTCACATACCGCATTACCTACACCAAAGACGCATCAGTCAAATACATCTCACACCTTGACTTTTTAAGATGCCTTACACGCTCTCTTAAAAGAGCGAAACTTCCCGTAAGATATTCGCAAGGCTTTAACCCGCATATTGTCCAAAACATTGCACTTCCATGCCCCGTAGGCGTTGAGAGCGAGTGCGAAATGGCAGATGTAGACCTTATAGAAAATTTGAAAACAGACGAGGTTGCAAAAAGACTTTCTGATGCATTCCCAAGAGGTGTAAGGGTGGTTTCGTGCAAGGAAAAGACAGACGCCGACCCAGAGTTTTCACTCATTGACTCTGCCCGTTATAAAATAAGTTTTACATCTGATAAAGACTTTGACCCCGAAATATTTGACAACACAAAAGAGTTTATGATAGAGAAAAAGTCAAAAAGGGGTATGAAAGAGGTAAACATTAAAGATTTTATAATAGAAATGCACACCGAAAAAACCGAAGACGGCAAATACGAAATCGATGCCGTTATATGCGCAGGTGGCGTCAAAAACTTAAAGACCGAACTTTTAACTGCCGCAATAGCATCATTTTACGGTGCGAAGTTATCCAATATTAAATCTGTGAGAAAAGAGATTATGTTTGCAAGTGAAAGTTAAAAAGATTTGTAAACTATGCAAAAAGCATCAGACTTTTTTAGTCTGATGCTTTTTAATTTAATTTTTAGTTTTTCAGATTTTTTCAACGCCGATTTTAACTTTTTCACCGTTGATGTTCCACTCTTTTGAAAGAGCATTGTCGGTATTGGTTAAAACATCTTCTGCCAGAACTTCGTCTTTGATAAAGCCTGAGTTTTTAGCCATAATGGAATCAATTTTTTCGTTTCCGAAGGTATAAACTTTAATGTGGTCCATAACTTCAAAGCCTGAATCTTTTCTCATTGTCTGAATTTTGCTGATGATTTCTCTTACAAATCCTTCTTCAATGAGTTCATCTGTAAGGCGTGTATCTAAAACTGCGGTAATTCCTCCGTCGGTTTCAGATGCAAAGCCTTCAACCTGAGCAGATTCAATGAGCAGGTCTTCTTTTGAAAGGGTAACCGCTTCGCCGTTTGCATCAAATTTAAGTGCGCCTGTGCTTTCAAGTTCGTCCATAGCCTTATTGCCGTCAAGAGAAGAAAGATATTCTCTTATTGCCCCGAGAACTTTGCCGTATTTAGGACCTACGGTTTTGAGTTGAGGTTTGAAACTGTAGGTTGTGCATTCTTTTACATCGTCTGTAAATTCAACACTCTTAACGTTTAGTTCGTCTGCGATGATTTCCTGACAGAACTCGTCAAGGGTAAAGTCTGCTTTAACATACATTTTGCCGATAGGCTGACGGTTTTTGATGCCTGATGCATTACGAGCCGCACGGCCAAGAACTACAACATCGAGTACCTTTTCCATACTGTCTTCTAAATCGGCGTCTATAAATGATGCATCGCTTTCGGGGAAGTCGCAAAGGTGTACGCTTTCAGGTGCAGTTTTATCGATTGAGCAAACAAGGTTTCTGTAGATATCTTCTGCCATGAAAGGAATCATAGGAGCAGAGATTTTTGCAAGTGTAACAAGGGCAGTGTAGAGAGTCATATAGGCATTTATCTTATCCTGAGGCATACCTTTAACCCAGAATCTTTCACGGCTTCTTCTTACATACCAGTTTGAAAGTTCGTCTACAAAACTCTGCAGTACCCTTGCAGTTTCTGTGATTTTGTATTTTGCAAGGTTATCGTCAACGGTTTTTACTAAAGTGTTGAGTTTTGAAAGCATCCATTTATCAAGAACGCTCAAAGACTCTTTGTCAAGGGTATATTTTGTAGCGTCAAACTTGTCGATGTTTGCATAAAGCACAAAGAACGCATATGTGTTCCAAAGTGTACCCATAAACTTTCTCTGACCCTCTGTAACCGCTGCTTTGTGGAAACGGTTGGGGAGCCACGGAGCGGAATTTGAATAGAAATACCATCTTATTGCATCTGCGCCGTGTTCGGCAAGTGCATCAAAGGGGTCAACTGCGTTGCCTTTGGATTTTGACATCTTCTGACCGTTTTCGTCCTGAACGTGACCGAGAACTATAACGTTTTTATATGGTGCTTTATTGAAGATAAGAGTTGAGATTGCAAGGAGCGAATAGAACCAGCCTCTTGTCTGGTCAACTGCTTCAGAAATGAAATCTGCGGGGAAGTTGTCATCAAAAATCTCTTTGTTTTCAAAAGGATAGTGCCACTGTGCAAAGGGCATAGCACCTGAGTCAAACCAGCAGTCGATAACCTCTGTTACCCTGTGCATTTCCCCTCCGCAATCGGGACATTTGATAGTAACCGCATCGATGTAGGGGCGGTGGAGTTCAACGTCGTCAGGGCAATTTGAACTCATAGATTTAAGTTCTTCAATAGAGCCTATTGCGTGACGCTTACCGCATTCACATTCCCAGATATTAAGAGGTGTTCCCCAATATCTGTCACGGCTTACGCCCCAGTCCTGAACATTTTTGAGCCAGTCGCCAAAGCGTCCTGTGCCAATTGATTCGGGAATCCAGTTGATTGTGTTATTATTCTTTATAAGGTCATCCCTGACCTCGGTCATTTTTATAAACCAACTCTCTCTTGCATAGTAGATAAGAGGAGTGTCGCATCTCCAGCAGAAAGGATAATCGTGCTCAAATTTGGGAGCATCGAATAAAAGACCTCTCTGGTCTAAATCTACCAAAACTTTGGGGTCAGCATCTTTTACAAAAAGACCTGCAAAAGGAGTTTCTTCGGTGAGGTTACCCTGCGCATCTACAAACTGAACGAAAGGAAGGTCATATTTTCTGCCAACTTTAGCATCGTCTTCACCAAAGGCGGGAGCAATATGAACTATACCTGTACCGTCTGACATTGTAACATATGAATCGCAGGTTATGAAATGTGCTTTTTTGCCCTGTTTTTCACAAGGTGCCTTCTGGCACTCAAAGAGGGGTTCATACTCTTTGTATTCAAGGTCGCTTCCTTTAAATGTTTCTATAATTTCATATGCGTCGCCGTCATCTGAAAGCGAAGAAAGTACGCTGTCTAAGAGGGCATTTGCCATATAATAAGTATAGCCGTCTTTTGCCTTTACTTTGCAGTAATCGTCATCGGGGTTAACGCAGAGTGCAACGTTTGACGGAAGTGTCCACGGGGTAGTTGTCCATGCAAGGAAATAAGCATCTTCGCCCACAACTTTAAAGCGTACAACTGCAGAGCGTTCTTTAACAGCCTTATAGCCTTGAGCCACTTCGTGTGATGAAAGCGGAGTTCCGCATCTTGGGCAGTAGGGAACAATCTTGAAACCTTTGTAGAGAAGTCCTTTATCCCAGATTTGCTTTAGTGCCCACCATTCAGACTCAATAAAGTCATTGTGATAGGTAACATAGGGGTCGTCCATATCAGCCCAGAAACCAACTGTACCTGAAAAGTCTTCCCACATTCCTTTATATTTCCATACGCTCTCTTTACACTTTGTGATAAAGGGTTCAAGACCGTATTTTTCTATCTGTTCTTTGCCGTCAAGACCGAGAAGTTTTTCAACTTCGAGTTCAACGGGCAGACCGTGAGTACCCCAACCCGCTTTTCTTAAGACCTTATAGCCTTCCATTGTGCGGTAACGGGGAATCATATCTTTTATAACTCTGGTTAGTACGTGGCCGATATGCGGTTTTCCGTTTGCAGTGGGAGGACCGTCATAGAAAGTATAGGTTTCCCCCTCTTTTCTTGAGTCAATACTCTTTTGGAAAATTCCGTTGTCGTTCCAGAATTTTTCAATCTGTTTTTCCCTTTCGACAAAATTTAAGTTTGTGTCAACTTTATTATACATCTGTTTGCCTCCTGTATAATATATTAAAGTCATAATAATCCATTATCTTGTCAATTATATACCCAAAAATCCCCGTTTGTCAAGTTTTAAAGGACATTTGGGGCATAAAAACACCGCATATTTTCATATGCGGTGTAATTCATTTTACTATTTCGTCAGAATCTAAAATTATAGTTACAGGTCCGTCATTTAAAAGGCTGACTTTCATATCTGCGCCAAACTCTCCTGTTAAAACCTCTTTGCCCAAAATTCCGGAAGATATTTCAACAAATTTCTCATACATCTTTGTAGCATCTGACGGGTTTTTGGCAAGAGTAAATGATGGGCGTCTGCCTTTTCTGCAGTCGGCACAAAGCGTAAACTGAGATACGCAAAGAAGTGAGCCGTCTATATCTTTTAAAGAAAGGTTCATTTTTTCGTTTTCGTCTTCAAAAATGCGAAGATTTATCATCTTCTCTGCCATTGGGGAAAGGAGTGAGTCTGTATCTGTTTCATAAAACCCGACCAGTGCCAAAAGACCCTCTTTAATCTCAGACTTCACCTTGCCGTCTATTGTGACAGATGCATTTTTTACTCTCTGAAGTACGATTTTCATAATCAGTTACTGCCCTTTTTGATTTTTGTATATCTTACAGAGTGGAAAACGATTGTTGCCACGCAGTAGATAACATTAAATGCCCAGAGGAAATAAATAACGGTCTGAGAATTTATAATTTTAGCAAGGAAAACTGCCGCCTTTGAAATGGTAATACCGCCATCTGTAACTGTCATCATACCGGGAATTCCCGAAACGCCGTTTTCCAAGAGATAATATCCTGCCGATAAAACGAGAAAAACTATAACATATTCCCATAAAAAGTTTTTCTTTTTTATAATTGCAATTAGCGCTAAAACAACCGCCCCTGCCAAAAACAGAATTTCAAACACGGTAAGGAAAGTCTGCGAAGCAAGGAAGTTAGTTTTTATAATATTGTGTATATACAGCATAAGGAAAAATGACACTATAGCAACCGATGTGGAGATAAGAGTAAGGTTTGACTCTCTCTCAAGTGCCTTTGCCTTGGTTTGCTTTTGCTCTCTCACTTTTTCTGGCATAACCTTTTTGTTTTTCTTCATTTTATGCTCCGTTTCCTGCAAAGATTTTCTTTGCAACAATATGTTCTTTAGTATTTCACCAATCCCCGAGTTCATACATAACTGCCGTAAGTGCAGCAAGGGGTGCGGTTTCTGTGCGAAGTATTCTTGGCCCCATCAAAACGCTTTCAAAACCGTTTGATTTTGCAAATTCAATTTCTTCCGGACTGAATCCGCCCTCAGGACCTATAAATATACTGACGCTTAAAGCGTCTTTATTTTTTTTGAGCACTTCTTTTATGCTCTGTGATTTTTCTTCTTCATATGCAATTATCAAAAGGTCATCGCCCTTTGCCGTCTGGACTGCATCTTTAAAACTCATAACGGGCAAAACCTCAGGGATAAGTGCCCTTTTTGACTGCTTTGATGCCTCATATGCAATTTTTTGCATACGCTCTTTCTTTTTAGAGGCGTCTTTTATTTTTGCGACGCTTCTTTTAGCATCAAACGGCACTATTTTTACAGCGCCGAGTTCTGTGCATTTCTGAACTACGGTGTCGAGTTTGTCGCCTTTTGGAACGCCCTGAAAAATTGAAACTTTAATCTGCGGTTCGTTAAGACTTTGTGTACGCGATAATATCTGCGCCACTGCTTTTGACGGGGATACATATGTGAGCGAACAAACCGAGTCAAATCCGTCTGAGTCGCAGACCGTTATCTCATCGCCATCAGAAAGCCTTAAAACCCTTGAGATATGCGCAGAGTCATCGCCCTCTATTGTAACTTCATTTGCGCCAAGCAAACTGAATCCCACAAAAAATCTGTGCACAAGGCCACCTCCTGAGCGCATAACACTCTAATTATTATACCAATTAACCCTATGTTTCGTCAAGAGTTTTTTGTGTTAAAAACCGCACTTCATACAAACCCAACAGTCCGATTTATTCTGAGATAAAACTTTAACCCCGTTTTCTTCAAATGCTGAAAGCACGTCAGAAAGTCTTTCTTCTATTATGCCGGAGCATATGAATAAACCATTTTCCGAGATTAGTTTTTTCACCGTCGGCACCAGGGCAATTATTACATCTGCAACGATATTTGCAACAATAATATCATATTTTCTCTCTGCTATAGTTTCAAAAAGAGATATATCTTTTGTGATGTCGCCCGAATATATGTGATATTTTTCCGTATCAACTTTATTCATAACGGCATTTTCTTTTGCAACATGTTCACACGCAGGGTCGATGTCTGTCGCCCACGCTTCTTTTGCACCGAGGAGAAGAGAAATAACCGAAAGTATTCCGCTTCCGCAACCGATATCTAAAACAAGGCTTTCCCCGTTTACGCATTTTTCTAACTGTTCTATACAAAGTTTTGTGGTATGGTGAGTGCCCGTGCCAAAGGTCATACCGGGGTTAACCGTAAAAACAACCCTGTCTGTTTCTTCTTTTAAAGTTTCCCACTCGGGCTGAATTAAAACTTTTTCGCCAACTTTTATGGGGTGAAAATATTTTTTCCAGTTGTTTGCCCAGTCCTCTTCGTTTATGCCCTCTGTTTCCAAAGCGAGTCTTCCGAAGATGCCCTCTGAGTCTTTTTCTTTCAGAGAAACGAGAGATGAGTTCACCCTTGAAAGTGTTTCAATTCCGTCAGGGGTGTTTTCAATATATATCTTTACATTGGTTTCTTTCTTTTTTTCTTCTAAAAGTTCCTCATCAACATAATCCCAGTATTTTTTGTTTTCTTCCAAAAACGAAAGGAACTCTTCTTCGTCTTCTATTTCCACGCCCGTTATGCCGAGATTTGATAACATATCGCACACGGGGTCTATTCCTTCATTTGATGTGTAAATTGTTGTCTTTAACCAGTCCATATTTTTCTCCTTATATGCTGACAATTAAGTCTGCAATAGATATCTTGTATTTGCCCTGCTTTAAAACCCTTGCCACATCATAAGAATCTTTTAAGCGCTTTTTGGTAAGAATTGCGCAAAGGGAATTATGCCCCTCGTGATGAAAATCAGAACCTGCGGTTACTATCATATTGTTTTCACAGGCGTATTTTGCCCCGAAGCCAATTTTTGAATTCTGACCCGGGTGCATATTGAAAACTTCAATCCCGTCAAGACTTTGGGGGCTGACCTCTTTCATACCGTCGCGGAAAGGGTGCGCCTGAATTATGATATTTTTATCATTTTTATATTCTTTATAAAAATTATCAATGCCGTATGGAAGAAGTTCATATATGTCAAAAAGGTCGTCGGGGCATATGCCGAAAATGAGATAATCGTTCATATTTTCGGTAAAACGGAGTTCTGCACCGAGAATTATGTTTAAACCAACTTTTTCCCCCTCTTCTGAGGCTTTGTAATAGTCTTCAAGATACCAGTGTATCATATCCTGCGTGGTTTCGCCCTTGAGTTTTCCTATAGCAAAGTGGTTAGTGAGCACCACAGAGTCATATCCTGTCTCTTTGTAAAGTCTCACTACTTCTTCGGGGCTAAAATCTGCACAACTCGATGCAGGGGAAGAGTGAGTGTGAAGTTCGGTTTTAAAAAGTTTCATTTTATCATCTCCGTTTGAATTAATAACTTTGTCAAAGTTAAGACCTTGCGTTTGAAGCAAAGCCGTAAATAAATCCCAACAAATTCACTATGTATTTTTATTATACTACAAATAGAGAAAAAATCAATATTTCTTTAACACTCAAAGAGCCAACAAAATTTTCTATTGACAATATAATAAAGAAAATATATAATGTTAGTGTGTATAATTATTATAGGAGAGTTGTGTTTTGAGAGTAATTTCAGGAACAGCAAGAGGATTAAAACTCACCGCGCTTTCAGGCGATGATACAAGACCGACTCTTGACAATGTCAAGGAAGCCGTTTTCAGTATGCTTTTCGATAAGGCAGAGGGCGCAAAGGTTCTTGACCTTTTTTCAGGAAGCGGAGCACTCGGGATAGAAGCCTTAAGCAGAGGCGCACAAAGGTGCGTTTTTTCAGATAAAAACGAAAAAGCGGTAAAAGTTATACGGGACAACCTTTCAAAATCACATCTTTCAGATAAGGCAGAAGTATTTTGCCAGAGTTTTGAGCGCACACTTGAAATTCTCTCTGGGAAAGGCGAAAAATTTGACATCATATTTTTAGATCCGCCCTATGACAGTACACTTTTAAACGATTCTATCGAAAAAATCCTTGCCTTTTCTCTTCTTGCAGACAGCGGAATTATCGTGGCAGAATCGGACAGGCCCGATGCGGTTTCAAATGAAAATCTCACGGTTTTAAAGGATAAAAAATACGGAAGAGTCTTTGTAAAATTTCTGGAGGCAAAATGAGAACAGCAGTATATCCCGGCAGTTTTGACCCTATGACTAACGGACATCTTGATATAATTAAAAGGGCATCAAAAACATTTGATAAGGTTTATGTGGCAATCCTTACAAACAGCGCAAAAAATCCCGAGTTTCCTCTCGACAGGCGTATCGATTGGCTAAAGAGAGCAACAAAAGACCTTGATAATGTAGTAATAGACAGTTTTTCAGGACTATTGGTAAACTATGCAAACCAAATCGGCGCAAGTGTTATCATAAAAGGTCTTCGTGCAGTGTCTGATTTTGAATATGAATTCCAGATGGCACTCACAAACAGGACGCTCAGTCCCAATATTGAAACGATGTTTCTTATGACAAACGGAAAATATTCGTACCTGTCATCGAGCATCGTCAAAGAAATTGCAAAACTCGGCGGAAGTCTTTCGGGACTTGTCCCCGATTTTATGATTGAAGAAGTCAAAAACGAAATCACGAAAAACCAATAAGGAGGATACATACGATGGACGTAATCGAACTTTTAAGTGAACTTGAGGACAAAATTGATAAAGGTTTTGAAGTGCCCTTTACCAAAAAGACCCTCGTAAGCAAAGAAGAAATCATGGCTCTCATCAACGACATCAGCATTCAACTCCCCGACGAACTCAGGGTTGCAAAATCAATAGCCGAAGATTCAAAACGCATTATCACAGATGCGCAGAAACAGGCAGATGCAAAAGTTAAAGAGGTTGAGGCTAAAATTCTTGAACTCATTGACGAACACGAAATCACCAAAAAAGCCGTTGCAAATGCTAATGAAATAATTGCAAAAGCACAGAAAGACGGCAGAGAAATAAGACTTGCTTCTTTAAAATTTGCAGATGACATTTTAGAAAAAGTAGAAGCAGACTTTGCAGGTGTAACTGAAAAAGTTAAACAGTGCAGAGCCGACCTCAGAAAATAATTTTAAAATGCAAAAACCAGGCTGCCTTCACATAAACTTTATGTGAAGGCAGTTTAATAATTACGGAGTGAAAGACAATGGCAGATAAAAACACAGTTGTAATAAAGGTTGGCACATCTACCCTTACCCATAACGGCGGAGGAATTAATATAAGACGGTTTGAAAAACTTACAAAAGTTTTATCTGATATAAAAAATCAGGGGAAGAAAATTATCCTTGTATCCTCAGGCGCAATCAGTACGGGTATGAGCAAAATGGGCATTTCAAAAAGACCCGACTGCACCCGCGACAAACAGGCACTTGCGTCTATCGGTCAGTGCGAACTTATGAGTTATTATTCACGTCTTTTCGGCGAGTACAACCATAAGGTAGCGCAAATTCTTCTTACAAAAGATGTTGTTTCAGACAAAGTCCGCTATGAAAACGCCGCCGCTACGTTTGAAAGACTTCTCGCACTCGGAGTTATTCCTATAGTAAACGAAAATGATACTATAAGCACAGAGCAGATTGAATTCGGCGACAACGATACTCTCTCTGCAACAGTTGCACGTCTTTCAAAAGCGGGACTTTTAATTATTCTTTCTGACATCGACGGTCTTTATGACTCCGACCCCCGCAAAAACGAAAACGCGCGTCTTATTGAAACCGTCGAAAAAATCGATGAAAAAATTGAGTCTATCGCAGGTGGCGCGGGAACATCGAGGGGTACGGGCGGAATGATTACCAAAATCCACGCCGCAAAAGATGCCACAAAAGAGGGCATCGATGTTGTGATTGCAAACGGCGAAAACCCCGAAATTCTTTATGATATCCTTGACGGAACGGCAAAATGCACATTATTCAAATCAAACAGGGAGTGAAAAGAATTGAATTATCTTGACTCGCTTTGCCAGAGGGCAAAAAATGCATCTAAACTATTGAGGGGCATCACAGAAACTGAAAAAAACGAAGCACTTTTAAATATTTCTGACGCACTCATTAAAAATACCGATAAAATACTGGAAGAAAACAAAAAAGATATAGAAAAAGCAATAGAGACAGGTATGGCAAAGGGTCTTATCGACAGACTCACGCTAACTAAAGAGCGAATTGTTGCCATTTCAGACGGAGTAAAACAGGTTGCATCTCTCCCTGACCCCATAGGTGAGGTAAGAGAAGAAAAAGTGCTTGAAAACGGACTTAAAATCGGCAAGAAAGTAACCCCTTTGGGCGTTGTAGGTGTGATATACGAATCACGCCCCAATGTTACAGTTGACACCGCATCTCTTTGCCTGAAATCTTCAAACGCAGTGGTCTTAAGAGGCGGAAGCGATGCTTTCAATTCAAACAAAATCCTTGTTTCAATTATGAAAGATGCCCTTGAAAAATCAGGGGTCTGTCCCGACGCAGTAAACCTTATCGAAGACCTTTCAAGAGAAACTGCAACCGAGTTTATGAAAAAGAATGAATATCTTGATGTTTTAATCCCCCGAGGCGGAGCATCTCTTATACAGTCTGTAGTTAAAAATGCCACAGTTCCCGTGATTGAAACGGGCGTCGGCAACTGCCACACTTTTGTTGACGAGAGTGCAGATACCGATATGGCGATTCAGATTATAGTAAACGCAAAAACATCAAGGCCGTCAGTTTGCAACGCTTTAGAGAGTCTGCTCATACACAAAAATGTACCCGACGAATTTTTCAAAAAGTTAGAGAAAGCACTCGCAGAAAAAGGCGTTGAAATGAGAGGGTGCGAAAGATTTTGCGAAAAGGTAAATAGTGCAAAGAAAGCAACCGAGGAAGACTGGGGGAAAGAATTTTTATCACTCTGCCTTTCTGCAAAAATAGTTGACAGCACCATAGACGCAATTGAGCACATAGACAAATACTCTACAGGACACTCTGAATGCATCATTACAAAATCAGAAGAAAATGCAAATCTCTTCCTTGAAAGAGTTGACTCTGCCGCAGTTTACGTAAATGCATCAACCCGTTTTACCGACGGCTTTGAGTTTGGGCTTGGTGCAGAGATTGGCATAAGCACACAAAAACTTCACGCAAGAGGACCTATGGGAATATGCGAACTTACCACTTATAAATATGTAATCCTTGGAAACGGACAGGTACGATAAGACAAGATAAAACAAAAGTGAAAATTAAAAGAAGAGGTGTATATTATGCATTACTTTTTGTGGATAATATTTTTAATAGGAATGCTTATTTTAGAGGCATCTACAACTAACCTTGTCAGCATCTGGTTTGCAGTCGGAGCGCTCGGCGCACTTATTCTTAAAGTCATTGGTGCATCGTTTGTATGGCAGATTGCAGGATTTATCATAGTCAGCGCAGTTTCAATCATTATTGCAAGACCTTTTATAAAAAAACATCATAACAGAAAAACCGTTGCCACAAATGCCGATATGGTAATAGGGCTTTCAGGTACTGTTACAGATGAAATAAATGAAGAAAAATTTGCAGGAAAAGTAAATGTTTCAGGCAAAGAATGGTCTGCGGTAAGCATAGACAAATCGCAGATTGATGTCGGCGAAAAAGTAAAGGTAAAATCTATCAGCGGAGTAAAACTCGTTGTAGAAAAAGAGTAAAGGAGAGATTTTTATGTTCACATCAGGAGTATGGAGTGCAATAATAATTGCAATAGTTGTTCTTATCATCATTACAAGAAACATCAGAATTATCCCACAGGCACACGCGGCAATCGTGGAAAGACTCGGTGCATATCAGTCTACCTGGAGCGTGGGTTTCCACATTAAAATTCCGTTCATTGACAGAATTGCAAAAACCGTGTCTTTGAAAGAGCAGGTTGTAGACTTTGAGCCTCAGCCCGTTATCACTAAAGATAATGTTACTATGCAGATTGACACTGTTATTTTTTATCAGATAACAGACCCCAAACTTTTTGTTTACGGTGTTGACCGTCCGCTTTCTGCTATTGAAAACCTAACTGCTACAACGCTTAGAAACATCATAGGCGACCTTGAACTCGACGAAACTCTTACATCACGCGATACCATCAACACAAAAATGAGAGCAATTCTCGACGAGGCAACTGACCCCTGGGGTATCAAGGTAAACAGAGTCGAACTTAAAAACATCATTCCCCCCAAACAGATAAGAGATGCTATGGAACGCCAGATGAAAGCAGAGCGTGAAAGAAGAGAACTTATCTTAAAGGCAGAGGGCGAGAAAAAGAGCGCAATCTTAGTTGCCGAGGGTGAAAAAGAAGCGGCAATCTTAAGAGCAGACGCTGCAAAAGAAACCGCAATCAGAGAAGCACAGGGCGAGGCAGAGGCTATCCTTTCAATTCAGACTGCTACTGCAGAGGGTCTTCGCCGTTTAAACGAGGTTGCACCAAAAAATGCAGTTGTTGCACTCAAAGGCTTTGAAGCGCTTGAAAAACTCGGCGAGGGCAAGGCAACAAAGATAATCGTTCCGTCCGAACTTCAGGGTCTTGCCGGAATTACATCAGCACTCAAAGAATTTATTAAAGACGAACCCAGTGAAAAATAATCATCAAAGGACAAAACAAAATGAGAATGCGAAGAAAAAAGCACCGCGAAGAAAGACTCCTCGCGTGTGAAGACTATATTATAAATAACATTTTATACTACAGGGAAAGTCTTGCATCGGCTTTCAAAACCGATGCTCCCCTCAGGCTTGAGATTGGCTGCGGTAAGGGGAAGTTTATATGCGAAACCGCAAAATTAAATCCAGACATTAACTTTATTGCTTTTGAAAAAAATCTTGATGTTTTGGTTCTCGCCGCAGAAAAAGTCAAAGAGTCAGGTCTTGAAAATGTGAAATTTGTGCCCGGTGATGCAAATATTTTACAGGAAGTCAATTCCAAAACAAAATGCGAGGTTATATATATAAATTTTTGCGACCCGTGGCCGAAGAACGGCTATAAAAAAAGAAGACTTACTCACGAAAATTATCTTCGTCTTTGGGGTAAACTAATAGAAAAGGGCGGAGCAATCCACTTTAAGACCGATAACCGTGGACTTTTTGAGTTTTCCTTAAATTCTTTTTCTGATTTTGGTCTGAGATTAAAAAACATCACTCTAGACCTTCACGCATCAGACTTTGAGGGAAACGTTATGACCGAATATGAAACGCTTTTTTCCCAGAAAGGCAACCCTATCTACAGATGCGAAGCATATTTTGAGTAAAAATTTTTAACATAAATTTACATTGACAAACGAAAAATCTTTTCGTATAATAAGTAGGCTTTCAAAAAATTTTCAAAATTAAACAAAGCAAACCGCGCTCACCAAAGGGCGCTTGTACGGGGGCGTACAGGGTTCGACGGGGATTTTGAAGCAAAGGGAGCGAGCAGCGGCGGGTACCGCTATAAAAACCTAAACTTAAATATAAACGCTAACAATAATTTAGCATACGCTGCCTAATTACAGGCAGCCGTTTCTATCCGGACTACCGCATCTGGAATAGAGGCGTCATTTAAGCGGTGAACGTGCGGCATCAAAGCCTTGAGATGCCCATGAACTATGAGGCTACCGATATTAAGAGTTTGTTTGCGTACTCTTAATAGAGGGAAACTTGAACACAAACTGCGCTCGGAGACCCCAGTGTGAATGAATTTTCGGACAGGAGTTCAATTCTCCTCGCCTCCATAATGAAGAAGACCACCATTTTGGTGGTCTTTTTTATTATGGCAAATCAGGAGAGAACCCGACTCCGAAAGGTTCACATCGTAAAAAAACAGTATGGATTACTGTTTTTTAGATGTGAAGTTGTGTGAACGGGTACTGTTTTCGCTGCGAGGTTTAAGCCGAGCGAGAAAACGGTCGTGAACACGGTTTGCGACAATGTCGCAAACAATTCTCCTCATATAATTTATGCGCACCTTTTAGGTGAGAGGTCGCACATTTTTGCCACTTCAAGTTAAAAAATATACTTTAATTGACAAAAGTGGCAAATTATTATATAATTACTTTAATCAGATGCTTTTAATCCGAACTATAATTAAACTTAAAGGATATGTCGAATGTTGTCGAAAGGGAAGTTTATATATGAATTTTGATAAGCTTAAAAATCTTATGGAACATTTTGCAGAAGAAAAATATGCACATGGAAATACTATTAAAGTATATTTCGGCAAGAACAAGGTTTTTGATTATTCATGTGGATATTCTAAAATAAATAAAAAATGATATGATTCA
>JAZQDA010000043.1:0-12770 GCA_045546535.1 Clostridia bacterium | reverse complement strand
GATGTCTTCGCCTGATGCGATAACGTGGTCAAGACCGCCGTAACCGATATCGTATGCCCAACCGTCACCACCGAATACCCACTGTGATTTCTTCACGAGGAAGTCTTCACGGTCTGCAATCTGTTTGATGATGGGA
The DNA here is from genome assembly GCA_045546535.1 of Clostridia bacterium. Lineage (GTDB taxonomy): Bacteria > Bacillota > Clostridia > UMGS1810 > UMGS1810 > RGIG1828. The sequence continues at coordinate 12,634 of JAZQDA010000043.1, read as the reverse complement.
TCTTTAGCGTCTGCTTTTGCAAGTGCTGCTTTAACTGCTTCTGCTGCTTCGATAGATTTTTCGGTGTTGTCTTTACCATCAATCCATGCTGTAAATGCATCAGCAAGTTCTTTGTCACAACCATTTTCGATTGCCTGTTTCATGAGAGAAACAAGGTTGCTTCTGTTTTTCTTAACAGCAAGAACCATACCAAGACCAAACTCAGCGTTATCTTCAAAGAGTGAGTTTGCCCAAGCAGGACCTTTGCCTTCAGCGTTTTTGCAGTAAGGCATTGAAGGAGCAGAACCGCCCCAGATTGAAGTACAACCTGTAGCATTTGCAACCATCATTCTGTCACCGAAAAGTTGTGTGATAAGTTTGATATAAGGTGTTTCACCACAACCTGCACATGCGCCTGAGAATTCAAGCATAGGTGTTGCAAACTGTGAGTTTTTAATATTTTTGGAAATATCGATATCTTTCTGTTTTGTGGGAACAGTCATTGCATATTCCCAGTTGGGTGCTTCGATTTCAGATACTGCATCGATAGGTGTCATCTTGAGAGCCTGTACTTTTTCAGGACATACGTTAGCACATACGCCGCAACCAAGACAGTCAAGGGGAGATACCTGCATTCTGAACTGCATATCTTTAAAGCCTGTTGCATTCTTTGTAACGAAGTTTTCAGGAGCATTTGCTTTTTCTTCTTCTGTTAAAAGAACAGGTCTTATTGCAGCGTGAGGACAAACGAGTGAACACTGGTTACACTGAATACATTTGTCAACATCCCATACGGGAACTGATACTGCAACACCGCGTTTTTCATATCTTGAAGTACCTGTTTCGAAAGTACCTGCTTCTTTATCGTTACCTACGAATGTGCTTACAGGGAGTTTATAACCTCTCTGAGCGTTAACGGGAGCAACGATATCAGAAATAAATGCAGGAACATCTGCTTTTACTACTTCAGCATCTTTAGCATCTTTCCATGATGCAGGAACTTTTACTTCGTGGAGTGCTTCAACTGCACCATCAACTGCTGCACAGTTCATGTTAACAATTTCGTCACCTTTTTTGCCGTATGTCTTTTTGATAGCCGCTTTGATAAGGTCTACAGCCTGTTCAAAAGGAATAACATTGGCGAGTTTAAAGAATGCGCCCTGTGTTACCATGTTGATTCTTGTCTGACCAAGACCAACTTTAACAGCAACATCTACAGCATTGATTGTGTAGAATTTGATGTCGTTTTCAGCGATATATCTCTTCATTGCTGCGGGGAGTTTTTCGTCGAGTTCTTCGTCAGTCCATACGCAGTTAAGAAGGAATGTGCCGCCTTTTCTGAGACCTTCAAGAATATCATACTGATATACATATGCAGGTTTATGACAAGCGATATAGTCTGCTTCGTCGAGAAGGTAGGTTGATTTGATAGGTTTTTTACCAAATCTTAAGTGGGACATTGTTACGCCGCCACTCTTTTTGGAGTCGTAATCAAAATATGCCTGTGCATAAAGGTCAGTGTTATCACCGATGATTTTGATTGCGTCTTTGTTTGCACCAACTGTACCGTCAGAACCGAAGCCCCAGAATTTACAACGTGTTGTGCCTTCGGGAGCAGCATTGATTCTTTCGCCGAGTTCGAGTGAAAGGTTTGTAACGTCATCAACGATACCGATTGTGAAGCCGTTTTTGGGTTCTTTAGCATCGAGGTTAGCAAATACTGCTGCGAGTTGTGTGGGAGTTGTGTCTTTTGAACCAAGACCGTAACGTCCGCCAACGATAAGGGGAGCATCATTTTTGCCAACAAAGAGATTACAGATATCAAGATAAAGAGGTTCGCCGAGTGAACCGGGTTCTTTTGTTCTGTCGAGAACTGCAATCTTCTTAACTGTTTTGGGGAGTACATCGAAGAAATATTTTGCACTGAAAGGTCTGTAAAGGTGAACTTTAACAACACCCACTTTTTCGCCTTTAGCGTTGAGGTAATCAACTGTTTCTTCGAGTGCTTCACATACAGAGCCCATAGCGATGATTACTTTTTCAGCATCGGGAGCACCATAGTAATTGAAAGGTTTATATTCTCTGCCTGTGATTTTTGTGATTTCTTTCATATAATCAGCAACAACATCAGGAAGTGCATCATAATATTTGTTTGCTGCTTCTCTGCCCTGGAAGTAAATATCAGAGTTCTGTGCAGTACCTCTGAGCACGGGGTGTTCGGGGTTTAATGCACGGTCTTTGAACTCTTTGATTGCATCCATGTCAACGAGTTTTTTAAGATCTTCGTAGTCAACGAGTTCGATTTTCTGAATTTCGTGTGAAGTTCTGAAACCATCGAAGAAGTGAACGAAAGGTACTCTGCCTTTGATTGATGCAAGGTGAGCAACACTACCGAGGTCCATAGATTCCTGAACGGAACCTGAAGCGAGGAGTGCAAAACCTGTCTGACGACAAGCCATAACGTCCTGATGGTCGCCGAAAATGTTAAGTGCGTGTGCAGCGATTGCTCTTGCACTTACGTGGAATACGCAAGGAAGAAGTTCACCTGCGATTTTGTTCATATTGGGGATCATAAGGAGAAGACCCTGAGATGCTGTAAATGTGGTTGTGAGTGCACCTGCCTGAAGTGAGCCGTGAACTGCACCTGCAGCACCTGCTTCAGACTGCATTTCAACAACGTCTACAACTTCGCCGAAAATGTTTTTCTGGCCCTGTGCACTCCATTCATCAACAACTTCTGCCATTGTAGATGAAGGTGTGATAGGATAGATTGCTGCAACTTCTGTGAACGCATAAGCACAATAAGCGGCAGCGTTGTTACCATCCATGGTTTTGAATTTCTTAGCCATTTTTTACCTCCTGTATATGATAATATAATTTAATAATAAACATACACACTGATTATAACACAAGTATTTTAATTTTTCAAACATATTTTTGATATTTTTTTCACAAAATAAATGTTTGGTATAATTTCATAAAGGTATAATATCAAACAATGTCTTTTTTAGTCATTTGGTTGGTTTTAATACCACTGTAAAGTTTGTTGCTGATAAAATTCTCTAACAGTATATATTTGACAAAAATTTTATAAAGTGTTAATATAACGAAAAATAAATATTTTCGCACAAAGTGTCGGCGTTTCTGCTTTGGGGAGCGTCGGTGGAAAGGGAACACGGTCAGAATCCGTGACGATTCCTGTCGCCGTATATATCGAATGTTATTGTATCCGTCGGTGAAAGCCGGTCATTGGGAAACTGAGAAGGCAGGGTACAATAATGCTTGGCGTATGCCTTATATGATATGAGTCGGAAGACCTGCTTTGATATTATTGCGTATGGCAATAATTTTTTTGCACATATAAATCCAGTATTAATATACGGGGTTTGTTTTGTATGCAATTTGCGATTACTGCATAAAAATCAGTTGCGGTAGCCTTTTGGTTACCGCAACTTTTTTATATATACAAACAAAAGAAAGGATGAATTTTTATGTTCAAAAAAATCTTATCTCTCGTCCTTGCACTTACGCTATGCTTTTCATTATTCACTGTAAAAGCAGATGAGGTGCAGGATATCAATGTGTATTTGTCTTTTTCAAAAGACGGTGAATTTGCCGCTGACAAATTCGGAGACGATATAGTGCTCAGGCAAATTACACTTTCGGGGAAAGAATCATATGATATCAATGATGTCTTCCTCGCTATGCACGACCAGTTAAGCGAAAACGGTCAGATTGCTTATGCTACCAGCGACGGTCAATGGGGATTGTTTATCGAAAAACTCTGGGACGATACAAGCGGTAAATTTGGATATTATCTGAACTCCGTTCCGCAAATGCTTACTACTCCTGTAGAAAACGGCGATTGTATTGAAACTTTTATTTACAAAAGTTTTTATCCCGATACAGAAAGTTATGCAAAATTTGATACGCTTAACATATCGGCTTTTTCAGGCAACGAGTTTGAACTTACTCTCAAATGCGTAACAGGATATTCTAATGGCAGCGAAATATTTTCGCCTTGCTCTGATGCAACAATTACAATAGACGGGATTGAAACAGAGTTTGTAACCGATGAAAATGGAAAAAGTGTAATATCTATTGAAGAAAACGGAACACATATCATTTCTGCCGTAAAAACTAAAACTCTTGAATTGAGCGAAGAAATTGTACCTGCTATTACCGCACCTGTGTGCATTGCAGAAATATCTCCGAAAACGGCAGATGCACTTATTCACAATATTGCAAAAAGTTATACAGAAACAGATTTTTCAGATATGGGGTCAAACCTTCCCTGGATTGTTTCAGATATGATAATGTATGAAAATATTTTTCCCGAAAGCGATTATGTGTTTTCTCAAGAACAAAAAGAACTTGCTCTTTCGATACTTGTTCAGCAGGCGGAAAGAGCAGTCTATCCCGGTGATGTTGCTAAATCAATTATCGCAATTCGTTCACTCGGGTTTGATGCGTCAAAAATATATTCTAAAAATTTTATTAAAACAGATGCTCCGTCAAAGTTAATATCTCTGATGGCAAATTCGAGTGCTGATGTGGCAAATATATACACTCTCCCATATGTAATTATTGCTCTTTCCCAATCTGATAGTTTTACGTCGGACGATCAGATGCAAACACTTATCGGGTGGGGTGTCGATTCAAAAGACGAATGGTTAAATACCGATTTTGGCACTGACGGTCTTACACCTATGATTGCTGCACTTGCCCCCTACTACAATACAAATGATGATGTTAAAAATGCTATAGACGAAGCAGTTTTAACATTATATTCAGAGCAGAGAAGCGATGGCTTAATTGATGGTTTTGAAGGTTATGAATCAGCATCGACAGGACTGGCAGTATGTGCACTTTCTTGTCTTGGCATAGACTCTGCATCAGTTTCATCTGACGGATTGAGTCTTATTGACGGAATTATCGGCACTGCTGATGAAAATCTTACTCATCTCCCAAATGCATTTGCTACAGAGCAGGGATTCAGAGGTTTACTTGTGTGGAAAATGCTTCAAAACCGTCAGGATGCAAAACTCTATGATTTTTCTCAGTTACCTATGGCTGAAGTGAATTTATCAGGTGTAGAATTCTGCCCTGTATATTTTAGTCTTACACCGTCAGATGCTAAAGTTTCGATTGCATCTCATACCAGCATAAAGAAAAACTTATACGACCTTACCGAAGGTGAGTATACATACACTGTAACCAAAGATGGATATGAAGGAAAAGAAGGTCAATTTACTGTTACGTCAGCCGATGCTGAAAACCGAAGCAAAAAGACTATAAGCGTTACTCTCAATAAGATATATTACGGTGGCGGTACAAGTTCATCCAAAGAAGAAAAGGAAGAAAATGAAGAGGACGAACCTGTTTTACCAGAGGCGGAAAAAGCGGTATTTGACGAAAACACTTTCAGCGATGTTAAATCTGGCTCCTGGTATTATGACTCTGTGAAATACGTGTATGAAAACAATCTTTTTTCAGGCACTGACAAAGGATTTGAACCTGATTCAAATATGACCCGTGCTATGCTTGTAACCGTACTTCACAGGCTCTCTGACTCTCCTGAAAGCAATCAGTCTAATAACTTTACAGATGTAAAAGACGGCGAGTGGTACTGGGAAAGTGTAAAGTGGGCAACCGAAACAGGTATTGTAAAAGGAATATCCGACAAAAGTTTTGCTCCGTCTGAAAATATAACCAGAGAGCAACTTGCACTTATTTTATACAGATATTCAATAATGAATGGTTTAACAAGTGATGAAACTGTTGATATTTCAACTTATGAAGATGATGATAAAATATCAGAATATGCAAAAGATGCTATGGTTTATGCGGTATCTGTAGGACTGATAACAGGTACTGATGAAAATACTCTTATGCCAAATTCAACTGCCACAAGAGCAGAGGTTGCAACTATTCTTATGAGATTTTCTCAGATGAAAGGTAATTAAAATGAAAAAGATAAAAATTGTTGTTTCCTTTATAATTGCCATTGGCGTTATTTTTGCTTCTTGCCTTTTATTCAACCAAACTGATTTTAATAAAGAAAATGAAACTTTGGTATTGTCCTCAGGGCAATACCAAAGTGATGCTGATTTACAAAAGAAAGAACAAAATCAAGCATCACCGCAAACCAATTTAGAAAATAACACAGTAGCAAAAGTCGAAACTGACAGCCAAGAACCCTTGGAAGAAGAAAAAGAAGAAAATCAACCGCTTAATAAATGTTATATTACTATAAAGTGTGATTCCATAATTGAAAAGTCAGATTTTAAAAATTATAAACATATATCACCGGACGGCATTATTTTGTCAGATGCTGAAATTGAATTTAGTGACGGAGAAACTGTTTTTGATGTGCTTTTGAAAGCAACCACCCAAAGCAATATCAGCATTGATTACACAAAAAATCCCCTTTACAATTCTGTATATATAAAAGGTATTAACTATCTTAATGAATTTGATTTTGGAAAGTTTTCAGGGTGGATGTACAAGGTTAATGATGTTTCACCGACAAAAGGGTGTTCCCAATACAAAGTAAACAACGGCGACCGTATAGAGTTTTATTATAATTGCTGACAAAAAATTAAAAACACACCTGAATATATGCGACAATTTTTATGTTCTACATTGATAAAGCGATAAAAATGTGATATAATAGGCGTATATTTATTGTGAGGTTTTGAAATATGGCATTTGACGGTATAGTTATCTCGGCGCTGTGCAAAGAGTGCGAGGAAAAACTTAAAGGCGCAAGAATAGATAAAATTCATCAACCCGAAAAAGACGAGTTGATTATTTCGCTGCGCACATTTAAGGGAGCAGAAAAACTTCTTATATGTGTTAATCCGTCTTTTCCAAGATTTCATCTTACAAATGTTTCAAAGGATAATCCTGAAAAACCGCCGATGTTTTGTATGCTTTTAAGAAAACACTTATCGGGCGGAAAGATTTTATATATAAAACAAAGTGAATTCGAAAGAATTGTAAAGATTGGCATTGAGTGTTATGACGAAATGGGATTTTTGTCTGAAAAGGTCCTGATTGTTGAAATTATGGGTAAGCACTCAAATATAATTCTTACAAACAAAGAGGGAAAGATACTTGATTCAATTATTCACGTTGACCTTTCTGTTTCAAGTATAAGACAAGTTCTCCCCTCTTTTCCATATGAAGAACCACCGAAGCAGGACAAAGAAAATCCCGTTGGAAAATCGAAAGATGAAATTTTAAATGTATTAAAATCACAAGATGCTCCCGTATGGAAAATTCTTATGGAGAAGTTTCAGGGGATAAGCCCTGTATTTGCAAGAGAGGCTGTATACAGAGCAATTGGTCATACAGAAGTTTTATCATCTGAGACAGATGATAAAGAACTTTCAGATGTATCACTCAACTTTTATTCAATGATGGAAGATATCCGTCTTGGCGAGTATAAATATGTTGTTATAAATGATACTGAAACGGGCAAGATGCTCGATTTTTGTGCACTTGATATTTCCCAGTACGGCACTGGTGCAAAGAGCGAAACATTTGCATCTATGAGCGAGGCAGTTGAAAACTTTTATGTAAAAAAAGCAACGAGAGAAAGTCTTAAGCAAAAATGTGCTGACATTTCAAAGACTGTTGCATCAAATCTTGACAGGTGCAGAAAAAAACTTCAGATACAAAATGAAACTCTCATTAAAGCAGAAAAAAGAGAGAAATACAAAATTTACGCAGACCTTATAACTGCAAATATATACAGGATTAAACAAGGCGATGAAAAAGTTAGTCTTGTAAACTTTTACTCTGAAAACGGTGAGGAAATTACAATAAATTTAAAGCCTGAACTTTCGCCATCAAAAAATGCTCAGGCGTACTATAAAAAATACAACAAAGAAAAAAAAGCGGAAGAAGAAACGCTCAGGCAAAAGGAACTAAACCTTGCAGAAATTGATTACCTTGAGTCTGTTCAGGAAGCGATTTCTCTGGTTGAAACAAACGCTGAAATTATACAAATCCGTGACGAACTGATTGAAGAGGGATATCTTAAAAACAAGGGCAGGCTTTTAAAGAAAAAGAAAAAAGAGTCTGTCTCCCCTATGCACTTTGTATCTGACGACGGCTATGATATATATGTAGGAAAAAACAACAAGCAAAATGATTATGTTACGCTAAAACTTGCAAGAAGTACAGATCTTTGGTTTCACACAAAAGGCATTCACGGTTCGCACGTGATTGTGAAAACAGATGACGCTATGAAAGTAAGCGATGAAACTTACCTTTTGGCAGCAAGGCTTAGTGCATATTATTCAAAGGGGCGAAAGTCTGAAAGTGTTGCTGTTGATTATACAGAAGTTAAAAATGTCAAAAAACCGTCGGGGGCAAAACCCGGAATGGTGATATATGCAAACTACAACACTTTATATGTAACACCTGATGAAATTGAAATTGAAAGGCTTAAAAAGGCATAAATTTTGTGAATTTATCTCATTTTTTGCCTTATTTGCACATAAATTTGGCTCTGAATGTAAAATTATCCGCTTATTTTAATAAATTTGAATTTGGGTATTGATTTTTTAGCGCCACTGTGCTATAATCTTTATTACTGATGATAAATTGAGCAATTGGAGGTGAGTGTATTGCCTAATATTAAATCCGCAAAAAAGAGAGTTAAAGTTATCGCAACAAAAACCCTCAAAAACCAGATGATTAAATCTAATCTCAAAACTTGCATAAAGAATTTCGAGGCTTTCGCTGCAAAAGAGGATAAAACTAATGCAGTACAGGCTTGTAAATTAGCATTCAAGAGAATTGATCAGGCTGTTGCAAAAGGTATTCTTCATAAAAATACTGCAGCCAGAAAAAAAGCTCAACTTGCTATTAAACTCAATAAAATCGGTGCATAATTTTCCGAGAGTAAACCTTCCCTATGTGGAAGGTTTTTTTATTTGTTATTGAAGAGAAAACAAAGTATGAAAATAAAAATGTCTGAAACTTTAAGTTTCAGACATTTTTTGTTTGATTAAAACTCTTATTTAATTAAAACTTTTTTGTAGGTTTCGTAAGCACTGTCCCATGCAGAAGCATTTTCGGGTTTATATACTTTAATATCAGATGAATCTCTTATAATGCTTCTTGCTTCTTTAATATCTTTTATAGCGCCCATAGCCATAAACTGAACAGCAACATTACCGAGTGCTGTTGCTTCATCAGGACCTGCACTTACTTCGATATTGCAGGAATTTGCAGTCATCTGACAGAAAAGCGAGGCGTTACTTCCGCCGCCGACAATATGAATACCTTTGAATTTTTTATCTGTGATTTTTTCTAAATTTTCATATGATTGTCTGTATTTGAGTGCAAGGCTTTCATAAATACAGCGTACAATTTCGCCTTTTGTCTGAGGCACATACTGACCTGTTTTTTCGCAGTATCCCTGAATTTTTTTAACCATATTTCCGGGTTTTGCAAATTCATGATAATCAACATTTACAAAGCACTGGAATTCTTTTGTTTCGAGAGCCATATCTGCAAGTTGGGGAAAACTAAAATCTTCGCCTTGTTTTTTCCACTCACGGCGCACTTCCTGAATAAGCCAAAGTCCCATTATGTTTGTAAGGAATTTGATTTTTTCGCCATAAGCACCTTCATTTGTGTATGATGCCTCTGCCGCTTCAGGAGTAATGATAGGTTTGGAAAGTTCTGTGCCAAAAAGCGACCAGGTGCCTGAAGATACATAAACAAAATCATCTTCAGTGGTAGGAACAGAAATAACTGCAGATGCAGTATCGTGCTCGCCTACTGCGATTACATCTACGCTTTCAACGTCAAGTTCTTCGCAGATTTCAGGACTGAGTTTTCCAAGAACTTCACCTGTTTTTACTATATCGCACAAAAGACTTGTGGGAATACCGAGGCTCGATATAAGTTCTTTATTCCAAGTGTGCTTATATGGGTCAAGCATCTGTGATGTAGATGCAACTGTATATTCGTTCTTTTTAACGCCTGTGAGAAAATAATTTAAAAGGTCAGGCATAAAAAGGAATTTATCTGCTCTTTTTAAAAGGTCTGATTTATATTTTGCAAGATAGTAAAGTTGGAAAATGGTGTTGAAATTCATCATCTGAATTCCTGTTATTTCATAAAGTTTCTCTTTGCTTATCTCTTTATAAACCTCTTCGGGAATATTATCTGTGCGCGAATCACGATAATGAACAGGGTTACCTATAAGTTCGCCGTTTTCGTCAACAAGACCGAAATCAACGCCCCAGGTATCTATACCGATAGAGTCAAATCCACCTGCAAGACGGGCATTTACTATACCCTGCTTTATCTGGTCGAAAAGATAGAGGATATCCCAGTAAAGTGTACCTCTTACATTAACACCGTTATTTGGGAAACGATGGATTTCATTTAAGGTTATTTTTCCGTTATCAAGGGTAGCAAGTATTCCTCTTCCGCTTGATGCCCCAAGGTCAAAAGCCAAAACTCTTTTCATTGTCAAATCCTCCGATTTTTAGTTTATTCTGTAATCAGGCAGATATTGTTATCTTCAAGAACCTGTACAAGTTCTTCGTCAGGCATAGTGTCTGTTATAACATAATCAACATCTGAAAAAGATGCAAGTTTTGAAAAACTTACTCTGCCCACTTTTCCGCTGTCGCAGAGAAAAAATTTCTTTTCTGAATTTGCAAGCATACATTGTTTTATAGCACATTCCTGTTCGTTACTTTCAAGTATGCCGATATCTTTGGAAATCCCTTTTGCAGAGAAAAACATTTTGTTTGCAAAAAACAAATCTCTGATACTCTGTTCTGCAAGTGAACCTATAAACGACTGATTGGAACTTACTATTCCGCCAACTGATATAAGTTTAATATGTTCACACGACGAAAGTTCTGCAACTACTCTGAGAGAGTTGGTGATAACTGTGATATTTTTAAGTTTTTTGATCTCTTTCGCCATAAAAAATGTAGTAGTAGAAGCATCTATAAAAATTGTATCGCCGGATACTACATGACTTGCGGCAAGTTGTGCAACTTTTTGCTTTGCTTCAACATTTATAGACTTTCTTTTTTCAAGCGAAAGTTCATAACTTGTTCCTTCAATCGGCACTGCACCGCCGTGTGTACGGCGAAGAGATTCCGCCTTTTCTAACTTTTCAAGGTCTCGGCGGATAGTTTCTTCAGTTACATTAAGATTTACCGCAAGTTTACTTACTGTAACTGCGCCCTCTCTTGAAAGTTCGTCTAAAATAAATTTTTGTCTTTCGGGTGCAAGCATTTAATTCACCTCTTTGATATTAAAACAACGCAGAATCTAAAACTTATAAATTGCTTAAGGTTCTGCGTTTGTCTTTTACTATTTTATAATGCGTACTTTAGCGCCGTTTTTAAGGCCGGCAGAGTTTGCATCGTCAGTATCTATGTGCATTTCAACATTGAAATCATCGCGCACTCTTACCTGAACATCATAAAACCTTGTAGGTTTGATGCCCTCTACTTCTACATCTACATAATCATTATCAGAAATGCCGTGCTGTTTCGCATATTCGGGGGTGAGGTGAATGTGTCTGTTTGCAATAATTACCCCTTCTTTAAGATATACTGTTCCCTTGGGTCCGACTAAAACAAGGCGTTCACTGCCTTTAATGTCGCCTGACGGTCTTACAGGGGGACTTACTTTAAGTGTGAAAGTATCAGTACGGGAAATTTCTACCTGAGTATTTTTTCTCACAGGTCCAAGTACTCTTACTTTTTCTATTGATTTTAAAGATGGACCAACAAGTGTAACAAATTCTTCAGATGCGTATTCTCTTCCCATAAGATACTTACTTACTGTAAGTTCATATCCTTTTCCAAACAATATATCAAGGTCTTCGCGCGAAAGGTGAACATGACGCTGAGAAACGCCGACTTTAATTTCACCGTTCATTTCGGAAACAACATCTTTTATTGTATCTTGAATTAATTTAATATCGTACAATTTATGTTACCGCCTTTCAAAAGTTGTTTGACTCAGGTTTAACTTTCCATATCAAAAAATTTAATAACTTCGGGGTGTGGATTGGCTATAATTTCTTTGCCATACACCTTTCCGATTGCAGATGATGCTGCTTCGCCTGATTCTACAGAAGAAGTAACTGCAGAAACACTACCTGCAACTACTACTGTTACAAGTCTTCCGCCGAGTCTTTTTTCGCAGTGAACAAGACGGACATTTGCTGTTTTTACCATTGCATCGAGGCCCTCAATTGCTGCAACCAAGCCTTCAATTTCTAAAAGTCCTATTGCTTCTGTCATTACTGTTCCTCCTCCTTAGGCAAAAAACTTTTGGGGAGTTTTTTATTGTATTTATCTCTGTTGATATCAAGAAGATATCCCATTTTTTCTACTGTTTCTGCAGGACGGGCAATAATGTGATGAACTATGTATCTGCCCTGTGATTTTGCATAGTTTACTGCTGCATCAATTGCCGCTTCAACCGCTGCAACTTCACCCTCCATTTTTACCACCATAATAAGCGGTACAGGGAAACCGGGTGCAAAAGGACGGTTTCTGTCAAATGCAATTATTTTTACATCTGCCGCTTTTGCTGCAATATCTGCAACTCGTACAGCAGTTGAAAAACTGTATACTTCTATCATTCCAAGTGC
>JAZQDA010000042.1:0-4806 GCA_045546535.1 Clostridia bacterium | reverse complement strand
AAGAATTATATCTTCAGGTGAGTAGTGCGAAGAAAGTTCTTCAATTACTTTATGTGCTTTAGGCACTGTAAAAGTCATTTCAATGGCAGGAACTCCGCCTGCGATACAGGCATCAGTTATTTTCATTGCCTTATCTGCATTTTCTGCTCTTACAACGGCAACAATACCGACATCTTTAATTTTTTTGATTACTGTATGTTTATCCATTTTTCATTCCTCCGCGCTATAAATTTATGATGTGTTAAAAAATCCATATATGGTGTAATTATACCATACTTTTTTTTGCTTTGTAAAGATAAGTTGCAAAAAAAAAGGTGTTTCGAAAGTTGAAACACCTTTTCATTTCATACTATAGAAATAAATTTTAAGAACGCATCTTTGCCTTTTTTATCGCGTTTGAAAACGCCTGAATGTTCAAGTACTTTTTCAAAAGTGTGACCTACTTCAGTTTCAAGAATTTGGGTTATGTTATCTTTGTTTATATTATCATATTTAGGCAAGAAATTTCTAACCCAATCACTGTGTTTGGATATCTCGGGAATATGTTTGATATCTTTACCGTCAACAATAGCCTCTGATATTAATTTAAGTTCTGAATTAAGTCTTGCAGGAAGCACCGCAAGTCCCATAACTTCAATAAGACCGATATTTTCTTTCTTTATGTTATGAAGTTCGCCATGGGGATGAAAAACACCCAGAGGATGCTCGGGAGTTGTTATATTGTTTCTCAGCACAAGGTCTAGTTCATATACATCACCTTTTTTTCTTGCAACAGGTGTAATTGTATTGTGACGAGTATCAGATGTGTGCGAGAAAATGAAAGCGTCTTCGTCTGTGTAATTTATCCATTTTGATAAAATTCTGTCTGCAAGTAAACTTAATCTTTCAGGTTTTTCTGAACTGAGCCTGATTACGGACATCGGCCATTTTACTATACCCGAATTTACATCTTTAAAGTCTTCAACTTTGAATTCATATTCAACTTCTGCTCTTGCCATAGGGAAATCATATCTTCCGCCCTGAAAATGCTCGTGAGAAAGAATTGAACCCCCTACTATAGGAAGGTCAGCATTTGAACCAACAAAATAGTGCGGATAGAGTGATACAAATTCCAAAAGTTTTTTGAAAACCGAAGCATCTATTTTCATATCTTTATGAATAGAATTGAAAACTATACAATGCTCGTTATAATACACATACGGAGAATATTGCAAAAACCACTTTTCTTCATCTAAAACAAGCGGAATAATTCGAAGATTTTGTCTTGCATTGTGATTCAAATTTCCCGCATAACCCTCATTTTCCCTGCAAAGTTGACACTTTGGGTAATTCGCTTTAGGAATAAGTTTTGCCATTTCAATTTCTTTTGGGTCTTTTTCGGGTTTTGAAAGGTTTATTGTTATATCAAGGGTTCCATATGAAGACGGATATGTCCATTTCAAATCTTTCTTTGTACGGTATGTGCGGATATAGTTTGAATCGCAACTTAGTTTATAAAAATAGTCTGTCGCCTGACGGGGAGATTTTAAATAGTGATTATTAAATGTTTTTATCACTTCGCTAGGTCTCAGTACAAGTTCTCCCATCAATTTTGTGTCAAAAAGATCTCTTTGAGTGATGGTGTTTTCACACAGACCTTTTTGAACAGCATAGTCTGTAATACCTTTAAGAATTTCTTCAAGACTTATTTTATCAGTATTTTCTTCGGATACTTCATATTTATCAAGAGAGAGTATCCCTAATATTTTGTTTGTTGTATAAGTCTTGTCCTCTTCAGTTATTAAATCATTTTCCAAAGCATAGTCAATGAGATGTTTTATATAAAAATTGATATCCATAAAAAACAATACCCTTTCGATGTTTATAAACGCAAAGAACGTCTGATTTCAGACGTTCTTTTGTAATTTATGATCTAATACTTTATTTCTGAAATAGAGAACTATATCTGTTCCAACCATAAAAAGATTTATAAAATAAAATATAACTACATACCATTTTTCATTGAAATTTGCCATATACGCAGGGTTTAAAAATTTTGAAAAAATTCCGGCTATGTATCCGACAAAAATAAAAATTAAAAACATTAAACTTTTGCCTTTTGTTGTACGTGCTCTGTATGATTTAAGTACGCTGAGAGGCCAAGACATACCGAAACACACAATCATACTAATTTCTAAAAGTTCTGACATATTATCCCCTCAAAACAAGAATTTATTCTGATATATAAACTTTTTTCATTATAACGGGTGTAAGAGGCTTATCACTGTAATCAGTAGGAACAAGTGCCATTTTATCAACTTCTTCCATTCCCTCTATTACCTTTCCGAAAGCAGCATATGAGCCGTCAAGATGCGGAGCATCTTCAAAACAAATAAAGAACTGACTGCTTGCAGAATTGGGCATCATTGAACGAGCCATAGATATTACACCTCTTTTATGTTTGAGGTTATTGGTAATTCCGTTTTGAGCAAATTCACCAGTTATATTTGTTCCGCTTCCACCCATTCCTGTACCATCAGGGTCGCCGCCCTGTGTCATAAAGCCGGGAATTATACGGTGAAAAGTGAGCCCGTCATAAAATCCTTCTGAAACAAGTTCTATAAAGTTTTCTACTGTTTCAGGTGCATGTTCAGGATAGAGTTCTACTGTAAACTCTCCGCCGTCTTGCATTTCAAATATTACTTTTGTGTTTTCTTCCATTGTTTTTACCTCGCTTTTTATTACATTATTGCTTTATTTTTCCATTTGCCTATACGGTAAAAAATCGCGGTTAAAACCGCACCCATTATCCAGGTTGCAAGAAGTGAAATCTGTATACATTCACATCTTCCGTAAGGCAAGTCAGGTGTACGGGTTAAATAAGATATTCCATACGCTAAAGGAACTCTCAAAAATACTGTTGTTATAAGTGAAAGCCACATAGGTGTCATTGTATCACCTGCGCCTCTCATTACGCCCGAAAGACTCTGTGTGATTGCCATCGCAATATAGCCTACTGCAAGAATTCGCATAAGATATACACTGAGATCAACCAGCGATTTTGTTTCGGTAAATATAGCCATAAGATATTTTCCGAAAAAAAGAATTGCAATAGTTATTATAACCGAACAGGCAACTGCCATAAGTGTTCCTTGTTTTGCACCTTTGAGTACTCTGTCAAATTTCCTTGCGCCGACATTTTGCCCTGCAAAAGTTGTCATTGCAGTACCGAATGAGAAAGATGGCATCACTGCAAAACCATCTACTCTCATTATTATTACATTTGCAGCAATATACGCTGTACCAAACTGATTTGTAAGTGACTGAACAACAAGCATTGCAGATGAAAATATTGCCTGTGTCATACCTGTGGGGAGTCCAAGTCTGAGTATCTGTGAAATGTGTTTTTTACTGATGATAAGATGTTCTTTTTTAAGTGTAAACAAATCTTTCATATTCATCAGTTTTAAAAAACACAAAATTGATGAAATAAACTGTGCAATAACAGTTGCAACCGAAACACCCATAACTCCCATATTGAATTTGGCAACGAACAAAATGTCTAAAATAACATTTATAATTGTTGATACAAGAAGATATAAAAGTGCAGAAAAAGAGTCGCCGAGACCGCGAAGTATACCGCTTAAAATATTGTAATATGCCATTCCCGCTATACCATACATTATAATTACAAGATAGTCGGTACAATCGTCAAGTATTTCAGGCGGAGTGTTTATCATCTCCAGAAAACCACGAATAAAAGGTGGAATTATAGCCATAAGCACCACAGAAATTACTGCAGTAAGTGTGATACATGTACCGATAGTCGATGAAAGGTCTTCTTGGGATTTTGCGCCAAAGTACTGCGAAACCATAATTCCGACACCTGCAGAAATACCGACTACAAAAACAAGAAGCAAGTTAAAAATAGGAAGTGCACTTCCTACTGCCGCCAGTGCGTTATCTCCAACATAATGACCAACAATAACACTATCTACAGTGCTGTATAGTTGTTGAGCAATATTACCAATAAGCATAGGGATTGCAAACGTAAGTATGCTCTTCCAGGGTTTGTCCACAGTCATATCGGTAGGTTTGAAAAGGCTTTTTATTGATTTCATATGTTATTTTGTCCTTTCATAAAAGTGTACAAGCCAAATAATATACATTATACATTATATAAAGACTGTATAATTTAGATGCCAATAGTTTTTAGGGAAAGTCGTGTTAAGTCAGACCAAAAACATCCTATGCCCTATAGCGAATAACCTTGCCCGAGCATTTACCCGTCAGCTGATTATTTTTATAAACTGTTTCGCCGTTGACAATCACATGGCTAATGCCCTCGGCACAGGAAACAGGATTGTCATAGGTTGCCGTATCACGCAGACTGTCAAAATCAAAGATGACAAGGTCAGCGTCATATCCTTCTCTAATGTATCCTTTATTTTTTACATTAAGATAATCGGCGGTAAGACCTGACATTTTTCGTATTGCCTCTTCAAGCGTTACAATTTTCATTTCTTTAACAAAATATGTAAGTGCATGAGGAAAAGAAGCACATGCGCGTGGATGACCACTTTCTCCAATACTTCTTGCAAGACCATCAGTACCCACAACGCAGTAAGGGCTTTTGAAAATTTCGCAAATATCTTCGTCACACATACTTGAATACACAGCACTTGCTCTGCAATTACTTTCTACACACATATCAAAATACGCATCCCAAGGATCTTTGCCAATAAGCCTTGCATATTCTGAAATATACTTTCCTTCTGCTATCGGTGTGTTAGCTGCAGAAGTTATATACACTCCATCCCAGCCACC
>JAZQDA010000041.1:0-8086 GCA_045546535.1 Clostridia bacterium | reverse complement strand
GTAGTTGGCAACTTTGTCGTAGATGGTAAAGTATCAAGCCTTAACTCTTATTTAACACCTGATAGCGAGTATTATGAAAAATACACTGGTAGTTCCAGCAATAATGGGTGGAATAATAATTGGCTTGCCGATGTAGACGGTTCTTACGGCGAAAACGACAACGGAATTTTCTTCTTCACCCCCGATGGTAAGTACATCGAATGGACTGGCACTTATCTCTACTCCGACATTCCTTTTGAAGTAGAAGCACCTGTTCTTACGATTACTGGAGGTAACTAATATGAGAAACTTCGGTATCGTAATGCTCGTCATTGTTCTGCTCCTTGTCTTTGTAGGACTTCCCATTTTCTTCACTTGCACTCCTGCTGGTGTGGCAACTTGGAACAACTGGTTTCACGCAGTTCAGAAAGCAGACGATGACACGAACTATGAGACTTTAAAGCAGGTTGAAGATACTTGCCGCTCTATGATTGCATCTTATAACTCTGATAAGTTGACCTATGAACAGTATAAGGATTCGGACAACGAGGAAAAGCAGAGTTGGGCTGAACAGGCAAAGATGAGAGCAAATAAGACCGCCAGCACATACAACAACTTCATTTTGAAAAATGAGTACATTTGGAAGGGCAATGTTCCATCTGACATTTATATGACGTTGCCCTATATTGAGTAACTATGAAAATCCCGGCAAGGCTTGACAACAAGCAACTAATCAAAATCATCAAGAAACAGATTCGACTTTGTTTGAGATATAGACACTTTCGGTCATTGATTTTTGTTTCGATGAGAGCAAAGAGAAATATCGTATTTGAATATCTCGAATGCTTCTGTAAGAACAGTTGGTTTGTCAGAAGAAATATCGGACTTATGAAGTGTAATTCAAATGAAGTTCTGGTCTGTTTCAAAAATGGTAGTTTTATAAGGGTTATTCCTGCAACTGAAAATGCAAGAGGTCATAGAGCAAATAATGTTGTTATTGATTCTGATGTGACTAATCAAGAAGTTATTCACTGCATTATTAGACCAATGATTATTGACCTTTTGATAGTACCACCAAAGTGGACGATGAAATTGTTTGGAATTAAACCTCACAGAAGAAAGCGATTCAAGAAAGTTGAATACACAGTAAAGATTTAAGGTGAGAGTATGAAGATTGTAAAAACACATACCGGCAAGATTTATGTAGATACTGACCGCCAGTTAGAGTTTCTGACGGTTGGTGACTACGGCAAAGAAAACAATATCAAGGCTGATTTTCTCGGCTTACATAAAGAAATTAACGGAGTAGCAAACACAGAGGTTGACCTGACTGATAAGTGGGTAGCCACAGTCAGCACTCAAAAGGGTTGTCCTATGAAGTGTAAGTTTTGTGATTGCCCCCGATTTGGCTTCCACGGAAATGCTACTGTTGCAGATTTAATCTACGAAGTACAGACAATCCTTCAGGGAGAGACCGTAGACCATACGGACAGATTCAATGTTCACTTTGCGAGAATGGGAGAGCCGACATTCAACGAAAATGTGCTTGAATTCACAAGCAAGATGTTGAGACCTCTCGTGAATTCTTATATCAAAGCAAAGACAATTCATCCTGTGGTTTCCACGATGTTGCCGAAGTCTAATAAGCGACTTGAAGAATTCATCTTGAAGTGGTGCGACATTAAGAATGAGGAATACAACGGAGAAGCCGGATTGCAGTTCAGCATCAACAGCACAGACGATGAGCAGAGAAATGACCAGTTTAATGGTATGAGTTTGAGCCTTGATGAAATTTCCGCTTTGGCTGCAAAGTTGCCTATGCCAAAGGGCAGAAAGTACACTTTGAATTTTGCGGTTACTGCTCATACAATCCTCGATGCAAAACGCCTTTCTGAATTGTTTGACAAGAATAAGTTCATTGTCAAAATTACGCCTATTCACGAGACCAATTCCGCAGTGACCAATGGTTTCGATGTTACAACTTCTTATACAGATTATGATGTTTACAGAGAGTTTGAGCAGCCGTTGGTTGCTGAAGGCTGGGATGTAATTGTCTTTGTTCCGAGCAAGGAAGAAGATAGCGACAGAATTACTTGTGGCAATGCCTTGATTTCGGAGACCGAATGAGAACCTTTTATCACGGAACAACCGACTTGTTCCCTATAAAGAAAGTGCTTTTACCTCCAGTAATGACAGACATCAAAAGAGAAGATTGGAGAAAGAAGTACACAGATAAGGTTTTCTTTACAACATCAATCTTGTCTGCATCTATGTACGCCAAGAAAGCGTGTAAGAAGTATGGCGGCAATCCCATTGTTTATATCGTTAAACCGATAGGTCAATATTTCAACACTATAAATACAGAGTACATAGCAGACAAGGCATTGATTTTAGATAAATCACCAACTGTTTAGGAGAACAGTATGACAGAGCAGTGGATTTAAAGAAAAACCATAAAAGGAAAAGATAAATATGTTTATTAAGACCCCCCCTGCCAAATCTGATATGCGGTGAGTGTATCGCAGAACTCAAACGCATTGATGATGAGAGCATAGATTTAATTGTGACAGACCCACCTTATAGAGTGACTTCGAGAGGAAGTGCCGGAAACAGTGGCGGTATGTTGCAGAAAGATATAAACAAGAAAGGTCAAGTATTCGCCCATAACAATATTGATTGTTCCGAATACGCACCTGAATTTTATAGAGTGTTGAAAGACGGCAGCCATTGCTACGTGATGACTAACCATATCAACCTCATACATATGCTGAATACTTTTACCGACTTGCGAACAGACGAAGAAAAGGAGAAAGGCATTAAGCCTTATGGTTTCCATTTTATCAAGTCCCTTGTGTGGGATAAAGGAAACAAGATTATGGGTCAGTATTATATGTCCCAATTTGAATACATTCTTTTCTTCCGCAAAGGTAAAGGTGTGAAAATCAACAACTGCGGTACGAGCGATATACTTTCCGTTCCTAATGTCAAGATGAAAGGTGAGGACGGTAAGAACTTACACGACACAGAAAAGCCGGTTGCTCTTATGGAGACCCTTATCAGCAATTCATCAAAAGAGAATAGTGTTGTGTTAGACCCCTTTATGGGTATTGGAAGTGCTGGCATTGCTTGTCAGAATCTCGGTAGACAATTTATCGGTATCGAGATTGATAACCATTATTACGAAATCGCAAAACAGCGCATTTCTTAATATAGATTTGAGGAAAGATATATGTTTTTTAAGTCAAAGAAAAAGAAAGGAAATGTTAAGATGGGAATGAATATTTCTATTGATATTGACAAGGTAACTGTTGCAGATGGCAAGGTTATCATTGATGTTGACCCTAACCAGAAAGGCTGGTTCGATGCTATTCTTATGGCAAAGAATGGCGTAAAACTCTCCGACCTCAAACCCAAGGATGAGTTCAAAATCGGAGATGAAGTGTTTATTGTGTTGGAGCAGACCGAGAACGGAACGAGAGTCATTGCCAAGGAATTTGCTTACTGCGATGTGAAGTTTGGTGACAATTCCGACTGGAAGGTATCTCCTATCCGCAAGACACTTAACAACGAGTATTTCAAGAAGATTGCAGCCATCATTGGAGAGAAGAATATTCTCACTATGGATAGAGACCTCACTTCTCTCGATGGTTTGGATGACTACGGCACTTGCACCGATAAGGTAAGCCTTTTGACTTCCGCAGAGTATGCGAAATATCACAAAATCCTCGGCTTGAAGCCCAACTATCCTGATTGGTGGTGGCTTATTACTCCTGCATCCACTCCGAGCAATGATTACTCTCGTCGCGTTTGCTTTGTCAATTCCGACGGCTTTCTTATCTGGTGTGACTGTGGCGGTTCCCTCGGTGTGCGCCCGTTTTTGACCCTTGAATCTTCTATCTCGGTACTTTTGAATAAGGATTAACGACTACTTATCCATTGACGAAATTGTGATAAGACAATAGTTTCAAGACGAGAAGTTTGAAAGGCGTTTCTCGATAAGAGCATTTCAAATCGCTTAAATCGCTGATTTGCCAAGTCTGCCGGAAGCCCGGATAACTTACATAATTCTTCCGCTGACTTAATACCCAACTCTTTGAAAACTATCATAGGAGCAAGTATTCTGACTGCAAGGTATCTTGTGAATTCAGGATTAGTCATTCCGAAGATTTTCAAGATACCTTCAGAAACAGAAAGAGTATTCTCATATAGGGATTTAGAGTTGTCAATTAGGTGCTGCAAGTTATAAATATTTGCGATTGCACTTATATCAACCGGCAACTGCGAAATGTTTGCATCAATCAATAAATCCCACGCTAAATTGCGGATATGCTTGTATTCTTGTTCTTTCATAAAAAAATCACCCCACGGTTAGTTTCTCCGTGAGATGATTAAAAATGAATGGTTAAATATTCTTCTGCCTATAAAGTCTTATCATATCATTTTCCCAAGAAGTCTTAACTCTGGTGTTAAGCCATTTGAGATATTGCTTATATCTATAAAGCGATGCTTCTGCGGAAAGACCAAATGTGTTTTGAATGTCGATGGCAGATTTAATGTTCAAAAGTTTAAACAGAGGAAACGGTGCTAAAAGGGTTGCGGCAAAATAATCCGCTTCGGATTCGTATTCAGGATTAGTAGTTTGCAACAGACTATTCTCCGAAAGTTTCTCATAAGCCGAAATCGTATGATGATTACAAACGACGTGTCCGATTTCGTGTCCACAAGTCCATCGTTGTCTGCCAATATTATTGTTGTCAGCGGTTGACTGATTACACAAAATCAAGTACCTATCGTTCATAATATCATAGTGAGTGCAGCCGGACTTACTTTCGCAAATCTGAACAATATCATCAATAGAACATTGATTGATTTTTGCAAACTGCTGGTAAGACATATATCTACAATTAGGTATGTAACGAATAACTTCCTTGACATCAAGAGGGAATTTAATCGTCGGCATCATAGAGTATATGTTCAATACCTGATTATTCACATAGGTATATCTAATCATTTAATCTTCGTTATCCTCCCTGAATGCGTACTCAAAACCTAATTTGAGCATTTGCATCATTCGCTCTCTATCTTTCGGTGTCATCTTCTGTCTTGCTCTTTGGAAAGAGATAATGTCCTCGTCTCCAATAATTTCGGAAACAGAGCCGACAATATCAGTTCTGCCGAGCAGGTAGTCAACAGAAACATCAAAGTAACTTGCTACCTTGACAATCTTATCCACAGAGGGAGAACTTACCTTTTCCCACTTCTTGATAGAAGAATTGCCGAATCCCAAGTCGGACTCCAATTTGGAGATGGTAATTCCTTTCTGTGAGCATAATTCCTTTATACGATGATACAAGATAGATTCCATAATAGTTTCCTCCGCAACGGTCAAATTTTCTAAAACAAGTATTGACAATGAGAATATTTTCTGATATACTGTGTTCAGTCGAGAAAATATGACCGACTTTTTCTATATTATATAGATAATTTTCTCAAATGTCAAGAGGTAAAGGAGAATTGATTATGTACTACGCAACTTATAAGGATATTGGTGAGACAGACATTGCAGCATTTCAGACCGAGCAGGAGCGTGATGATTGGGTAAACTTCAAAGACCCATACAGCAAGGCTCTTGGTGTTGATGCTGCAAATAGTACCTTCGAGAGAACTGCTATGACTGCCGAAGAAGCAGAGCAGAAAATTGGAACTATGTTACATAAGAAAGATGAATTTAATGCCGGACAGGAGTGGTACTGTGTTGAATGAAATTAAAGATACAAGGAATATGAATAAAGGATTAGTGTTTGCCGAAACAACTACAAAAAGAGGTTTCGGGAAATTGTTGTTCCTTGACCATTATAATAAGAAGTGTTCCTTGCAGATGAGTTCGGCTTCAACCGCTGAATGTGTATGGCTGGGAATTGAAGATGCAGAACCGAGAATTTTGACAACCGATGCTATTAGGCTCGGAGTGATAAAAGAGGAAGATGCTCCGCACAATTTCCTTGGAGAGCCTTGTGGTTGGATTGAATATCCTGTTCCGCAAGAAGTGTCGTTTACCACGAGAATGCACATTACAAGAGAACAGGCAAAGCAACTTGCCCTTAAACTTTTGGAATTTGCCCTCTGTGGCACGATAAAATGACAATAAAATTACTGTTTTATCTACATATAATGAAAGGTTTACTATATGGGAACAGATGAAATTTATGTGAGAGATAAGTTCTCTGCCTTTAAGACTGATGAGGAAGGCTATAACAGAATTGTCAAACACTACGGAAGAACCAAGAAGATTTCCAAATTTCAATATTGCTGCATTATTGCGGCAAGGAGAATAGTTCAATGGTTGCTTCTTCCTATTTGGCTCTTGCTGTTTATTTTCCATCGTCTGTATGAGATTTTTACAGAGTGGTACGAGGACTTTGTTCGCAATTAAAAAATCTAAAAATAATTTATAAAAACCTCTTGACATAACTATAAATCGGAGGTATAATAGGTACGTAATCAAGAAAGCGAGGTTAGAATATGAGCGTTAAGGACATTGGAACAATGTTAAAATCGCAGGAATATGATTTCCTTCGTGAGAATGAAAATCTTGGCAGCAATATTATTCTTCTCGGATTCGGGGGCAGTCACGCATACGGAACAAACAATGAAAACTCTGATGTGGATATTAGAGGTATCGCAACAAGAACCAAAAGAGAGATTCTTACCGGTGGTGATTTTGAGCAGGTAGTCGATGTAGACACCGACACAACCGTTTACTCTCTTGACAAGATTGTGAAACTTCTTTGTTCCTGTAATCCCAACACTATTGAAATACTCGGACTCAAACCCGAACATTATATTTATCTTACCGATGCTGGTAAGAAGTTGATTGAGAACAGACATCTTTTCTTATCCAAAAGAGCAATCTATTCTTTCGGCGGTTATGCAAATGCACAGTTGAGACGATTGGAGAACAAGTCTGCAAGGCTTGTGAGCCAGAGTCAGCAAGAAGCACATATCCTCAAAAGCATTGAACACGCTTCTGTTGAGTTCAAGACTATGTTCCTTGAAGTGCCGGAAGATGCAATTAAACTCTATATTGATAAATCTCCGAGAGAAGATTATGATACAGAGATTTTTTGCGACATTCTTCTCCATCACTATCCTTTGAGAGATTACAAGGGTATGATGAACACTATGGGTGAGATTATCAAATCTTATGCTAAAATCGGCAAGAGAAACGAAAAGGCAATCGAGCATAACAAGTTAGGCAAGCATATGATGCACCTTGTTCGCCTCTACCTTATGTGTTTCGATATTCTTGAAAATCGTGAGATTGTTACTTATCGTGAGAAAGAACACGATTTCTTGATGAGCATTAGAAATGGTGAATATCTCGATGAGAACCGCCAGCCAACGAATGCGTTCTACGAAATTGTAAGCGAGTATGAGAGGAAACTTGATTACCTCAAAGACCATACTTCTCTGCCGGATGAAGTTGATATGAATAAGGTTTTAGACTTGGTTGAGGACATTAACGGAAAGGTAGTAAATCCGTCAATGTGGAGAAAATTCTTAACCTCTATGAAGAATGGAGTGTTGAGAGTATGACCAGAGAACAAGTTTTAAACTCAATTCAGTTGAAAAAGAGATTCTGCAAGGATTGCAATTTATCCATCGCAGTCTTTGATAATCCATATTTTTATGAGAGACTTTGCGCCCTCGACATCCTGTATGATTGCGTAGATAAGTTTGACCAATTCTGTATTGAGTTGATGGCTTATCCAGATGAGCAGAGTTACTTCGAGTATTATAATTCTGTAAAAGATTCTATGATTACTCATATTAAGGAGAACGCTGCATTTCAGGAATTTAATAACCAGAGTTTCAAGGCAACCGATAAACCTGCGGATGTTAGCAAGAGAAATCTTTATGTTGAACCGAATGACAAGGGAGTATTCGTTTCCATTGATATGCGAAAGGCTAACTTCTCTGCTCTCAAACACTATTCGAGAGACATTTTTGACGGGTGCGATACTTGGGAAGAATATGTCGGCAAGTTTACAGATAGTAAGCATATTGCCAACAGTAAATACATTCGCCAAGTGGTTTTGGGTGCTTG
>JAZQDA010000040.1:0-6101 GCA_045546535.1 Clostridia bacterium | reverse complement strand
TTCAATTAAAGTTTGGCAGTAGGCCATTGGCCTATTGCCTTCTTTATGAGGTGTTAATATGTTTATACAAGTAACTTTAAACCTTTTGGAAGGGTTTAAAACAACATTTCAGATATTTTTCCTTACACTTGTTTTTGCACTGCCGCTTGGACTTGTTATAAGTTTCGGCTCAATGTGCAAAGTTAAAATTATAAGGTGGTTTATCCGTACTTTCATATGGATTATACGAGGCACACCTTTGATGCTTCAACTCATTGTATTCTACTATGGACCGGGTCTTGTGGGCACATGGGCGCAGGATCTTATTAATTCAGGCGCGGCATCAGGTCCTGTAATTGAATGGTTGGCAACTTGGCATGTTTTTGAACGCTTTTTCGCACTTATATTAGCCTTCGTAGTGAACTATGCATGTTATTTTTCTGAAATTTTCAGAGGCGGAATTGAATCAATACCACAAGGCCAGTACGAAGCAGGACAGGTTCTGGGTATGACTAAAGTTCAGGTCTTTTTCAAAGTAGTTCTTATGCAGGTGGTAAAAAGAATAATCCCGCCAATGAGCAACGAAATAATAACACTTGTAAAAGATACGTCACTTGCAAGAATTATAATGGTTTATGAAATCATCTGGAATGCTCAAAAATACATAAAATCAGCAGGTCTTCTCTGGCCGCTTTTCTATACTGCAGTATATTACTTGATTTTCTGCGGACTTTTAACACTTTTATTTGGATATATCGAGAAAAAACTCGATTATTACAAAATATAAGGAGGCTGAACTATGAGTATACTTAAAGTAGAAAATATATACAAAAAGTTCGGCAAAACCGAAGTTTTAAAAGGCGTAGGTTTCGAGATGGAAAAAGGACAAGTCCTTTCAATTCTTGGCTCTTCCGGGAGTGGTAAAACTACACTTTTAAGATGTATTAACTTTCTTGAAAAAGCAGATTCAGGCAGAATATTTGTAGATGGCGAAGTCGTTTACGATGCAAAAGACAAAGAAAAGTTAACCGCATCTGCCATAAGAAAATCTCAACTCAATTTCGGTATGGTTTTTCAGTCTTTTAACCTGTTTCCGCAATACAATGTAATTGAAAATGTAACACTTGCCCCAAAACTTCTTGCTAAAGAAAATCCTGAATATAAAACAAACAAAAAAGAAATTTTGAGTCAGATTGAAAAAGAGGCAAAAGACATTCTGGAAAGGGTAGGGTTGTCTGAAAAATTATATTCGTATCCGTGCGAACTTTCGGGCGGTCAGCAGCAGCGTGTGTCAATAGCAAGAGCACTTGCACTAAAACCGAAGATACTCTTCTTCGATGAACCCACATCTGCTCTCGACCCTGAACTTACAGGTGAAATTTTAAAAGTTATTCGTTCATTGGCAGAGCAAAACATTACAATGGTAATAGTTACTCACGAAATTGGTTTTGCCAAAAATGTATCAGACAGAATCATTTTTATGGATAATGGTGTTATTGCAGAAGAAGGTACACCTGAAGAAGTTATCGATAATCCAAAAAATGAAAGAACCAAAGCATTTTTAAATCTTATAAGTCAAAAAGAATAATGTTAAAAATAATACTCTGCCGTTTAGCGGCAGAGTATTTGTATGGGGTAAAAGTTATGTATTACACGTATATTCTGAGATGTGAAAAAGGAACGCTCTACACTGGTATTACCACTGATGTCCAAAGGCGTTTTCAGGAGCATTTATCAAAAACTGGAGTAGGCGCCAAGTATACAAGAGCGAATTCCCCTGTTGAAATTGTGTCAGTGTGGGCAAGTTCGGACCGTTCAAAAGCAACGAAACTTGAATGCTTTATTAAAACTTTAACTAAATCTCAAAAACTTGAACTCATATCATCTCCGGATGTCACTTTAAAAAAATATTCACATAAAATAAATGTTGAAGACTATATTCTTCAAAAAATCAAATAATAAAAATGCATTTTGCTTTAAAATAAAGCAAAATGCATTTTTATTTTCGTACACCTATTTTCTCGCCGAGTTTAACACGTGTTTCCTGACCGCTATTTGTTGCTTCAATGAGGTCAGAATCAATCAGGGCAATATCTTTTTTGAGCAGCATTATTATTGTGCTGCCGCCATACTCAAAGAGGCCTTTTTCTTCACCTTTTTTGAAATTATATTCTTCGTGGTAATTTTTAATTTTACCTACCAGCAGAGCACCAACTTCCATAAAAACAATGTTGTCAAAATTGTTGGTTCTTAAAATTGTATATTCTCTTGAATTTGTTTTGTATACAGGTGTTACGCCGAGCATCTGAGGTCTTACTGTATTTAGTTTTCCCTGA
This sequence comes from Clostridia bacterium, assembly GCA_045546535.1. GTDB lineage: Bacteria > Bacillota > Clostridia > UMGS1810 > UMGS1810 > RGIG1828. Next base: position 3,786 of record JAZQDA010000040.1, on the reverse strand, counting down.
ATATAAGTGTTTTTACCTTTTGCACCGCTGTCGGGATATATGTATCTGTGATAATCCGTAGGAGTAAGTCTGAACACAAGACAAATACCGCCGCTGTATTCATTTTCAATTTCTTCGTTTTTGCATAACTCTGAAACAGTATAAAGAGAATCTTTTATTAAAAATTTAGATTCGTCATTTATTTCATATACACTAAGAAAACTGTCACAGGGAGAAATAAGTATGTTTTCCTGCATTACGGGATTTCTTTTTCCGTTTTTTAATTTTCTGGTAAAAAACTCGTTAAAAGATTCCCAGTTTTCCTTTTTGTATTCTGACATATCAATATTATTTTTTTTAATAAAAAAATCAATACAAGGCTTTGAAAGTGATGAATTCATAAAAGCACCTGCCATTTTTGAAATGAAAGGTGCGGTTATAATCTTAAGAAAAAATCGGCCCGGCAAAGATTTGGAAAGTTGATGTAACATTTATAATATTATCTCCTTCCTTGAGAACAAGAAAAAATATTACCAAACCTAAAAATGCAACTAGAATAAGTCCGTGCATATACGGCTTCTTAATTTTCACTTTGCTGACAAACGCAAAAGCAATTAAAAGAAGTGCAACACTGTAAACTTTGATGCTCACAAGTGGCTCAATATAAACATCTAAAAGAAAAATTACAGGGAGTAAAAGAGCAACAGATGTAACGGGAAGTCCTTCGTAATATTCTCTTTTTGAACCGTCAGCGAAACTTCTGTTTATTTCCTGAGTATTAAAGTAACCGAGTCTTATAATCGCAGCAAGAACATAAAGAGCAGATGCAAAAACATCGAAAGCGTTTACCTCAATATTTTTAATTCCGTAACCAAGCATAGCGGGGAATACACCGAAACATACAAGATCACAAAGTGAATCAATCTGAATACCAAACATTTTTTCGTCTTCGGTTCTTTTGCATCTTCTTGCAATAGTTCCGTCGAACATGTCACAAAGACCGCAAACCATAAGACATAAAAGTGCAATTTTTAAATCGCCTGTAAGAGCAGCAGTCATTCCGTAAACCGCCGTGCACAGACCGAAATATGTCAAAATAACTGATACGTTATAGTAGCCAATCATATTTGCCGGTATCTCCTTTAGTTTAAAACAAACAATATATATGCAAGAATTATTATATCATATATGTATCTATAATTCAAGCAAAACTTAAAATAGTATTTGGCGAAAAAATTCAATACATTATTTTTTAAAAGAATGCTAATAATATGTTTGGAGGTGTTTCAAATGTTGAATAAAAACGAAAACAAACAGAACAACATCAACAATAATCAGAACAATCAAAAAAACAATAACGAAAAAAACAATAAAAATAATAACCAGAATAATCAGAACAACCAGAACAATCTCTGATATTCTTACTAATAAAAAAGCAATCGCTACATAGCGATTGCTTTTTTATTAGTAATTTGTTTCTTTGATTTTAAAATGACTTTGGTTTTTCTTACATACAGGGCATTTCAGAGGGGGTTTTTCTCCTACGACAATATGTCCGCAATTCATACATATCCAAACTGTATCAGAATTTCTTTTAAAAACTTCACCTGAATCAACATTAGTTTTTAACTTCGAAAATCTTTCTTCGTGCTCTTTTTCAATCTTAGCAACAAGTTCAAAAAGTGCTCCGATTTCATTATACCCCTCTTCTTTTGCTACTGATGCAAATTCTGCATACATCTGTGTCCATTCAAAATGTTCACCGTTTGCTGCGTCTACCAGATTTTCTCCTGTCTGTCTCTCGCCTCCTTGAATATAGTCAAACCAGAGTTTTGCGTGAGCACATTCATTTTTGGCAGTTTCTTCAAAGAACTCGGCAATTTGAATATACCCGTCTTTTCGTGCCTTGTCTGCATAAAAAGTATATTTGTTTCTTGCCTGCGACTCACCTGAAAATGCCGCCATAAGATTTGCGTAAGTTCTTGATTCTTTAAATTCCATAAAATACCTCCTTCATTTTAATTTGTATTATACCCTTATTTTTCAGTTATAAACATTTTGTTAATTTTATTTTCTGACTATTCACAAATTTGTCGTTTTATGTTATAATTTAACACAAAGGAGGGTTTAGTTATGAATCGCGAAAGAGAACTCCATAAAACTTTTATAGGAAATGAAATACCTGTTTTTTCGTCCAACATCGAACGTGAAGATATGATCAAGAGGTTAGAAGGTTTTTCACAGTTTATGATGATGTATGGGTGTGCTATTAAAGAAGTCAGAACAAAATTTGAAGTTTTAAATGATGATTTTTCAGTTGTTTACAAAAGAAATCCTATAGAAATGATAAAATCAAGGGTTAAAAATCCTGTAAGTATAATAGATAAACTCGAAAGAAAAAATCTTCCATTTACAATGGATTCAATTCTTAATGAGTTAAACGATGTTGCTGGTGTAAGAATTATTTGCTCTTTTATTGAAGACATATATATGATAGCCGAAATGTTTTCAAAGCAAGATGACATAACAGTTCTGGAAATAAAAGATTATATAAAAAATCCAAAGCCTAACGGTTACCGTAGTTACCATATGATAGTGGAAGTTCCCGTGTTTTTCGCCAACAGCAAGAAAAAAATGAGGGTTGAAGTTCAACTTAGGACAATAGCGATGGATTTCTGGGCAAGTTTAGAACATAAAATGAAATATAAAAAAGATATAAAAAACCCGTCCGCTGTCGAAAAAGAACTCAAAGAGTGCGCTGAAATAATTGCGATGACAGATTTGAAAATGCAAAGCATAAATAATAAACTCGAAAATGTTCTCGTTAAATAAAAATACAGGAGATAAAAATGAAGACCATATCACCTGCATACTATAATGAATTTAAATGTATAGCTTCAAAATGTAAACATAACTGCTGTATAGGTTGGGAAATTGATATTGATGATTTTTCGCTTTCCATATATGATTCATTAAAATCAAAGATGGGTGACAAACTTAAATCATCGATAAATGTAAGTGAAACAGGTGCAAGTTTCATACTTTCAGAAAATAAATGCTGTCCTTTTTTAGATTCAAACGGACTTTGTGAAATCATATCAGACCTTGGCGAAGAATATTTATGTGATATATGCACTGACCACCCAAGGTTCAGGTCATACTTTACTGATCACACAGAAATAGGTGTAGGTCTTTGCTGTGAAGAGGCAGCACGTATTATTCTTTCTTCAGATGACAACGAACTTATTGTTTTGGATGATGATTGTGAAAATGAAATTGCCACCGAATTTGAAAAAGAACTTCTCTCTGTCCGCCAAAATGTTTTTACACTTGTGCTAAAACATCAAAAAGTTTCGGATATAATAGAAAAACTAACGAATGAATTTTCTCTTTTTCAACCCCAAACAGTTTTCCAAAAATACATTTCACTTCTTTTAACTCTTGAAAATCTTGAAAAAACATGGAAACCTCTTGTTTCAAAACTTTTGTCAGAATGTTCACCGAAAATATTACCCAGTGAGGATAATAGATACTTTAAAAGACTTTTTCACTATTTTTTATACAGACACATTCCGTCATCGCAAAATTATGATGATATACGTGTACGCATTGAGTTTGCTCTTTTAAGTGTTATGACCATATATTTATTGTACTGCACTCATACTGATAAAAATTTTGAAGATATAGTTGAGATTTCAAGAGCATACTCATCTGAAATAGAGTATTCAGATGAAAATCTTGATATAATATTTTCTTTTATAAAGGATAATTTGAATGTATAATTATTTGCTTGAAACTGAACTTGAT
>JAZQDA010000039.1:0-14577 GCA_045546535.1 Clostridia bacterium | reverse complement strand
CTTGAAAAAGAGTTTTGGTGCATCTGTGTATTTGAGCCGTCCGCCACAGGCATAATCTTGCTTGAACCAACCGCCCGATAGCCATACAGAAATTTTATTCTTACCCTTTTTGAGATAGTCTTTTATTTCATATGTAAGATACTTAAGACTCTTTCTTGTAATAGCCGAATGCTGCATAAACTGTGGGTCAAGATATTCAACATCGGCATAATCTGTTCTTACAGGACTCATAAGATGGTCAGACACTTTTTTCCCGTTAATGTAAACTTCAAAAAATCCAAGTCCGCAGATGTTAAGAACTGCCGAGTCAGAAATTTCTTCCACATCAAACTCTTTATGAATAATAGGGGACCATATATCTTTATCTGTACATATCCACTTTAAGTTATCAGTATCATAAAGACAGGCTATAAATGATGTGAGTTCACTTTCATAAGTCGAAATTTCGGTAGTAACACTTACACGCCAAAAATATCTTTCACTTTCTTTAAGCGAATCACCTTCGTATTTAACTCTCACGCATTCATCAGACTCAATCAGTCCTGAATCCCATATAAGAGACATATCGTTTTGAAAAACTTCTATTCTGTATGCCTTTTGCATTTTGTCTGCGCAGTCTTTTAGAGTCCACGAAAAAAGAGGTGTTTCTCTTGTAAGACACTTTGTTTTTATATTCATAAATTTCTCCTTAGAATATGAATTCGTATTTTATGCTTGTGTCAATATCTTCGAGTGATTTTCCAAGTTTAACATATACTTTTTTAGCACTTTCATCATATTCAAATCCTATTTCTTCGTTTCCGCATACAATTTTTGAAGGACAAGCAGATGCATACACAACAATTTCAAGAGAATTTTCTCTTTCGCGTTTATATGTGTCATTTACCTTTGTAATTGTAAGGTCAAAGCCACTGCCTGTATTTGTAACATCCATTCTTGTAAGAGAAATTTTGCCTTCAAGATAATCAAATGTTTTACCGTCATCGTCATAAAGGTCAAATGATGCGTCGCTTCCAGGGAAGATGTTAATTTTGTATTCGTCAGCATCTTCTGATTTAATGTGGCTCTTGGGTGATTGAGTAACAAACACAGAACCCATTTTAGCAAAGAGCGCACCGCCTTTACCATCGGGAACATTATAACTTATTTTCTGACCGCCATCATAAATATCGCCTGTAAAGTAGTCATACCAACTGCCTTCGGGAAGAGTAATATTCATATCAAATGAACCAATAAGTAGACTGTCGCCAAACATATATGTGTTGAGAACATTATCATATTCTTTATTTCCTTCATACTGGAGACAAAGAGGTCTTATTGCGGCAAGACCTGTCTTTGTTGCTTTGTAAGAATAAGAATAGATATAGGGGAAAAGTGAAGAACGAAGTTTGGAATAATCTCTTATCATACCTTTTCTCTTATCGCTGAGGAACCACGGATGATGCCAGTTTCTCCACGCAAGAAGTTGTGTCCATGGGAGAAGGAATGCAAAGTGCATAGAATCTTCTCTTGAAATATCCATATCGCAAGATGTATTTGTGTGTCCGCAAAGCGACATATTATGAATATAACCGAGTGTATCGTCAAGTCCGCCTGTGTCACCTGCCCATGTTGTAGCATAGTGTTGTGTACCTGCATAAAGGTGAGGTGTATAAACAAGAGGTCTTCTGCCTGTGTAGTCAACATAACCGTTTTTCATCTGTCTTGAATAAATAAGACCGTAAATATTATGAACTTCATCATCTGTATATCTTCCTGCCCAGAGTCTGTCAGGGTGCTCTAAAACCTGTCTTGCAGCATCAAGTTTAAATCCTGTTGCACCCTGATCAACAAATTTTTTGAGATGTTCAAACCAACATTCGCCTTGAACTGTAACTTGATCAGATAAAGTAGCGTTGTTTATAAGATGTTCGTCAGTGATAGCCGCACCTTCAAAAGAATTTTTCTCTGTTTTAAGGAAATCGTTTTCTTCATGCCATAAAAGGTCATAGTCACAGCAGAGCCAGAGAGTAAGGTCAAATCCCATTTCTCTTAAATTATAGAAAAATGACCATGTGCCTGAATAGTTGATGGGTTCCCAGTAAGGAATATAGAATCTGCCCTCGTCCCATTTTTTATTGGTTGTAAGGTCGTAGTGTTTGCTCATCCAACCGGGCTCAAGTCCCATAATGTCGCAGGGGATATCTTCACGACGGAAGTTGTAGCAGTTTTCAAGCATATCTCTTGCGCCTTCTTCCTCGTTGTTTACAAACACAAGTCCATATGCTGATTTTGGCATAAGAATAGGTCTTCCTGTAAGTTGGGTGTAAAGGTCAATGATATCCTTCATAGAGTCTGCCATAAATACATAAAAATCAAGACAGCCTTTAGGTGATTTGATTTCGATTTTGTCATTATCAGTCACAGCAAGGTCATATTCGTGACGGTATGTAGAGTTTACAAGTATACCCCAGCCTTTAGAACTGTAAAGGAAAGGGATAGGTCCGTACGATGTTACATTGGATACCCACATAGTAGCAGTTCTGCCTCTTTTCATTGTGGCTTCCCTTGTTTCATCGCCGAGACCGTAAAATCTTTCGTCTTCGTCAACATCTATTTTTACGCTGAAACCTTTGCCTGTAAAATCAGCATCTCTGAAACCTGAAATGTTCATTGAAAGGTCTTTTTTTCCGTCAGTAAAAGAAATGGTGTTTCCGTCATTGTTAACTGTGAAATTATCGTTTGAGTTTTCTCTTATTTCTTCATCAAAGAAAAAACCATATTTGGTAAGGAGTGTCTGACCATACTCGCCGTTTGTCCCTACCTGAACATGAATAATGCCGTTTTTGATTTTGTCAAATTTTACATTCATAGTAAACCTCCGTAATAACAGGAAATAATTATCTATAATTTGATTCTAACATACCACATTTAAAAGTAAATGTACATTCTTATGCAATTATTTGCACTATCTCACGGTTTTTTAGGTTTCTTTTGTTGACAAAAAGTCAAAAACAGTAGTAGAATACAGATAGATAATATATTTTTGACTATTTACAAAATCTTAAATAAAATGCAAAAGGAATAAAAAAATATGAGTGATTTCAGTATTGTTGACTGCGGTACAAACCAAAAGAATGATAAAGGTTATGTTTTCAGTGGAAAATCCCCTTTATATGAAGATTGCTATCTTTTTCTTTTTTTTAAAACAGAGTTTGAAAGTGCAACAAAAAACGGTATAAAAAACGGTTCGCCCTACAGTTATATTTTGTATAAACCTAATTCAGACTGCTATCATTCGGGCATAAATGATTCTGAACGAGGATTTATAAATGACTGGATGTATATAAAAGGGGAGTATATAGACCGTATTTGTGATGAAATGAACATATTAACCGACGTTATAGTACCTCTTTTTTCAAAAACTACCATTACCGATATAATGAACGATATACATAATGAACTTGCAGAACTTTTACCTTACAAAGAACTCCGTTTGAAAAACTTAGTAACAAATCTATTTATAGAAGTCGTAAGAAGCAGTTATACTACGGGTGGTTATACCAACAATAAAGAGTTCAATATTATGCTTGAAATCCGAAACAGAATATTTAAGGACTACAAGAACAACTGGACTTTAGAAACAATGGCAAATATTAATACATTTTCAGTATCACAGTTTTTGTTTCTGTATAAAAAATATTTTGGTCAGTCTCCTGTAAATGACCTTATAAATCACAGACTCTCCAAAGCAAAACAAATGATTGAAAGCGGAAATAAAAATATGTCGCAAATAGCATTGGAAAACGGATTTTCAACGCTCTACTATTTTTCCAGAATTTTCAAAAAAAGGATAGGAATTTCACCTACTGCATACCGCAAAAAATTCTATGAATAAACCTTACTTTCGGTTGACTTTAATATAGGTTTAATATATAATAAAAATGTATGTTTTTCTATACTTCATAACACCAGAAAAGAGGCTTTTTATATGGGAAAATTTGACGGAATACTCATTTGTACCGACCTTGACGGTACACTTTTAAATAAAGATAAATCAATATCACAAGCAAATATCGATGCGATAGAATATTTCAAGTCTGAAGGCGGAAGATTCACAATAGTTACGGGCAGAATGCCCAATTATATTTCCTATATAGTTGAAGCGGTACACCCTAATGCACCCATCGGATGTGTAAACGGAGCAGGACTTTATGACTGGGATGCGGGTGATTATGTATGTAAATCCAAAATGCCCGATAGCGTTATAGAACTTGTCAGATTGGCAGATGAAAGTTTTTCCAATCTCGGTATTCAGGTCAACACCTACTACGCAACTTATTTCTGCAGAGAAAATGCGACTATGAAACATTTCAGGGATGTGACAGGACTTCCTAATACAGTACGTGAATACACGTGCATTGATGAACCGATTGCAAAAATTCTTTTCGGTGTCGAAGACCCCGGTGAGATAAAAAAATTATCAGCACTTTTAAAAGGACATAAAAATGCAGACGAATTTGAGTTCATCCGATCCGAAAAATATTTGTATGAGATTGTTCCCAAAGGTATAGGAAAGGGGACGGCAATTACCAATCTTTGTAATTACCTTGGTATAGATATCAAAAAAACCATCGCCATAGGTGATTATGATAATGATGTTACAATGTTTGAAACTGCACATCTTGCAATTGCTGTTTCAAATGCAAGTAAAAAGGCACTTGAATCTGCTGACCTTGTAACTGTAAGTAACTTTGAAGATGCAATAGCAAAGGTTATTTATGACATAGATTCGGGGAAAATAACAATCTGAGGCAGATTGAAATATCGGCTATGACGGCGAAAATCTCACAGGACCGAATGTTAAAGATACTTTCGGCTCTGTAACTTTGGCAAAATCATTTAAATTTGCATTCTGATTTCTGAAATAAAAGGAGAACTAATTATGGATAAAACTTTTTGCGTAACAGGACTTCATTATGGTGAACATAACCGTGACCCAAAACTTTTTATGAATGAGTTCAAAAAATACGGCAAAGACTGTAAACTTGCGATGATAAGAACTTCATGCAAGGAACTTATCGACCCTGAAATTTATTATGAATGGGCAAGATATTTCAAAGAAAATAAGATATATTTCTGTTTCCTTTACAGTGCAAGAATGGCACCGGAAGGCGAAAAAAGCCATTTGAGTAAAGAAATTGTCAAAAATCTTTATGATATAGCAGGAGAGTATTTCATAGGCGATTCATTCGGCGAACTTGGATGCAATATCCGTATGACAGCCGAATCTCATTTCTCTGCAATTAAAAAGGAAGACCATCCTCTTAATGAACTGTCAGGTAAAAAAATCCTTGATATGCAAGAGGGCAGAGATAACTTTATTAAATTCATTTCTTACTACAATGATATAGACAAAGAACTCGGCATAAAAAATACATTTGCAATAGAATCACACACACTTTTAAAATACGGTCTTGAGGCGGGTCTTGATATGGCATGCTGTGAACTTTTCCTCGGAAACCCTGACCATATACTTGCATTTACACGTGGTGCAGCAAGGGGATATGACAAAGAAGAATTTGCAACATACCTTGCTCACGAGTGGTATTCAGGTGTTCGCCACGAAGACCCTTTAAAAGCAAAAAGACTTGGTCTTATGTATAAAAACGCATTTCTGACAGGAGCAAATATGGTATTTATTGAAAGCGGATATGAAGCAGTTTGTTCATATGGTGTAGAAGGCGATGATTCTCACCCTTATTGTCAGATGGTGAGAGGCGAAGTTGAAAAATTCGATAAATACATAAAAGAAAATAAACGTCTTGCAAAAGGTCCGATTGCAAAAGTTGCATTTATAAACGGACATCTTGACGGCTATTCAGGACACTCTATGGCATACGGCGGTGTTACAAGTTCAATTTGGGGACAGCACTCAAGAGAAGAATACGGCTATGGACCTGCTGAGCACTCCTATAAAATTTTAGACGATGTTTACCGTACATGCGACTGGCATTATCAGACAAACTACGGTGACTGCGATTACAGTAACGCTCCTGCATACGGTCAGTATGATGTGCTTCCTGCCGAAGCATCACTTGAATCAATGAAACAGTATGACTGGCTCATTTTCACGGGTTGGAACACAATGACCGATGAAATTTATGATAACTTGAAAAAATATGTTGCCCAGGGCGGAAAACTTCTCATAAGTGCTGCTCATATGAAGACATCAGTAGCAAGAGGAAGTGACGGTCCGTTTATTAAAAACGGCAAAGTGGAAGACTTCCTTGGACTTGAACTCACAGGCAGAAAATTCCGTTCCAATAAAGGCTACAAATTTGCAAGAGAAAGTATCGCTGAAAAAGACCTTTACCCCGGAGCAGTTAACCATGAAGAATCAATGATTGACCCCATAGGTTCAAACGGCTATACCAATTACTGCGTTATCAATCCTACAACCTGCAAGAAAACTGTTGTTCTTTCAGAATGGTTCTGCTCAACAGTTGAAGATTTCAAAAACGAAGCGCCGGTTGTTGTTGAAAATCAATACGGCAAAGGACAGGTTGTCTTTATGTGCACCGATGAATACCCCGGAGCACCCGGAGTTTTCTCGATTTATAAATTACTTGTAAAAGGCATTCTTAACGCAACTCACAGAAGATGCGATATTAAAGTTATATCTTCCGACAGAGTAAGATTTGCAGTTTATGAAGACGATACAACATACCGTATATTCCTTTTAAACACCGATATGAATATCGCTCACAATGCAATTGTAAAATATAAAGAAAAGTCTGTGGAACTTCAGATTCCATCAACAGAAATCACCTATGTTGATTTCGAAAAATAATTTTAAAAAGGGGACATACCTATGTTTGAGGTAGGGCTTTCCACAACAGGAAAAGATGAAAATTTTGAACTTTTGGATACATACTCTGCAGGCGGCATGAAACATATGGAAATATCAACGAGTCGTGAAAATTATGCTTCTTATGATTGGGCTTCTTTTAAAAAATATGCTGACCAAAGAGGCGTTAATATATGGTCTCTTCATCTTCCCATACACCCCTGGGAAGAGGTAGATGTTTCCTCACCCGAAAAAGATAAAAGGCAAAATGCTGTTACATATTACAAAGAACTTATCAAAAAATTTTCCTGCCTTGGCATAGATAAATTTATAGTTCATTCTTGCGGAAGACCTGACCGCAATAACGAAAATGATGTAAATGACAAATTGTCATTTGCTTCAGAGAGTTTTGCAACACTCTCAAAATATGCCAAAAAAGAGGGCTCAAGCATTTTAGTTGAAAATCTTCCTCCCGTTTGCCTTGGTGCCACAACAGACGAGGTTGAAAGACTTGTAAGCCTTTCATCTGACATAAAAGTTTGTATGGATACAAACCATTTTCTTTTGGGAGACACACCCATTGATTATATAAATCATTTTAAAGACCGCATAGCAAGTATTCATATTTCGGACTATGACTTTATAAACGAACGCCATTGGCTCCCGGGCGAGGGCATAAATGACTGGTATGGAATATATGATGCCCTGAAAGAAGTGGGGTACAAGGGAATATGGCTTTATGAGGTTGCCTTTGGTGCTCTTCCTACAATAATCAGGGATAGAAACCTTACTTGTGCAGATTTCCTCAAAAATGCATCTGAAATATTTAATAAAGAACCAATCACGGTTTTGGGAAAACCAAAGCCAAATCTAACTTCTTCAAACCACTGATATCAGACTTGTGTGAGGTGAAAACAATGGATTATGATGTCATAATAATAGGCGGAGGCATATCTGGTGCTATTGCAGGAATCAGTGCATCAAGACTTGGTGCCAGATGTCTTATAATCGAAAAAAATGCATCGCTTGGCGGAACACTTGCTTCCTGTGAAGTGGGTCCGATGATGACATTTCACGCAGGTGATAAACAAGTTATTCGGGGAATAACTGACGAACTCATACAAAGACTTTACAAAAAAGGCAAATCCACGGGACATATTTATGACACCACAGGAACAACCTATACTGTTACACCGTTTAATTCTGATGCTTTAAAGTCTGAACTTGATGATATGACCGCCGAATCAGGATGCAAAGTGCTTTATCATACAATGATAGCCAAAGCAAATGTAAAAGACGGAAAAATAGAAAGCATCACAGTGTGTACTCCAAACGGTCTTATGGATTTATCCGCAAAAGTGTATATTGATGCAACGGGTGATGCAACTCTTTCTATGATGGCGGGAGTTGATGTGAAAGTTGGAAGAGAAGAAGACGGTCTTACCCAGCCGATGACACTTGTTATGAAAATGGCAAATGTTGATTTTGCCAGACTTAAGCAAATGACCAGGGAAGAACCTGAAGAATTTATGCCAATACACAGAACAGACCTTTCTTTCTGGGACAAGGCACCTAAAATGTCATTCCACGTATATGCTAACCGTTTTAAAAAAGCACAAAGCGAGGGACGAATTTCATTTGACCGTGAATGGATACTTGTATTCGAAACGTTAAATCCAAATGAAGCAATTATAAATTCTACACGTGTTCAGGGCCTTAACCCTATCGATATCTATGAACATTCCGATGCAGAACGCATAGGGCGTCAGCAAGTAAGAGAACTTGAAGAATTCCTGAAAAACGAATGTCCCGGGTTTGAGAATTCTTATCTTGTAAGAACAGGTGCCCAGATTGGAGTAAGGTCGAGCCGTCAGATTGTCGGGACCTATACTGTTACAACCGAGGACCTTGCAAGTGAGAAAAAGTTTTCAGACACTATTGCACACGGCGGATATCCCGTTGATATTCATTCGCTTAAAAAAGGCGAAGAAAACGAAATTCCTGACGGAATCAAAAAATTTGAGTGGGGAACAATGTACTCAGTCCCATATCGTGCTCTTACAAATGATAAAGTTGATAATCTCATAACTGTCGGCAGATGTATTTCGGCAGAATTTGAAGCAGTAGGGGCACTCAGAGTATCGCCAATGGCAGGAGCCATAGGTCATGCGGGTGGAGTGGGGGCATATCTTGCATCGAAAAATGATTCAAATTATCATAATGTAGACATTAAAGAACTTCAACGGGTTCTTATAGATCAGGGTGCATATCTTGAGATATAACTTGTGAATATATATTTTGAAGAAGGGCAAAAATATGCAAATCCCAGAGCATATAACAAAAGTTTTAGACATTCTTTATAAAAACGGATATGAAGGCTACCTTGTAGGTGGCTGTGTTCGTGATGCTCTTATGGGGATTGCGCCTCACGATTTTGACATTACAACCAGCGCAACGCCTGATGAAATGCTGAGTGTTTTTAAAGACTTCCGCATAATAGAAACGGGACTTAAACACGGTACTGTAACTGTGGTTTCCGACGGTGAAAACGTTGAAATAACAACATACCGCATAGATGGTGACTATATTGACAACAGAAGACCGTCAGAGGTTACTTTTACAAGAAATTTAAAAGAAGACCTTTCAAGGCGTGATTTCACCGTAAATGCACTTGCCTATAATCATAAAGACGGCGTCGTTGATATGTTTGATTCTCAAAACGACCTTGAAAAAGGTATAATAAGATGCGTTGGAGACCCCGATACGCGCTTTTCGGAAGACGGACTCAGGATACTTAGAGCACTAAGGTTTTCATCGTGCCTTTCATTTGATATTCATAAGGGTACATCTGAGTCAATTCACAAAAAAATGCATCTTCTTTCAAACATTTCAGCAGAGCGAATATATGCAGAACTGAAAAAACTTGTTTGCGGAAAAAAAGCAGACTCAGTAATCGGAGAATACTCAGAAATCTTTTTTTATCTTTTTGAGTCAGTTTCAAAAGATAAGGTTTTGTTTTTAAATAATGCTTCGAAGTTATCCTCTGTAATTCCCGATTATAGATACAGACTTACCGCACTTTTATGGGGCTTTGGTGAAAAAGCAGTATCAGAATTTATGAACAGTTTAAAGCCTGATAAAGACACTTTGAATTTTGTGATGAAGATTTGCTCATATTACGGTAAAAAAATAAATCCTGATAAAATTTTGGTAAGAAAACTTATGAGTGAACTTTCTGATGACGAAATGCTTTGTCTTTGCGATATATTAAAGACATTTGATGAAAACTTTAATTCTGACGAGTTTATAAAGTGCTTTGATAGACAAAAAGATGAAAATTTCTGCGTAAGAATAAACCAACTTGCAGTTAAAGGAGATGACCTTATTTCTTTCGGTATCCCTAAGGGTAAAAAAATAGGGGAAACAATGAAGAAAATACTTGATGCTGTGATAGAAGAAAAGTGCAGAAATGATTATAATTCTATAAAAGAATATGTTTTAAGTTTATATTCTTAAATAAAAAAAGGAACTGAAATTTGAAATTTCAGTTCCTTTTTTGTTTTTGTATTTATTATTTATCTTCAGCACTGCTTGGCATATTAAGGTCAGCAGATGGTCCTACGTCAGAGTCAAAGCCTTCTCTTATATCAGAGTCTGTAAGGTTTTTATCAATTATATAATCGCCGTAGAATTTTGAACCTGATGCAAGTTGGTATGAAAACTCATCAAGACCTTTTTGCTCACATAAAGTCGGTGTTCCCGAGAAAAGATTAACGCCAAGACCCAGAGAATCACTTCCCCATGTAACGCCTAAAGATGCGAGTGTTGTCGGGAAGATATCAAGAGTTGAAAATGTTCTGTTTTTCGAATGTTTATCACTTAGTCCCGTGTTAATAAAACAGTTATACGAGCGTCTGCCTCTCTCTTTAATATCAGAGTCGATTCTGTCAAAATATTTGTGGTCCATAGTAAGATGGTCACCGCTTAAAACAATGACGGTATCTTTGTAAAAAGGCTGTTGTTTTATCCACTCTATAAATTCATAAATTTGTTTGTCTGAGCAGTGGATAACATTAGCGTACTGTCTGTCAAAATTATTTTCACAAAGTTCGCATTTGTATCCATCGGTGAAGTGTGTGTCAACCGTAAGCATTGTAAAGTTAAAGGGTTTTCCCTCTTTATACATACTTGTTATTTCTGATTTGGCATAATCAAAGAGTTTCTGGTCTTCAAATCCCCACCACACATAATAGTCAGGGGGCAGATAACCTGCTTCTTCGCCCCGCTCTATTGCGGTGTTATAGTCAAAAATACGGTAGTTTCCGTGTTGCTCAAAATATGCCTGTCTTTTTGCATAACTTGCTTTTGAACCTACCATAAGCATCTGATTGTAACCGGCGTCTTCTAAAATTTCGCCTAAAGAATATGCACCGGGAAGAAATTTATTATTGTCACCGAAGTTTGATTTAGTAATCGGGATAGTAAGAGGAATTCCGCTTGTCTGCGAAACCATAGCCGCAGCGGTCCAGGTTGTACCTGGGACAGGGTGTGCACCGCCAAGTACTTCTTTGTCTGAAAAACTGATGTTTTCTTTTGCAAGTTCAGTAAGATAGGGAATATAGTTTTCTTCCATAAAACCGCCCTCTTCAACTGAAGCAAAAGATGTTTCCATAGACTCAAGGAAAATAAAGATAAGATTTTTCTTTTTCTTCGGGAACTGATAAGTCTGATCCTGCGGGGGAGTATACTCTTCTTCGTAAACTTTAGTTGTTCTCATCATGCCTTTGAGATATGAAAAAGCATCTATCTGATTTCCAAAAAAGAAAACTGTGCTGATAACAAACAATACACCTAAAATAACACCGTGTCTGTAAATAAAAGCAAGGTGTTTTGACGGGAACAGAAACTTATTTTTGCGTGAGTATTTAATAATTGACGGTTTATTGAGAATAATTATGAATGATAAAACATTTGTAAGTATAAATATTGAAATAGCAGTAGGAATACAGAATTCAATACAGTTTTTTACTGCCTGAGTACTTCCGTCACTCATAGGAACTCTGGCATAATATAAAAGGTTTTCCAAATTGTTTCCCTTAAGGAATAATCCTGCAAGAGCAATAGTTGCCCCTATGGTAAAAATAATGGAAACAAAGAAAAACCTTATGAACTTTTTAGTATCGAAAAATCCGCGTGGATATTCAGTTTTTTGCCTTTCCATATTTTTAATCACTCTCTTCATAAGTTGAAAACATATATCATACTATAACATATTACAAATTTAATTTCAATAGATAAATAACTAAAAAGATAAAAGTGTATAAGTTTTTGTAACCCATTTTAACCAAAAGCATATAATGAGAAAAGAAATATCATGAGGTGATAATATGGGTAATGACAAAAAATTCTCCCATACAAAAACTTTTTCGCAAGACTTTTCAGATGAAAAAAAGCATCTGATAATACTTGCCGGTAATCCCAATGTAGGAAAAAGCACACTTTTCAACGCTCTGACAGGACTTAATCAACACACGGGAAACTGGTCAGGCAAAACAGTTTCTTCTGCTTTCGGTACATATGCGCAAGACGGAGAAAAATACATACTTGCAGATGTTCCCGGCTGTTATTCTCTCAGGGCAAATTCCGAAGATGAAGTATGTGCAGCAAACGCGATATATTCAGATGAAACAGATGCAGTCATAGTGGTATGCGATGCAGGAGCACTCGAGAGAAATTTAAATCTTGTTTTGCAGATTTGCGAAGCAGTTCCCAATGTTTTGATGTGCGTAAATCTTGCAGATGAAGCATTAAAAGACGGAATAAAGATAGATATTAATTCGTTGGAAAAAGAACTTAAAATTCCTGTAGTAAAAATAAACGCCCGTAAAAAGAAAGGTTTTAGCGAACTTTTTTCTTCTCTGCCTGATGAAAAACATAAACGTCATATAAGTGTTTCGTATGGTAATGATATTGAAAAAGCAATACGTATAGTTGAAAAGCCACTGAGAAATCTGCCTCTTTTTGCGTCAGACCGTTACATAAGCATACGTCTTCTGGAAAATGATGAACGCATATGGAAAAGAGTAAAGAGAATATGCGAAGAAGGAAATTATCCTTTTTCAGATATAACAGACGCTTATAAAAACGCTCTGGAGTATCTTTCTGGAGTCGGCGTCGGCGCAGATGACATATCTGATATAATAGCCATAAATGTTGTAAGAACAGCATCGAGGATATCAAAAAAAGCCATAAGTGTAACAAAAAAGGAAAAAATTTTTTCAAAGTCTTTTGATAAAATTCTCACAGGTAAAATATCGGGATTTGCAATAATGTTGGCTCTTCTTTCTCTTGTTTTTTATATAACTTTAAAAGGTGCCAACTATCCGAGTGCCTACCTTTCAAAACTTCTTTTTTCACTTGAAATGCCACTTTATAAAGTGCTTGAACTTGTAAAACTGCCACAGACTATTTGTGATATGCTGGTTTTTGGCGGGTACAGAGTGTTAGCGTGGGTAGTGTCTGTAATGCTTCCGCCTATGGCGATATTTTTCCCTTTGTTTACCCTGCTTGAAGATGTAGGATATTTGCCAAGAGTTGCATTTAACCTTGATAAAGCATTCAAGAAATGTAAAACATGCGGAAAACAGGCGCTTACAACTTGTATGGGATTCGGTTGCAACGCATCTGCCGTAATAGGTACCCGAATAATAGATTCAAAACGGGAAAGACTTGTTGCAATGCTTACAAACGCATTTATTCCTTGTAACGGACGTTTTCCGTCTCTAATATGCCTTATCTGTATATTTTTTACCTCATCGGGAGTTTCTGACCTTACATCTTCTCTGATACTTTCTCTTTTTGTGGTAATCGGTATTGTTATGTCGCTTTTTTCGTCCTGGGTTTTGTCATCAACTGTCTTAAAAGGAGTTCCGTCATCGTTCACACTTGAACTTCCGCCATTTCGCAAACCGCAGATAGGTCAGATAATCATTCGTTCACTTTTAAACCGCACAATTTTTGTATTGCTTCGCGCCGCAGTTGTTGCATTCCCGACGGGTATAGCAATCTGGATTTTATCAAATATAACAATTTCAGGTGTTGCGCTTTGCCAGTACTTAATTAAACTCCTTAACCCATTGGGTAAACTTATGGGTCTTGATGGCACAATATTACTTGCTTTTCTTCTGGGACTTCCCGCAAATGAGATAGTTCTTCCGATAGCATTAATGCTATATTCATCAGGAACAACACTGGTGGCAAATGATAGTTTTTCATATATTTCTTCCGTTCTTTCATCAAATGGATGGACTTTTGTAACAGGACTTTGTGCAATCATATTTTTCATTATGCACTGGCCATGTTCAACAACTCTTATAAGCGTAAAAAAAGAAAGCGGAAGTTTTAAGTGGGCATTTGTTTCGTTTATATTGCCTACACTGTTTGGTGTATGTTTCTGTATTTTGATAAATTTAATATCAAAACTTTTGATTTAATAAAACAGTCGGGTAACACCGACTGTTTTGTTAAATTATACAAGTAATGATATGAAAGGGCAGAAAAAGAAAGAAAAATTTAACAAAATTACACCAAAGCATTGACAAAAAATGTCGGTTATGCTAGACTAACTGTAACAAAGTTAGTCTTGACTAATTTGACTTTTCGGAGTGATTATTATGAATCTTACACAAGCATTAGAAGAAAGAGAATATATAATAAAACAAATAGAGACAGATGATGAAGAACTTAAT
>JAZQDA010000038.1:0-8574 GCA_045546535.1 Clostridia bacterium | reverse complement strand
TGAAAATCCGCCGAGAAAATTGACCCCTACCTCTTTTCCAGCACGGTCAAGTGCTTTTGCATAGGAAACATAAGAAGATGCATTTGATGCACCTGCAACAAGTGAAATTGGGGTTACGGATATTCTCTTGTTTATAATCGGTATTCCAAGTTCTTTTTCTATTGATTCGCCTGTAGAAACAAGGTTTTGTGCATTTTTGCAGATTTTATCATAAATTTTCTGTGTTGCTTTTTTCTCGTCAGAATCAGCGCAGTCTAAAAGTGATATACCCATAGTTATTGTACGTATATCAAGATGTTCACTGTCTATCATATGAAGAGTCTGGGCAAGTTCTGATTTATTTATCATATCACTCACACCCCTTATATCCTGTGCATTGACTCAAAAATGCTTTCGAGTTGTATCTTTATATCTACTCCGAGTTCCTTGCCTTCTGTTTCGAGATTTGAAGCGATTGTTTCAAAATTTGATGTGGCATTTTCAATATCTGCTATCATCATCATTGTAAACATATCCTGAAGTATTGTCTGGGAAATATCAAGAATATTTATATTATTTTCAGACAGAATTTTTGTTACTCCGTAGATAATACCCACCTTATCTTTACCTACAACTGTTATTATCGCTTTTTTCATTATGTGTTCCTCCTATTTTCCGCCATTTCTTGCTCTTACTGCTTCATATATCATAAGTGATGCTGCAACAGATGCGTTAAGAGAAGTAATTTTACCAAGCATTGGAATTTGAACTAAAAAGTCACATCTTTCTTTTACAAGTCTTGATATACCATTTCCCTCTGATCCGACAACTATTGCAATTGCTCCGCCGAAATCATGAGTATGAATAGTGTTTTCACCGTCCATATCGGCACCGACTACCCATATATTTTCTTTTTTTAGTTGTTCTATGGTCTGGGCAATACTTGAAACTTTTGCAACAGGTGTATATTCAACTGCACCTGCTGATGTTTTTGTAACTGTTGCATTAAGACCCACACCGCCGTGTTTTGAAATTATTATTCCGTGAACACCTGCAGCGTTTGAAGTTCTTATAATTGCACCGAGATTATGCGGGTCTGTTATTTCATCGCAGATAACTATAAAAGGGTGCTCTCCTTTGTCTTTTGCCAGTTTTATGATATCGCCGACGCTAACATATTCTTTTGCAGCAACTATGGCTATTACGCCCTGATGGTTACCGGTTTCTGAAATCTTATCAAGTTTTGCTCTGTCGGCATAAGAAATGCTTATTTTCTTTTCTTTTGCTTTGCCGAGAATTTTTATGACAGAACCGTGTTTTTCACCGCTTTGAACTATTATTTTATCTATCGGTCTTCCTGAGGAAAGTGCTTCTATGACCGGATTTCGCCCCTCTATTTTATCTGTGGCTTTTCCTTTTTCAAATGACACCTTATTATCCTCCTTTATAAATTTCGAGGAGATACACCGACGATGCATCTCCTCTTTTAATATTATTATGCAAGGTTAAACTTATCGTGAATTACGTTTACTGCTCTGTCAGCATTTTTCTTATTGATTAAAACAGAAACTTTGATTTCTGATGTGGAAATCATATGAATATTTATATCAGCATCGTAAAGTGCTTCAAACATTGTGGAAGCAACACCAGGGTTATTAACCATACCTGAGCCAACGATTGAGATTTTTGAATAGTCTGTGCTTGATTTGATTTCTTCAAAAGAGAGAACATCTTTATTTTGATTAAGAATATCAACTGTCTTATCAGCATTTGATTCGCTTACTGTAAAACTGATATCTTTTTTGCCGTCTCTGCCGATTGACTGAAGAATAATATCAACATTTATATCATTTTTAGCAAGAAGAGAGAATACTTTGAATGCCATACCAGGCTTATCTTCGATATTGCAGATTGAAATTCTTGCTACATCGTTATCTCTTGCTACACCTCTAACCAACATTTTTTCCACTTTACTTACCTCCTCGACAACTGTGCCTTCAGTTTTGTTTAAACTTGAACGCACTACCATATTAACATTATATTTTTTAGCCATTTCTACTGATCTGTTATGAAGAACATTTGCACCAAGACTTGCAAGTTCGAGCATTTCATCATATGAAATTGAATCAAGTTTTCTTGCACTCGGTACAATTCTTGGGTCTGTTGTAAATACGCCGTCAACATCTGTGAATATCTCACACTTATCAGCGTGAAGCGCTGCTGCTATTGCAACGGCTGATGTATCTGAACCGCCTCTTCCGAGTGTGGTTATATCATCATATTTATTGATACCCTGGAAACCTGCAACTATTACTATGTGATTGGAATCAAGTTCCTTACGTAAACGTTCTGCATCTATTTTAGAAATTCTTGCCATTCCATAGTTACTGTCGGTTTTCATTCCTATCTGCCAACCTGTAAGTGAAACTGCACTATAACCGAGTTTCTGTATTGCCATAGCAAGAAGTGAAATTGAAATCTGCTCACCTGTTGAAAGAAGCATATCCATTTCTCTCTTGGAAGCATTTGGGTTGATTTCTTTTGCTTTTTCAATTAAATCATCCGTTGTGTCTCCCTGTGCAGATACTACTACAACTACAGAATTGCCTTCTTTGTATGTGTCTACAATTCTATTGGCAACATTCATAACTCTTTCGGCATTTGCCACGGATGAACCGCCGAATTTTTGAACTATTAAGCCCATAATTTTTACCTCCGATAAATTATTGAATAAGGGCGCCCGTGTTATCAGGTTCTAATATCAGAAGACGCCAGTTATTTAGATTTGTTTTTATGAGTTCTTTCATATTATATTCAAAATCTGTGTTATTTTTGTCAATCACTGACATTATTGTAGGACCCGCACCGCTGATATAGCCTCCGTATGCACCAAAACGCCTTGCAGCACGGATTATGTATTCCCCGCTTTTGATATATGGGAAACGATGGCGCTGATGCAAACGGTCTTTAAAGCAGGAGGAGAGAAGTTCTTTTTCCCCTGACACAAGTGCCGCACTGAGAAGTGATGCGTGTGCTATGTTATAAGATGCATTCCTGAGAGAAACAGTCTGCGGTAGAATTGAACGAGATTTTCTGGTCTGCAGATAAAAATCAGGAATCATTGCCGCAAAAAGAAGTTCATCAGATACATCATTGCGGGAATATATAATTCTGTCCTTTTCAGCATATGAAACTGTAAATCCCCCTAAAAGTGCAGGGGTTACGTTATCGGGATGACCCTCAAGCATCGCTGCGGTCTTTAAAAGTTCATCGGTTGGAAAAATGTTACCGAGAAGATGATTCCCGCCGACAAGGCCTAAAACTATTCCTGCAGAACTGCTGCCAAGTCCTCTTGTAACAGGAATATCTGACGAAACTGTAACTTTTACTCCCGTCAGGGTCTTCCCTGCTTTCTGATAAAGAGCATTCATAGCCCTGTAAACAAGATTGTTTTCATTACTTGGTACATATGCCCTGCTTTCGTCGGTGATGTCTATTTCATAGTCTTTGTCAGTTTCTTCAAAGACGGCAGTATTATAAAGTTTTAATGCTATACCCATAGTGTCAAATCCAGGACCGAGATTTGCTGTTGAAGCCGGTACCCTGACTGTGAACATATTTACCCCCAAAATAATTATAAAATAATAAGTGTGTTTGATATTTCTGCCGGTATTTCTGAAAGGGTCAGGTTTATATCTTTAATTTTTGCAGGTGGTGTGATAAATGCCATGTATTCGCCGTTTGTCAGTGTTTTTGTATCTGTGCCGAATTTATCTTTCACAAATGACTCTGCACTTTCCATGCTCTCTGCTTTCACACACACGTACATAGATACGGTTAATTCTTCATACGGAATAAGCACGTTTTTATCTTCTTTAACCCACGGTGGATTAAACGAAAGATCTTTAGTCCTTACTGCATCTATTATATCTGCAACAACTGCACTTGCGGTAGGAAGTTTACCTGCACCGCGTCCGTAGAAAAGTGCGTCGCCAAGCATATTTCCGCACACGGATATGCCATTGAAAACATCGTCTATTCCTGAAAGAAGAGAAGAATTGCTTACGAGCATCGGTGCAACAAGCACTGCAAATTTCTCCCCGATGCGTTCACACTTCCCGATAAGTTTGATACTGTAGCCAAACTTACGGGCAAACTCGGTATCTTCAACAGTGATTGAACGGATACCCTCGGTATGAACATCAGCATAGTTAATTTTCTCTCCGTTTATCATTGATGAAAGAATACTGATTTTCTTTCCTGTATCAAATCCGTCAACATCGGCAGTCGGGTCTTTTTCGGCATAGCCTTTTTCCTGAGCCTCTTTAAGTGCGGATTCAAATGACACTCCCGCCTGGAACATTCTTGTTAGTATGTAGTTAGTTGTGCCGTTAAGTATGCCCGAAACAGAGTCAACTCTGTTTGCGGCGAGGCAGTTTCTTAAGGGCCTTATAATCGGGATTCCCCCGCCTACACTTGCCTCATAAAAGTAAGCACAGCCGTTTTCTTTTGCAATTGCAAAAAGTTCATCACCATATGTGGCAACAAGTTCTTTATTTGATGTGATTACTGTTTTTCCGCTTGAAAGCATTAGACGGGTAAAGGTATTTGCAGGTTCAACTCCGCCCATAGCCTCTACAACTATAGAAACCTCTTTGTCGTCTTTTATGATATTAATATCATTTACAAAAAGGTTTGCTTCAGGATGAGAAGAAAAATCCCTGATATCCAAAATATATTTGATGTCTACGGGTGTATTTGCATTGCGGGTGATTTCTTCTGAGTTCTGTCTTATTATCTCATACACTCCCGAGCCTACTACACCGAAACCGATGATTGCTATTTTTATCATTGGTATTCCTCCGATTGTCTCAATTTAGTTAATTATTATACCATAAAAACCAATATGTGTCAACGCTTTGAGCGTTTTTTAAGTCAATTTATAAACCTTATTCAATTCAAATTAAAATTGTCGGGAAATTTTTTCTCAATACTGCCAAGATTTTCAAAGAGGTCATCGTTTGTCACTTCTTCTGAAACCGAAATTTCATCATCTGTTATATTGATTTTAACCTTGCTTCCGACTTCCTGACTTACTATTTTCTGAATTATTTCTCTGTTTGCTTGTTCTGAAAGAGTCCGTCTGTTTTCTGAATTTGAAACACAGATATTTAAAACCTGCCCCGACGCCTTTACTTTTGCTCCGAAAAGAAGTGCGCAAAGGGTAATTTTACCGCTTGTTGCAAGTTTTTTCGTGATTGAACTCCATGCTCCCACGGCTTTGTCGGCACCTGTTATTTCAAGGGTGGGCGCGGATTGAACAGGAATGTGAGTTTCTTGTGAAAATTTATCTTCTGTGCATTCTGAATTTTGAATATCGGGTTCAAACGGATTGTTTGTTTCAATATGAGTTTCTTCTTTCTCTGCCGTTTCTACCGTACAAGTTCCTTCACTTTGTGCCTCGGAACTTACGGGTGTGAGACTTAATTTTGAAAGATTTGAAAGTTTATTTTCTATTGCACTTATTCTTGCCGCCATAGACTGCACATCAGTGTTCATAGATGGTGTTGTCAGGCGGATAAGGGCACATTCACATAAAACTCTGGGTGAAGAGAATGATGAAAATGACGCTATACACTCTGTGAGTTTATTAATAGACTCAACAAGCGTTGGGACATCAAATCCGTCTGCAATTTTTTCAAGGTATGAAAGTTTAATCTTACTTACTTTAAAACTGTCGGGACTTACTTTATAGAGTATGATTTCTCTGAGTACACCGAGAATGCCTTTGGCAATATTGTCAATATTTTTACCGTCTTCGATGCATTTATTGAAACGTCTAAGTGCAGAAACTGTATCATTTGCCGATATGTCACGGGCAAATTCATAAAGAATTTTATCATCGACAGCACCTACAACATCTACTACTTTTTCTAAAGTAAGTTCGCCGTCTGAAAAAGCAAGACACTGGTCAAGAATACTCAGTGAATCACGCATAGAGCCGTCACCGAGATATGCAACATATTCAAGTGCATCTTCTGTTGCAAAGATATTCTCATTGTCTAATATCTTTGCAATATTGGATACAATATCAGTTACAGATATTGTTTTAAAATCAAATCTTTGACATCTGGAAAGGATAGTTGCGGGGATTTGCTGAATTTCTGTTGTTGCAAGTATGAAAATTATGTGTGCGGGAGGCTCTTCAAGTGTTTTTAAAAGAGCATTGAACGCACCTTTAGAAAGCATATGTACTTCGTCTATTATATAAACTTTATACTTTCCTACAGTAGCAACATAATTTACCTGTGAAATTATATCACGGATATTATCTACACCCGTGTTTGATGCAGCATCTATTTCCTGAACATCGAGGCAGGTATCTGAAAGTATAGCCCTGCAGACCTCGCATTCGTTACAGGGATTTCCGTCAATGGGTGAAAGACAGTTTACGGCACGGCTTAAAATTTTTGCAGTTGTGGTTTTCCCTGTTCCGCGGGTACCCGTAAAAAGATATGCGTGAGCAAGTCTTGAGTTTACAATCTCGTTTTTTATTGTGTCTGTAATGTGCGTTTGCCCGATTACATCATCAAATTTAAGCGGACGCCACTTACGGTACAAAGCCTGATATGCCATAATTTTCACCTCACAAGTTTATATTAAAAAGTCGTACATCTTTAAATCGAACCATGCACTCAAGGCGTTTGCCGTTTAAGATAACTCAGGACGGGCACTCTCGCGGCACATATGCTACCATACTTATGGCTGCTTGATTCCTCACCTGACCAGGTTCACATGGGCATATTGCGCAAGACCCGACCATCAACATTATTTAAACGGTACTACCAAAAATGCACAACCCTCAATAAAGATATGACCCTTGCTATAGCGGATTGCAAGTTCAGGGCACCGCTACCGCCCCGGTTGTACGACCTACTTATTATACTACATATATGATAAAATATCAAGAGAAAAATTCAAATTTGAAAAGCCTTTAATGTAAAAAAATGCGTGAAAATTCACGCATTTTTTTACATTATGTATATTTACACCTGTCTGATTTTTTTGAATGCTCTGTTTCTCATAGCAAGATATGCAACCGTATGTGCAATAATAACTACTATCCACGAAAGAGGTAGACACAATTGCAAAAATGCAAAAGATGTGGAATTGAGAGGAAACAGGAATATAATCCAAAGTATTCTGAATCCACAAGCACCAAACAAGGAATTGACTGTCGAAACTGTTGAATAACCAATACCCCTGAGTGCTCCTGCCAAAATATTCATTATTCCGCAAAGGAAATATGTTGTGCCGATTATGGTTATTTTTACGGCTCCGTACTCGATTGCTTTTACAGAATCGGTTATATAAATTCCAAGAAGTGCTTCTCTGAATATATAAGTTAATAAACCCAGAGATAGTCCTACAACAATTACGCACCCCATAGCCACAAGTACACTCTTTTTTACTCTTTTTTCATTTTTGGCTCCGTAATTCTGACTTACGCATGTGAGTGTAGCCTGATGAAGTGCTTCCATAGATGTATATACAAAACCTTCAATACTTGTTGCAGCACTGTTACCTGCTATTGCTGCGCTTCCAAAAGAATTAACCGCTGACTGTATAACAGAATTGGCAATACTGAATACCGAACTCTGAAGACCTGCAGGGATTCCAATTTTGAGAATCTCTTTGAGTTCTTCTTTATAAAACTTTAGTTTTGAAATGAAAAGTTTATATTGTCCGTCTGCTCTTATCAAAGTTAAGATACCTGCTACAGCGGAAAAATAATTTGATATAGCAGTTGCTGTTGCAACACCTGCAACTCCCATTCCGAACACAATTACAAATATAAGGTTTAAAACAACATTTATTATGCCTGATATTAAAAGTATGTACAGCGGGTGCTTTGTATCTCCTACCCCGCGAAGAACTGCAGCGGAAAAGTTGTATACCAAAGAAGCGGGGACACCGAGGAAAAATATTTTTGTATAAAGCACTGCACCGTCTAAAATTTTACCTTCAGGCGTACCCATAAGGATAAGAAGGGGTTTTGTAACAATCAAACCTACAACAAGAGCAAAAACTCCCGCCACTGCACCCAAAATAACTGATGTGTGCACAGCACGGTGAAGAGAGTTAATCTCCCGTGCTCCAAAAAGCCGAGAAACAACGACGCCTGAGCCGATAGATAATCCTATACACAAGTTTACAATAAGAGAATTGAGAGAAGTGGTAGCACCAACGGATGCCATTGCATCACTCCCTGCCCATCGGCTAACAACAACAATATCAGCAGCATTATAGAGAAGTTGCAAAATATTCCCTAAAATAAGCGGTATTGTAAAAACAATCAGATTTTTTAAAATAGAACCTTTTGACATATCAAGTTCATATGTTCGGCTTTTCATTTTAATCACCCGTCCCGATTTTTCTACATACAATTATATTTTTTTTTGCAAACTAAAGTCAACCCAAATATCATATAAATCGGGCTTTCTTTTTAAACTTTCAGTGCACATAGACGACAAAAAAGACGGCATCTTTATAGATGCCGTCTTGACGCGCCGCAGAGAATTCGAATCCCTGACC
>JAZQDA010000037.1:0-3901 GCA_045546535.1 Clostridia bacterium | reverse complement strand
CGTAAATCTTTTCCTCGGTTTTGGTGGAAAGATTAAACTTTTTCAGTTTGTTGCTGCTGTCAAGATAATAGAGAATGTCGGCATAGTTAGTAATAATCTTTCCGATGCTTTTGATAATTGCTTTTTCAGCAATTTTACCGTCCACAGTAGGATACAGATTGAGAGTATCATACTCGGAACTCTCCTTCTTGAAGTAATAGAGAGTGCCTTCAATTTCTAATACATCAGAAATTAAATAATATTTGTCGATTTTCTCGATAAGAGCACTGGTATCAGAATAACCCTTCAAAGACAAGAGAACATTCAATGCTTCTACATAATTCTGTTCAGCAATTAAGTTCTTTGCTCTGAAATACTCATTCTCGGCATTGATGCCTTCGGAAGCAAGTTCCTGTGCAATTTTAGCATTCTTTGCTTCGATGAATGCCTTGATTTCGGGAATGTTCTCGATGTCGCTATAAACATCGATTACTGCAAGATTTTTGATGTTATCAATTTCTGCATTCAAACCACTTACCTCGGTGGAAGATGCACCATACTTGGCAGCATTAGCGGAAATCTTTTCGAGGTTTGCTACGATGCTATTCTTACGAGCGGAAATCATAGCAGCAATTCTCTTATATGCATCGAACTTGCTATATGCATCCAGATTATCTTTCTTATATTCCTCAATAACAGAAGAGAGGATTTCTTTGCAACCAGCAATCTTATGAATGAACGGAACGGAAATTGCTTTAAAGCATACGAACCAAGTGTTCTTATCGTCGGCAGAAGAAACCTTTAAGGAACCTGCCAGTTTATCAATTTCTGCAATAGATAGAGTTTGAGCATAAGCAAATGCTTCCCAATCATATTCTTCGAAGAACTGCTCTATGTAAGCCAAAGCGGAAGAAGAGGTCTTGATACCCTCAACCTTCAACACACCGCTAAAACCGCCAGAAACGGTTTCTTTTTGTGCCACAGTGGCGGTCTCTGTAACAGGCACGATAG
The DNA here is from genome assembly GCA_045546535.1 of Clostridia bacterium. Classification (GTDB taxonomy): domain Bacteria; phylum Bacillota; class Clostridia; order UMGS1810; family UMGS1810; genus RGIG1828. Next base: position 2,911 of record JAZQDA010000037.1, on the reverse strand, counting down.
AATTACCGCAATACACACAAGTAATGGTGTCAGTACCGTTTGCCGCTTTCAAGTTTGCTCCACAAGTGGGGCATTTCATAATTTTTAAGTTTACTTTTTCTGCCATTTTTCTCTCTCCTTTATCTTGCCTTTGTAAGTTCAGCAGAAATGGTGGTTCGTTCTCTTTCGAGTTCGGAAATCTTATCCGTGTACGGTTTCATTTCTGCTCTTGCGGTAGAAATCTTCTCGTCAGCACTTTTTCTTTGAGTTTCTTTTTGATAACGAACTGTGTTTTCTGCATTTCGAAGATTAACTGTTAGGGCATCTATTTGCCCTTGTAATACCTTTTTTTGTTTGCCTTGAAATAGACCCAAAGAGTTCTTTTGCTGCATTAATTCATTGATGTTCTTCTGAATAGTTACAACCTCGGTTTCAGCAGGAACTTTATAACTTTTTTCTGCCTCAACCCCCCTGATGTTATTTTCAAATGGAAGTATTTTTTGCTTAATTTCAGCAATTTCATCACCGATGGCAGACAACCTGCTTTCATATTGTTTTTTCTCTTCCGAATGACTTTCCCAATAATCATTAAATCTCTTCTGTGCCAATTCTCGCTCTTTACGAGCCTTCTTCTCGGTCTCAATTCTTTTCCAATAATTGCAAATATCCTTTGATGAATTCAAGCCTGGCCCAAATGGGTCAGGATAAGACCATTCGTCCATTCCGAAGTTGGGTTCAACTTCTCTTATTTCATCGACTAATTTCCAATACTGGTCTAAATATGCCGCTTTCTCTTTCGGCTCAAAGCCCAAATAACCAAGCGATGTTTGAGAATAATCCGTCCAATACTGAATTGATGAACAAGCATTTCGCAAATCGGAACACATTCTCTTTTTAAATTCAATAACATTACTTTTAGACAACTCATCATCCAGGTCCGCAATCAAAGACAAAGCATCTTCCAACTGGTCAACATTGGTGATATATCGTTGGCGAGTATTCCACATTTGGTCCCAATGTGCATCAAAATACTTATCGTCTAAATCAAATAGATTTTGCCACATTAAGTCGGTAATGGCATTGTTGATATTAAACAGAGCCACCGCAAACTCGTTTTTTATTTGAGCAACTTCCTCCTCGGACATATCCAGTCCTTTTATAATATCCAGAGCCATTGTAATGCCTTGATAAATCTCTGCTGTTCGTAGATGTGCAAGATTAGACTGCCAAGCACCAGCCTTGCCTTTTTCAAAAATTGCTCTCCAATTTTGTGGGTCAACCTCAATTACCTTGGTGAAATAATCATATGCTTCTTTATGATTACCTGCCTGAGCCGCAGAAGTTCCCATCTTCATCCAATTATCAACCATATGAGAGTTGTCCACTTGAACAACACCCTTGATTTCTTGGATTTTTTCTTTCATTCTATCTTGACTATGCTCCATTCCACAACTAGCACAAACGGCAATACCGCCGCTACCCATTATTAGTTTTCCACCGCATATATCACATACTAATGCTGCCATATTCAATGCTCCTTTAATGATATTTAATTATAACTTTATCGTCTGGATAAAAATAATTGATGCTCTCAAAACTATCGTTTCCATCAATAGAGACACTTTTCACTTTGCCATCGTTCCAAAATGCCAAACCAGAGTCCTCTAAATCAACAGTAACGATATTCGTGAAACCCATTTCCTCAAATTGCTCGACGACTGCTTCGTAGTTTTCACCTATATAGTCATCATAGTACCCAGCACATATTTTACCTTGTGCCTGCGATGTCCATTTGTTTATTCCTAAACCAAGCAGAATGACAACAATAATAAACAACGGAATACCTAGACCACAAATAAGACCAATTTTATTATCTCGCTTTTCTTTTCGTTCTTCGTATTCTAGTTCTTGTAAGCGAACTTTTTCTTTTCGCTCGTTTTCACGAATACGGGCTTCATCTCGCTTGATGTGGGTGTAGTTATAATTGTGAGTGGTTGTTCTGTTCTCATCATCAATTACTAACTTTGCACCACAGTACGAGCGGAAAGCGATATTATCCTCGACATCAAGGTTAGCACCACAGTTTTGACAAGTTAATTTTACTGTTTTCATACTGCTGTACTCCGATATTTATTTTAACAACTTACATTTCTTGTTTCTGATATCAATAAGAGAAAGCAATTCATCTGCAGTGGAGGAAGCAAGTTCGAAGTCTTGTGCCTCTACTGCATTTTCAAAATCAGAGAAACCATTCTGAATCTTTTCTTCAACCTCTACAAGAACCGCATTAGACATCGGATCGGAATAGCGAACAGCTTCATAAACCTTTTTAGCAAGAACTTTAAGCTCTGCTGTCTTGGATGTGCTCATTAAATGTTCTGCATCAACTGTTAAAGATTTAATGAAGAAAGTCTGAACTTTAATCTTTTCATCAATACCTGCGACAATAGAAACAGCCATCTTTGCCTTAATTATTGAAATGACAGCAAGAGCATAAACCAAAATAGCAGCGATATAAATGATAAAATCGGGCACGGCTGCTACGAATAGGTAAATACCGCTTAAAATTGCCGAAAGGATAGTAACTATGTATGCTGCTCTAAACTGAGAAAAACTCAAGAACATTTTTTCTTTTGTTTCAACCTTTAATGTAAGAACAAAAGCCACAGCAATAGCGGTTCCAACGAAGGCAATCAACATACCGATGAGGAATGTGAGGTCATAACGACCCGTATATAACTCACCTTTAATACTGGTAACACTCTTAGGAATAACAACTGTTTCAACACCATCTTCTAACGCATCAAACGAAATGGTGGTGACAATTTTACCGTCAATGCTTTCAGGAATTAAAACCAACTCATTTTCTGCGTGATAACGATTGATATCGATGCTCTTATCTGAGATATTGTCAAGTCGGAGGCCAAGCGGT
>JAZQDA010000036.1:0-25819 GCA_045546535.1 Clostridia bacterium | reverse complement strand
ACTGACCCCGGATTTAAATACCAGTGTCCGTTTTCTTCTTTCGCAAGTGGAACGTGAGTGTGTCCGCAAATAAGAACACTTCCATTTGATATTGACTTTTCCAAAGTCTGTCTTTCGTGTCCGTGGTTTAAATAGATTTTTAAACCATCGGCAAAAATAAGAGAGGTTTCCTGCATAATGGGAAAATCAAGAACCATCTGATCAACTTCTGTGTCACAATTACCCTTTACACAAATTATGTCTTTTGCCACCAAATTTAATTTTTCTATTACTTTTTTGGGATTATAGTCTTTTGGCAGGTCATTTCTCGGTCCGTGATATAAAATATCGCCGAGTAAAACAAGGCTATCGGCATTTTCTTTTTCATATGCCTTAAGCATTTTTTCAAGATAGTACGCTGACCCGTGAATATCTGATGATATAAAAAGTTTCATGTGTATCTCCTTATTTATCGATATGGTTCATATTATAAAAACCGAACTATTTCAAAATAATATTTTACATATATAGTAATTATACCATTTTTGTGACTTGCGGTCAATAAAGATTGTATTGAATTAAATAAATTTTTGTGATATTATATTTATATGAAAACTCGGAGGTAACTAATATGAATAATATAGCAGTTGAAGCAAAAAAAGCAATAGAAGAACTTATCGAAATTGCAAAACTTAAAAAAGGCGATATTTTAGTTGTGGGCTGTTCAACGAGCGAAGTGCTTGGCGATAAACTCGGTACCAATTCAAGCCCTGATACTGCAAAAGTTCTTTTTGAAACAATATATGATATTACCGAAAAAAACGGCATATATCTGGCAGCGCAGTGCTGTGAGCACCTTAACCGTGCAATAATCATCGAAGCAGATGCGGTACCTCATTTGGAAAAAGTAAATGTTATCCCCCAGCCTAAAGCGGGAGGTTCTTTTGCAACGCAAAGTTATCTTCACTTTAAAAATCCCGTTGCCGTTGAAGAAATAAAGGCTGATGCAGGACTTGATATCGGGCTTACTCTGATTGGTATGCATCTTAAAAAAGTTGCAGTTCCTGTAAGGCTCAGCATTAAAAAGATTGGCGAGGCTCTTATTACTGCTGCAAGAACAAGACCAAAGTTTATAGGCGGGGAAAGAGCCGTGTATGACAAGGAACTTATGGGTTGATTTTTTTAATTAAAAAGTTAAAATGCCTACTTGTATCACAAGTAGGCATTTTTTATTTATGTTTTTTAATAAATTTAGATTCTGTTCCGTTTATAAGTCTTTTAATATTTGAACTGTGTTTTAATACTGCAAGAAGTGCCATAAGAATTGCCGAAATCAAAAATGCTGTATTGCCTGATTCAAATATAAGAACTAAAACAGGAAAACAAACAGAGCATACAACAGATGCTAAAGAGATGTAGTTGAAAATAAAAACTAAAACAACAAAAATTACAAAGAGAATAAGTGCCATTAAAGGATTTAAGCAAAAGACAACTGCGATGGATGTCATTATACCTTTTCCGCCTCTGAAACCAAAATATAAGGGGAATATATGCCCTACTACAACACCGAGTGCAGCAAGATACTGCGCCTCAGATACCGATGTAATATGCGCAATATATTTTGCAATAAGGACTGCAAGTACGCCTTTAAGTGCATCACCGACAACAACTAAAATTGCCGCCTTTTTGCCAAGCACTCTTAAAGTGTTTGTGGCACCTGCGTTTCCGCTCCCTCGAGTTCTGATATCAGACGATTTAAAAAGTTTTGAAACAATTATTGATGTATTGATACTGCCCAGAAGATAGGCAATTATAAATGCAAATATTGAAGGAATCATTTTTTACTCCTTACCTTTTTCACGGATAATAAATTTGATGGGTGTTCCCTCTAGTCCAAAAGTTTCTCTTATCTGATTTTCAATATAGCGAATGTAAGAGAAATGGGCAAGTTCTTTATCATTTACGAAAAGAACAAACGTAGGAGGTTTTGTTGAGGCTTGGGTTATATACATAACTTTAAGTCTTTTACCCTTATCTGACGGGGGCTGAACTTTTGTTATTGCCTCGTTTAAGATGTCATTTAATACGCCCGTTGAAATTCGCATTGAATGCTGGTTATTTACATATTTTATAAGTTCAAAAATCTTATTGAGTCTGCTTCCTGTAAGTGCGGAAACAAATGCCACGGGAGCATACGTCATATAAGGAAGACCCGAGTGAACATCTTTGCGGTACTGCTCCATGGTATTGGTTTCTTTTTCAACAAGGTCCCATTTATTTACAACTATTATACTTGCCTTTCCCTGATTATGAGCGTAACCTGCGATTTTTGTATCCTGTTCGGTTACGCCTTCCTGTGCATCGATCAAAACAAGCACAACATCGCATCTGTCGATTGCGGCAAGTGAACGGACAACGCTGTAGCGTTCGATTGCTTCATCAATCTTGCCTTTTTTTCTCATACCTGCGGTGTCTATGAAAATATATTTCTGACCGTCAATCTCATAAGGGGTATCTATGGCGTCGCGTGTTGTACCTGCGATATCGCTTACAATAACGCGCTCCTCGCCGAGAATTTTATTTATTAAAGATGATTTGCCGACATTTGGTTTGCCGATAACTGCAACTTTTATGGCATCATCATCTTCATAGTCTGCTTCATCAAAGTTTACGAAACTGAAAAGTTTATCCAAAAGGTCGCCTGTACCAAGACCGTGAGTTGACGAAATTGCTATGGGGTCATCGAGCCCGAGATTATAGAACTCATAAAATCCCATCGGTACATCGCCGATATTATCGACTTTATTGCAAACCAAAACAATTGGTTTACCCGAGCGTTTAAGCATTGATGCGATTTCTTTATCTGCAGATGTAAGTCCTGCTTTTACATCTACCATAAATACTATAGCATCTGACATTTCGATGGCGATTTTTGCCTGACGGCTCATCTGTTCTAAGATTATATCATCATTTTTAGGCTCAATACCGCCTGTATCTATCAAAATAAACTTTTTTGTAAGCCATTCGCCCTCGGCATATATTCTGTCGCGGGTTACACCGGGAGTATCTTCCACTATGGAAATACGTTCACCTATTATTTTATTAAAAAGGGTTGATTTGCCTACATTAGGTCTGCCGACAATGGCAAAGGTAGGTTTTTTCATATTATCAGTCCTTTCATTACCGATAGTTTAGCAAAAATCAGAGAAATAGTGATTTTAAAAAGTCAAAGCCTTGGCAACCTGACTTAATTACTTTTACTCCGAGTTCTTTTTCTACATCATCAAGGGTAGTATCATCAAGGAAAATATCTTCATCTGCTTTAAACATAGAGTCTGAAAGAAGAAGCATTTTATCCTTTATTTTTCCCTTTAATTGATTTATTATATCCGACCCGCAAAGAAGTCCTGTAACGGTAATTTTTTCGCCGAAAAAGTCATTTTTGATTCTTTCAACGGTTATTTCAAGGTCGGGTCTTAATTTTTTTGCCTTTTGTACACATTCTTTTATAAAATCATATGCAATATATGAGGTTGCGATTGTTTTAGGTGCGGGAACTTTATCTTTATAGTCATCAATATATAAAAGTTCAGAATCAAACTCGTCTTTCATAGACGCTATAAGCCCTACTCCGTTTTCAATCTGAGGAAAATCTTCATAATGTTCATAATCAGGGATTGGTCTTTGAGCCTGAATATAAAATTCATCTGCAAGATACACAAGTGATGTGCCGAGTTCTTTTTTAAAACTCTGCTGAATTGGAGTTATGATATCGATAACACTTGCAGAACTTTCTTTTGTAAAGGGAGTAAGTTCATAAAGATTTTCACGGAATTTTGAAATGCCGACAGGAACTATTGATACGCTTTGAATTGACGGGTAAAGTGATTTTAAATCATCAATAGTTTTCAAAAGATAATCACCGTCATTTACGCCAGGGCAGAGAACTATCTGTGCGTTCATCAGTATACCTGCGTCTTTAAAGCGTTTCATTATATCTAAAACATTTGACGCATTGGGGTTTTTAAGCATAAATACCCGTCTTTGCCCATCTGTTACGTGAACCGAAACATTTATGGGTGAAACTTTTAATGCACATATTCTTTCGATGTCTTCATCAGAAAGGTTTGTAAGCGTTACATAATTGCCCTGCAGGAATGAAAGACGAACATCGTCGTCTTTAAAAAGCATAGTAGAGCGGACATTTGGCGGAAGTTGGTCCATAAAGCAGAATATACACTTATTTTTGCAAAGCATAGGTTTATCTATCAGGGGATTTTCAAACTCGACGCCGAAACTTTCGTATAAATCGTTATATATTTCAATCTCTTCCGTTTCGCCGTTTTGCTTTTTCACCTCTACAGTATAATAATCGTCTGATGTGAGATATTTGAAATCAAGAATATCTTTGAAATCTTTACCGTTTACGCTTACAATTATATCGCCTTTTTCAATTCCTGCATCATATGCTATAGAATCTTCAGAAACAGATTTCACAGTTGCTTCCATTTTCATTTATCTCACCGCCTTTTTTACTGTGCTATATAATTATACAAATCTTTTGCATCTTTTGCAAGATATATATGCGGGGATTGATTTAATTCATCATATGAACCAAAACCCCACAGTACCCCTATTGCATCAATACCGAACTGATTGGCACCTTTTAGGTCAAATTCTCTGTCGCCTATCATTACAAGTTCGGATACATCTTCTAAATTAAGCGTTTTTAAAATATAATCCAAAACCTTGGTTTTGGAATTTCTGCTTTTGTCAAGCGACGCTCCCGCTACAAAGGTAAACTCGTCTATAAGTCCGTAATGAGAAAGTAAGCCCTCGGCAAAATGCTGAGGTTTTGCAGTGGCAAGTATGTGTTTAAAGCCGAGAGAAGAAAGTGCCTGTATAGTTTCTTTTATACCGTCATAAAGTTCGCTTTCCTCAATATAAGTTTTATTATAGCGCTCTCTGTATTTTGCAACGCCGTCATTTGCGTCTTTATCGGAAAAGCCAAAAAACTGAACAAATGCGTCATAAAGCGGTGGACCGATTACACAGGAAAGTTCATTCATATCTTTTACATATATTCCGTAACTTTCAAGCGCTTTTGCAAAACTTTTTGTTATTCCCTCAAAAGTATTTACTATAGTTCCGTCAAGGTCCCACAAAAGATACTTATACTTTTTCATTTTTTACTTCCTCTCATTGAAAAATAACCTGCCTTAAAAAAGGCAGGTTATTTGATGATTAAAATTATTCAGCCTTTAAAACGTCTTTGCCGTTATAACTGCCGCAGTTTTTGCAAACTCTGTGAGGTAATTTGAATTCACCGCACTTGGGGCATTTTACAAAGCCGGGTAAAGAGAGTTTCCAGTTTGCTCTTCTTTTATCTCTTCTTGCTTTCGATACTTTTCTCTTGGGTACTGCCATTAGTTCCACCTCCAAAATTTACTTGGGCATTATTTTAAAAAATCTTTGAGTGCAATAAGTCTTGGGTCTATATCGTCCGTTTCACAGTCGCATGTGTCTTTGTTTAAATTCACACCGCAACTCGGGCAAAGCCCTTTACAATCTTCACTGCACAAAACGGCAATCGGGAGAGCGCAATAAAAACCCTGCTCTGCGATTTCCTTTAAGTCGATTTCGTTTGAGTCTAAAATGATGATATCATCATTTTCTGATTCGGTTTTGGAAAAAACCTCTTTTATACTGAAATCCAACTTCGAATCTACAGGGTCAAGACAGCGTCCACATAAACTTGTGTAGTCTGCACTGCACTCTAATGTGAGGTACAAAAGACCGTTTATGTTTTTAATGCTTCCCTGAAGATGCATCGGAGATGTGAAGTTGATATTCTGTCCGTTAAATTCGAGCGAGTCAAACGAAATATCGGTCGATACATCAATAGACGCGCCTTCATTTTTGACTAATTTAGAAATATCTAAAATCATATTACACCTCGACATAACAAAACTATTATATATATTTATCCTTATTTTGTCAATACTTTTTTGAAATTTGATTGATTTTAACTATTTGCCTGATATTTAGGTTTTCTTTATTGTTAAATTAGTTCAATAACCGATGCAAATATACCCCTTTTTGGTCCCTGTCCCCTATGGGAATAAAGGATATCGGTGTTTTCACATGTGCAGATATCTGATATGGTTATATTTTCTTTTTTTACGCCGCAACCTACTAAAATACTATAATTTAAACCCAAAAGGTCTATATAGTATTTGCCGTCTTTTTCAATAAGATATTCTGATGGGCAAAATTTATTTTGAAAGTCTTCAAATAAGTCCTTTGAAACTTCGTAGCAATTTTTGCATATTGCAGGACCTATTGTGCAGACAAGGTTTTGGGGGTTTACACCGAAAAGTCGGTTTAACTCACCCACTGTCTTTTCAGCAAGTTTTTTATATGTTCCCCTCCAACCGCAGTGAGCATTTCCTATGGCTCTTCCTTTTATATCTGAAAAACTCACAGGTACACAGTCAGCGGTATGAATTACCAGAGGAAGATTTTTTTCATCAGTTACAAGTGCGTCTACATCTGTATAATCACGCTCTTTAAATACACCTTTTCCAGCATCGGCAGAGGTTACATAAAGGACATTGTCTGAATGCGTCTGATTTGAAAGGACTAATTTATTTACATCATAGCCAGACGCCAAGCAAAAACGGCGGTAATTTTCACGCACATTTTCAAAATCGTCATCGGTGTGAGTGCCGAGATTTAATGATGCAAGTTCGCTCTCCTCGGACACTCCGCCAAGGCGGGTTGATACGGTGTGATTTATGTGCGAAAGATGGTCGAGTGCTTTGAATTTAATAACCGTTACACCGTTTTTTGTTACAAAACGCATTGTTTCTGATTTGATTTTAAACACCTCTAATTTTTATTTGCAAACTCTTTTGAAAGGTCATCAATATTGATGTCAGAATTATGTGGTATGGGTTTCCACTCAACATGCGAAAACAGTGCTATTAAAACTGCTACAGAGCCTATTATATCAAATATGGGCCACATTAAAGAGTAGAATGCTTTTTTGTATATGGGCATTTTTATTATGCGTTTTCTTTCTATGAAAAACACATAGATTGCCTGAAATATCTGTCTTAAATATCTGGGTCCGAGCGACATTGTAAAATATGCCCAGAAAGGCGACATGAAAGTTTTAAAATACTCTACGCCTATAAAAAACAGACCTACATTTGCAAAGACATTGAGCCAACGGCGGAAAAGATTTACCACATTATTGGGGAAAGTGATGAGAAGCATATCGTATGACATATATCTCATTTTAAGGTTCTGGAACACCTTATTTTTCTTTACTGCTTTTATAAAGCGTGTTTTCTTTACTAAAACAATTATTTTTTCAACTGCGCCGAGAATTTTCCCGATTAAATATGCAACAAGTTTTAAAATACATAAAAGTCTTTCTGACACAAAGTACAAAATTTTCTTCCATAAAATATTTTCATTTTTATACTTCTGACGCGTATTTTCCCACAGAGAAAAGATATCTGTTACTATGTCATAAACACTTGCGTCTATATGTGAATAGTTGTCATTTTCAATTGGTGCATCAGCGTATTCAATAACATCTTTTTTAGGAAGAAAGATATGTTTGAAAAGTTTAGGACCCGATTCAACAAACGCCTGAAGATGACCTTTCCCCCAGCGGATTCTCTGACGGAGGGCGATTCTTAAATTTGTTGGCTGTTCATCATAAAACTCTGCTCTGTCGCAGTATGATATGCGGTAACCTTCAACTACTGCATCGGCTGAAAACGCACGGTCTTCTGTGAAAGATACATAGTGCCAACCATCTTTAATAATTTCACTTGCAAACATAAAGCCTGTTCCCTGAATTCTTGTTGCAAGACCGAGAACTGAACGGCCGCGATGCTCATTTCTTACTGTTCTGAGCCAGTGAATGCCGTAACTTGCACTTATCCAGTTATCGCCGAAGTTTTTGGTGTTTCGGTATGATGTTACTATTTTTTCGCCCGAGTCAAACGCTTCGTTCATACGGGTGAAATAGTCTTTTTTCAAGAGATTGTCGGCATCGAAAATAAAGAATGCTTCAAAACTTTGTATTCCAAAGTCTTTTTCTATATTATAAGTCAAAAATTCAAGTGCATAGCCTTTTGTGCGGTGCTCGGCATCAAATCTTTCATAGCATATTGCACCGTGCTCCCTTGCAATTTCGGCAGTATTATCGGTACAGTTATCCGCGACAACAAACACTGTTAAAAGGTCTTTGGGGTAATCCTGAGAATTTATACTATCGATGAGATTGCCGATTACTGCCGATTCATTTCTTGCAGCAATCATTACGGCGTACTTATGATTTTTCTTTGCCTCGGGAAAATTGCGTGTAGCAAAAAAACCTACTCTTTTATAGATATTCCACAGTTTATAAAAGAATATAAAGCCGATTATAACACCTGCACCTGATAATACATCTTTAAACTGAAGCAGAAATTCATGAAAATTCATTTCGTCTGAATCCTCCTTTTATCTTTTGTTTTGTTCAATATCATTTATTGTTATATCTGATTTATGCGGTATCGGTTTCCATTCCACTTTCATAAAAAGTGCAATCAGAACTGAAAACTCCCCTATTATATCAAATAAAGGAAACATAAATGAATAAAAACATTTTTTGAAAAAACTTAAATTTACTATGCGTTTACGCTCTATGAAAAATACATATACCGCAAGGAAAACTCTGCCAAGCCATCTTGACAGAACTGAGATTAAAAATACATTGACTGCCGATGACAGAGAAGTTTGAGCGTTTATAAAAGCAAGTAATAAACTTAAGAAAAAGCACATTAAAAGGCTTATAAGCGATACGAGGCTATTTGGATATGTAATTGTAAACATATCATACGAACGGAATCGCTGTTTGAAATTTATGAACGCTTTATTTTTTATAAGCCTGTTAAACAAAGTTGACTGTTTAACATTATGGCATAGAGAATTTATAAGTTTTTCAATACATTTTAAAACAAACGCAATAAAAGCAAAGATGGTTGAGGGGAAAAAGAGAATGAGTTTTAAAAATATATTGTTTTTCTCTTTGAAAGTAAAGTTTAAAAGTTTTTTTGCATCAGAGTATATATCGCCAGGGGTTTGGTCGCATACGCTCATCTCATTTATATTTTGCTCACATTTCTGCTCTGAAGTTTTTAAAAAAGTATTTTTTAAAAGTTTTGGTGAAAGTTCACCAAACGCCTGAAGATGACCTTTTGCCCAGCGGATTCTCTGACGGAGGGCAATTCTCAAATTTGTTGGCTGTTCATCGTAAAACTCTGCCCTGTCGCAGTATGATATACGGTAGCCTTCTACAACTGCATCTGCACCGAATGCTCTGTCTTCCGTGAAAGATACATAGTGCCAACCATTCTTTATTATTTCACTTGCAAACATAAATCCTGTTCCCTGAATTCTTGTTGCAAGGCCGAGCGAAGCCCTGCCTCTGTGTTCATAGCGAATGGTACGAAGCCAATGAAGAGCATAACTTGCACTTATCCAATTATCGCCGAAGTTTTTGGTGTTTCGGTATGAGGTTACTATTTTTTCGCCCGAGTCGAACGCTTCATTCATACGGGTAAAGTAGTCTTTTTTGAGAAGATTGTCGGCATCGAAAATAAAGAACGCCTCAAAACTTTGTATTCCATAGTCTTTTTCAATATTATCTACCAAGAATTCAAGTGCATAGCCTTTTGTGCGGTGCTCGGCATCAAATCTTTCATAGCATATTGCACCGCGTGTTCTTGCAATTTCGGCAGTATTATCGGTACAGTTATCAGCAACAACAAACACTGTTAAAAGGTCTTTGGGGTAATCCTGAGAATTTATACTATCGATGAGATTGCCGATTACTGCAGATTCATTTCTGGCAGCAATCATTACAGCGTATTTATGGTTAGCCTTTGCCTTTGGGAATTTTTTTGTGACAAAAAAACCTATGACCGAATATACTGGGAGAAAAAAATAAAGGCACAGACTTATACTTGCTATAAGAGAAAAAATCCGACTTATACATTCAATTACATCTGTCAAAATCATAATTGATGCTCCTATAAAATAACCGCTTATATTTTATCATATAATGCGTTTTTCGTCAATTTATGCATACTTAGTAATTGTACCATTATCTATACATTTTGTCAATTCAAACAAAAAGACTCAAACAGATACTTTGGTGTATGTTTGAGTCTTTTATATTTATTGCATAAAGTCGCGAAGATTTGTCAGTACCTTTTTTTCAATCCTTGAAATCTGAACCTGCGATACTCCTATCATCCGTGAGATTTCGGTCTGAGTTTTTCCTTTGAAATAACGAAGAATTATAATCTTTCTTTCCCTCTTTGGAAGTTTGGCGATAGCATCTTTCAAAGCAATTTTATCGGTTTCTTTATCGATATCATAATCTGATTTGAGGGTGTCCTGTATATATATTTCGCCCTTCCCCTCACCGCCTACAGGTTTATATAACGACTCACACGGAGTTGAAGATTCCATCGCAAGTGTCAGTTTTTCAACACTTGTGCCGAGCATTTGGGCTATTTCTGTTATTGTGGGGTCTCTTAAAAGTTTGCTCTTTAAAATCTCCTGAACTTTCAGAGCGCGAATCCAAAGTTCCCTTAAATTTCGGCTGACTTTGACCGCACTATTATCTCTTATATACCTTTTAATTTCACCCATAATAAGCGGTACTGCATAAGTTGAAAGGCATAGGCCAAGCCCTGTATCAAACCGTCTGAGTGCTTTTAAAAGACCTATTGACCCGACCTGAACCAAGTCTTCATATTCATAGCCTTGTCTCATAAGTCTTTTCACGCAACTATGCACAAGGGGAAGATTATTATCTATCAGTTTCTTCTCAGCATCTTTGTCGCCTTTTTTCGCTAAAGTAATCAGACTGTATGTGTCGGTCAAGATATGTGCTCCTTATAACAGTTTACTGCGTATTATTTTTTTCATTATAACTTTTGTGCCGACTCCTACTACAGAGTTTACACTCACCGAGTCCATAAAAGTTTCCATTACGGTAAATCCCATACCTGAGCGTTCTGCTTCGGGACACGATGTATACATTGGTTCCATCGCCTTTGTAATATCTTCTATGCCTTTTCCTGAATCGCGTATTTCTACTGTAAATGTTTCGTCTTCTATGTAACAGTCCATATAAACAAAGCCGTCGTCTCTTCCGCTGTAGCCGTGTACTATGGAATTGGTTACGGCTTCTGAAACTGCGGTTTTTACATCGGTGAGTTCTTCTATTGTGGGATCTAGTACTGATATAAACGATGCGCATATTACCCTGGCAAGACTTTCATTTTCAGGTATGGATTTAAAACTGGTTTTTAAAAGATTAGGTCTTCTCATTTATTTTTCTCCTTTTCCTGTGCTGTTTTTTTGGCATCTTCGGGTGTAGGATATATGGGTATGATTTTTCCGATACCTGACATTTCGAGTATTTTATCAAGAGTTTTATTTGACGAAACTATTGCCATTTTTCCTCCAAGACTCATAACAAGTTTATATCTTCCTATGATCACACCTATTGCAGAACTATCCATAAATGTTACATCGGTAAGGTCTATTATTAGTTTTTTGTCAGGATAGGTAACTATTTTGCGGTCTGCTTCATTACGTATCTGAATTGCATATCGGTGGTCTATTTCACCTGATATTTTCATTGTGAGAAAATCTTTTTCGTTTATAAACTGTAAATTCATAAATCTTATTCCTCCGTTTTTATTTTATTATAAATAAATTCAAGAAAACCTCCCAATTACCTTTGTCGGTAAATAGGAGGTTTTGTCTTTTCATCTTCTTTATTCGACATATTTTCTTAAGCCACCTGCTAGATAGAGTGAACCGAAAACAAATATGGGAACTTTTCCTTTTGAAATTTCTTTTGCTTTTTTATAAGCCTCTACATAATCTTCTATGTACATACAGTTTACATTTTTCTTGGAAAATCTTTTTATCATACCATCTGTTTCGGTTTCCCTCAGTGACGGGACTTTTGTTAAGATAACTGTGTCGGTATGCTTTGAGATTAAATCAACACTTTCTTCCCAGTCTTTTTCTGAAAGCATTGAAAAAAGAAAAATTCTTTTTTTATTTGGGAAATATGTTTCTATGCTTTGCATAAGCACACTTATGCCGTTTGAATTATGTGCACCGTCGAGTACAGTTACGGGAGAAGTATCAAAAATTTCAAATCGACACTTCCAGTTTGAATTTTTTAGACCATCTTTTATATCTTCCTTTGTAAGCGGAAAAGTTTTTGATAACTGATGTGCAGATTCTATTGCGGTTACGGCATTTTGAATCTGATATGTACCTTTTAAAGAAAGAAAATATTCTTCGCCTTTATAACTGAAAGTTGTACCGCTTAAAGAAAACTTTTCGTTTTCAACTTTTCCAGTCGGCATTATAAGGGTTGCACCGCACTCTATACATCTTTTTTCGATGACTTTAACGCATTCATCATTTATATTTTGAGAAATTACCACATCGGAGTTTTCTTTTATTATCCCTGCTTTTTCAAATGCTATTTTGGTGAGGCTTTCGCCAAGTATCTCGGTATGGTCAAGACCTATTGATGTTATTACATTTAAAACGGGTGTGTCTATGACGTTGGTTGAATCAAGCCGTCCGCCAAGACCTGCTTCCAAAACTACTATATCGCATTTTTTATCTTTGAAATACAAAAAGCCCATACAAGTGATAAATTCAAATTCTATGGGGTTTATATCGTATATTACCTCTCTCACTTTTTCTGCATAATACACGAGGTCAGAGTCTGATATCAGTTCATCATTTATACATATTCTTTCGCTGAAAAATTCAATATAAGGTGAGGTATAAAACCCCACCTTATATCCGTGATTTTTTAATATGTTTTTTATCATATTAGAAACAGAACCTTTTCCGTTTGTTCCTGCAATATGAACAAATTTTAAATCCTTTTGGGGATTGCCCAGTCTTTCTAAGATAAGTTTTATATTTGAAAGACCGCTCTTTTTCCCAAAACGGTGCAGCGAATGAATATACTCTATTGCTTCGTTTGCATCAACAAACAATATATTCACCTTATTTCAGTTTTTCAAGACTTAATTTAACTTCACTGAGCATCTGAGCGTATTTTTCGCCTTTTGCTCTTTCCTCTGCAACAACGCTTTCGGGGGCTTTGGCGATAAATCCTGCGTTTGAAAGTTTGCCCTCTACCCTTTTAATTTCTGCCTCTAAGGTTTTGAGTTCTTTCTCAAGACGTTCAATCTCTTTTGCACGGTCAACAAGTTCGTCAAGGGGAATGTATATAGTTGCTCCCTCTACTACAACGTTAACTGCATTTTCTCCTGCAAGTGATGCATCAGTTGTTACAACAGTTTCAGATGCAGATGCAAGTTTTTCAAAGAAAATTTCAGTTCCTTCAAAGATTTTGCTATCGGGAGTTACAATTATAAGTTTTGCTTTTTTAGAGGGGATAACATTCATCTGAGCGCGGATATTTCTTACGCTTCTGATTGCATTCATTATAGTCTGCATTCTCTTTTCTTCTTCTTCAAATGAAAGCGAGGTGTCAAATTCAGGCCATTTGCTTATCATTATGCTCTCTTCCCCTGTTGGGAGATTAGAGAAGATTTCTTCTGTTATAAAAGGCATAAAGGGGTGAAGAAGTTTAAGTGCGCCCACAAGTACGAAACTAAGTACGCTCTGGGCAGTTTTGTCATTACCGTCTTTAAGGCGGGGTTTGACAAGTTCGATGTACCAGTCGCAGTAATTATCCCAGATAAAGTCGTAGAGTTTGGATACTGCAATACCAAGTTCGAAATTATTGAGATTTTCGGTTACTTCCTTAACAAGTGTATTGTAAGAAGAAAGTATCCACTTATCTTCGAGTTTAAGGTCTTTTTCATCAGGGAGTTTAATCTCATCAATTGAGAGGTTCATCATAAGGAATCTTGATGCATTCCATATTTTATTTGCAAAGTTTCTGCTTGACTCTACTCTTTCAAGGTGGAAACGCATATCGTTTCCGGGTGAGTTACCTGTAGCAAGTGTGAAGCGAAGAGCATCAGCACCGTAGTTTGCAACTATTTCAAGCGGGTCGATACCGTTACCGAGAGATTTG
Source organism: Clostridia bacterium (assembly GCA_045546535.1). Lineage (GTDB taxonomy): Bacteria > Bacillota > Clostridia > UMGS1810 > UMGS1810 > RGIG1828. The sequence goes on along the minus strand of JAZQDA010000036.1, from coordinate 11,673 downwards.
CTCATTTTTCTGCCCTGACTGTCGCGTACAAGACCGTGAATGAACACTTTATCAAAAGGTACCTCGCCTGTATGTTCGAGTCCTGAGAACATCATTCTCATTACCCAGAAAGGAATAATATCATAACCTGTAACAAGTACACTTGTGGGATAGAAATATTCCAAATCTTCAGTTTTATCAGGCCAACCAAGTGTTGAGAAAGGCCAGAGCGCTGAACTGAACCATGTATCGAGTGTATCGGGGTCCTGACGCATCTCTTTTCCGCATTTAGGACAGATTGCTTTTGTTTCTTTTGTTACAACCATTTCATTGCAGTCATCGCAGTAGAAAGCAGGAATTCTGTGTCCCCACCAGAGTTGACGGGAAATACACCAGTCGCGGATATTTTCGAGCCAGTGGAAATATATTTTTTCAAAGTGTTCAGGAATAAACTTTGTTTCGCCATTTTTAACTGCATCAATAGCAGGTTTTGCAAGAGGCTCCATTTTTACAAACCACTGTTTTGAAATGATAGGTTCAACTGTTGTTGCGCAGCGGTAACACTGACCTACATTGTGAGAGTGGTCTTCGATTTTAACTAAAAGTCCTTGTTTTTCAAGGTCTTCGACCATTTGCTTTCTGCATTCATAGCGGTCTAAGCCCTCATATTTACCTGCATAAGAATTCATTGTTGCATCATCATTCATAACTTTTATCTGCTCTAAGTTATGTCTGAGACCAACTTCAAAGTCGTTAGGATCATGAGCCGGTGTGATTTTAACACACCCTGTACCGAATTCTTTATCTACATATTCGTCGGCAATTACGGGAATTTCTCTGCCTACGAGAGGAAGAATAAGTGTTTTGCCTACTAATGAAGAATATCTTTCATCTTCGGGGTTAACAGCAACTGCAGTATCGCCGAAGAGTGTTTCAGGACGGGTTGTTGCAATTATTACATACTCGTCTGAATCTTTTACATTATATTTGATATGCCAGAAATTACCAGGTTGTTCTGCGTGTTCTACTTCTGCATCGGAAAGTGCGGTAATACAGTGGGGACACCAGTTAATTATACGGCTTCCCTGATAGATTAGCCCTTTATTGTAAAGATTAACAAAAACTTCTTTTACTGCTTTGGAACAGCCCTCGTCCATTGTAAAACGTTCTCTTTCCCAGTCGCAAGAAGAGCCTATTTTTTTGAGTTGGTTAATAATACGGCTTCCGTATTTTTCTTTCCACTGCCAAACTCTCTCGAGGAATTTTTCTCTGCCAAGATCATAGCGTGTAAGACCTTCGTTTACACGGAGTTCTTCTTCAACTTTTATCTGCGTCGCAATACCTGCATGATCTGTGCCGGGGAGCCAGAGGGCACTGTAGCCCTGCATTCTTTTATAACGGATTAAAATATCCTGAAGTGTTTCATCAAGAGCGTGTCCCATATGAAGTTGACCTGTTACATTCGGTGGTGGGATTACTATTGTGAAAGGTTTTTTATCTTTATCTATCTCGGCATGGAAATAACCTTTGTCCATCCACTTAGAATATATTCTGTCTTCTACTTCAGAAGGATTATAGGTTTTAGCCAGTTCCTTTTTTTCGTTCATTTCAAACTGTCTCCTTTAACTTAAAATAGTAATTACTACTGCGGCAAGTACGAGCAAAAACCCGCAAAGTTTAACATAGACATTATATTCATCAGTTACTTCGCGTTTTAAAACTTTCGTGATTATAATTTTTGACAAGTACGAAATAAGTGCCCCCACAATGAGCAAAATTACCGCAAATACTTTCATTTGTATTCTCCTTAACTGTTCCAGACTCCTCTTGAAAGATTGCTTACAAGATTATAATCATAATCTGAAACCGTTTTTTTCATATTTAAACCTTCGTCTATATCAACATCGTCGATTTTGCCGCTTCTTACTATTACAACTCTGTTGGATTTACCCTCACAAAGAAGGTCTATTGCTTTTGTTCCCATCAATGCTGCCATGACTCTGTCTTTTATTGTAGGACTTCCGCCTCTCTGAATGTGCCCAAGAACCGTCGCTCTTGTTTCTATGCCTGTACATTCTTCTATCATTCCAGCAAGTTCCTGTGAGCCGCCTACGCCCTCGGCAATTATTACTATGTGATGTTTTTTACCCACAGACTGACCGAGTTTCATATCTTCAACAATTCTTGTTACAAGTTCAACTCTTGAACAGTCTTTGTCTTTTTCAGGAATAAGAACCATTTCGGCACCTGTTGCAAGAGATACTTCTATAGCAATATAACCTGCGTTTCTGCCCATTACCTCGATAAGTGAGCATCTCTGATGGCTTGTTGCGGTATCTCTTATTTTATCTACTGCTTCCATTGCAGTATTGAGTGCAGTGTCATAACCAATTGTATATTCAGTGCAGGATATGTCATTGTCTATTGTTCCGGGAATTCCAATTGTGGGAAGACCGTTTTGGCAAAGTTTCTGCGCTCCGCGGAAAGATCCGTCGCCGCCGATTACAATCATAGCGTCAATCCCTTTTTCTTTGGCTTTCGCTACTGCTGTCGCTATTCCCTCAGGTGTCGGGAACTGTTTGCTTCGTGCGGTCTGAAGTACTGTGCCGCCTCTTTGAATAAGGTCGCATACACTTGTTGCATCAAGGTCTTTGAATTCACCGCGCAAAAGTCCGTGATATCCCCGCTCTACTCCTACCATTTTAAAGCCTCTTGAAAGACCGTATCTGACGACGGCACGGATTGCAGCATTCATACCCGGTGCGTCTCCGCCGCTTGTAAGAATTCCAACTGTTTTAATATCCAATGTTATATCCTCCTGTAATGTTCTTAAACAGACTTTTACTGTATATAAATATATTTTTATCCACGATATATAATATATACTATTTTACGCCAAAAATCAAGTAGGATTGGCATTTTTGTCCAATCCTACAATAACTTAAAATATTATGGCTTATTTTACATAAATATTTTCCTCGCCTATGCATTCTGTCAAGGTTTTCAACAGTGCATCATTTATAGTTACGCTCCTTTTTGCATCTGAACGCATAACCTCGCCTGTTGATACTATTCTGATGCAAACTTGGTTCTGCCCAGGATAATTTTTAAAAACTGTTTTAAGTTTCTCGAATTCGTCAGGAGTCTGTACTCTAAGATATAAAGTTTTAGACGGCGGAAACTGTACGGTCGAAAGCGGTGAGAGAGATTGAAGAATAAGTTCGCTTTCTTTTTCATCATCTCCGCCTGAAACAACTACACTAGCACAAACCGCATTTGCATTTTTAATAAGTTCAGAATATCTTGAAAATGTAGAATCAAAAGCGACCATTGTGCATTCACCTGTGAAATCTGAAAATGTCATAGATGTCAGAGTTTTCCCTGATTTTGTGCGTCTCTGGGTGACGGAAGATATTCTTCCGCATATATTTATTCGTTTATCTGAAAGAGTGTCAGTTTCTAAAATATCAGAAACTGTATAGTCAGAAAGTGCATTGACTTTGAATTTATATGCATCGAGAGGGTGACCTGAAAAATACATCCCTGAAAATTCGTATTCAAAAGACATTTTATCTTCCGCGCTGAAATCGGGGCTATCTTGATTGGTTAATACATCATCGGTGTTTTTAGTGTCTTCAAACGAAGAAAACCAGTCAAGTTGTCCTGTCATAGAAATTTTATTATCAGAAACACACTTTTCTATAAGGCGGTCATTGTTATATATGAGAACGCGTCTGTTCGGATAAATCGAATCGAAGCAACCGCATTTTATCATAATTTCAACACTGCGCTTATTTATGTCGTATGCACTCATACGCTTCACAAAATCGCAAAATGATATAAAAGGTCCGTTTTTTTCACGTTCTTTTGCAATCTGTTCCGGAAAACGCTCACCTACATTTTTAAGCCACGAAAGTCCAAAACGGACATTATTTCCCTCTGGTGTGAAATGAGTGTAACTTTTATTTACATCAGGAGGTAAAACCTTAATGCCGTACTTTGAAAAAGACGCTATATATTTAACTGCTTTATTTACATATCCAGCATAGTTACGGAGAACCGATGCAAGATAGCAGGTCGGGTAATGCGCTTTTAGATATGCAGTTCTGTATGCAACAAGAGCATAACAGGCAGCATGTGATTTATTGAAAGCATAGTTTGCAAAATCAAGAAGTGAGTCAAATATTTCACTGGCTGTCTTTTCATCAATTCCGCGCCTTTTTGCACCCTCGACTACAACTTTTCCGTTTTCGGTAAGTCCGTTTATAAAAATATCCCTTTCCCTTATCATTTCCTGATGTTTTTTCTTCGCCATAGCCCTGCGGACAAGGTCGGCACGTCCCATAGAGTAACCTGCTAAAGAACGGACAATTTTCATTACCTGCTCCTGATAAATTACAACACCGTAAGTATCTTTTAATATTGGCTCTAAAGACGGGTGTGTATATGTTATTTTATCAGGATTTTTAACATTTTCCAAAAACTGAGGAATTTGTTCCATAGGCCCCGGTCGGTAGATAGAAGTTGTAGTTATTATATCCTCAAGGCAAGACGGCGAAAAACGTCTTAAAAAGTTCTGAAGTCCGGGATTTTCAAGTTGAAAAACTCCATCGGTATCGCCGTTTTTAATAAGTTCAAATGTTTTTTTGTCACAAAGGTCAATATTATCAATATCTATCTCTTCGCCGTACTCCTCTTTTACAAGTTTTACTGTGTCATCAATTACTGTAAGATTTCGAATGCCGAGAAAATCCATTTTTAAAAGTCCGATTTTTTCGAGCGATGACATAGGATACTGAGTCAAAAGTCCTGTTTCGCATTCCTGCAAGGGTACATAATTTGAGAGCACATCGTCCCCTATTACAACACCTGCTGCGTGTGTTGATGCATTTCGGGGGAAGCCTTCTAGTTTCATCGCTATGTCGAGAAGTTTTCTGACCTCTGGGTCTGTTTTATACATTTGTGAGAGTTCTTCAGATTGTTTTATTGCATCTGAAAGTTTTATATGGAGTACATTCGGAACTGCTTTTGAAATTTTTGAAGTAAGACTAAGATTTACCCCCATAACCCTGCCGACATCTTTTATGGCAGCACGGGCAGCAAGTGTACCGAAAGTTATTATCTGACTGACTTTGTTTTCACCGTATTTTTTTGCGACATAACTTCTGACCTCGTCGCGTCTGAGATAACAAAAGTCTATATCTATATCGGGCATTGAAATTCTTTCAGGGTTTAGAAATCTTTCGAAAATAAGATTGTATTTTATGGGGTCAATCTGTGTTATATCAAGGCAGTATGCAACAAGGCTACCTGCTGCACTTCCTCTGCCGGGTCCGACAGAAATGCCATTTTCACGAGAATATTTTATAAAATCGTGTACTATTAAAAAATAGTCGGTATAACCCATTTTATTTATGGTATCTAGTTCATAACTCAGGCGGTCAGTAAGATTATCTGTTACTATATCGTATTTCTTCTTCATTCCGTCAACACAAAGGTCATAAAGATACTCTTCGTGAGTTTTTTCTGAACTAATATCTATACTTGGGAGATGGACAGTATCCATATCGATTTTAAGGTTGCATCTATTTGCAATTTTCACAGTGTTTTCAATCGCTTCGGGGCAGTCACTAAACAGAGATGCCATTTCATCGCCCGTTTTGAGATAATACTGGTCGCCTTCCATTTTCATTCGATCGGTATCTGAAAGTTTTTTCCCCGTCTGAATACAAACTAAAACATCTTGCAAAAGAGCATCATCTTTAGACACATAGTGAACATCATTTGTTGCAACAAGACCGATGCCCGTGTCTTTTGAAATTCTTTTGAGTGCTTCCCTTACTTCATTTTCTTCCTCAAGACCGTGATTTTGTATTTCAAGGTAAAAATTATCTTTGCCGAAAATCTCGGCATATTCCATAGCCTTTTTATATGCCCCATCATAGCCTTGTCTAAGATATGCCGTAGGAACATCGCCTCTTAAACAGGCACTGAGGGCAATAAGACCTTCCGAGTGTTCTCTTAAAAGTTCCATATCGACTCTTGGTCTGTAGTAAAAGCCTTCCGTATGTGCCTTTGTAACGAGAGTCATAAGATTTTTGTACCCTGTTTCATTTTTACAAAGCAAAACAAGATGCCCATAGTTTTTACCTACTGAGGCATCTTTATCAAAACGGCTTCGGGCAGCAGTATAAACTTCACAACCTATAATGGGTTTTATACCCATTGAAACTGCGCTCTGGTAAAACTCAATGGCACCATACATTGCTCCGTGGTCGGTAAGCGCGACAGATTTCATTCCTGACTCTTTAACCTTTTCCATAACAGCATTTATATCACTAGCACCGTCGAGCAGACTATATTGTGTATGAAGATGAAGATGGACAAAATCGTTCATACGCCCTCCCCTTTTCATATTATCACTTATATTTTTCGGCGATTTCGATAAGTTTTCTAAGTCTGTGATTTACCCCTGATTTTCCAACAGGCGGATTCATCATTTCGCCGAGTTCTTTAAGTCCGAGTTCTTTATATTCAAGCCTTAATCTTGCAACTTCTTTCAGTTGGTCGCTCAAAGTTTCCGTAATACCGAGACGGTTGAGTTTTTCGATAGCCTGAGCCTGTTTGAAAGCAGCATCTAAAGTTTTGGTCATGTTTGCATTATCACAGTTCATTTTGCGATTTATAGAATTATGCATTTCTTTTAAAATTTTAATATTATGATATTCCATTACCGAGTTATATGCACCCAGAAGCGTAAGAATATCTGTAACATCAGAATTATTTTTAAAATATATGACATAATTTGATTTTCTCACTGCCGTTTTTACATTCAGACCGAACTCGCCCAAAAGGTCTGACATATCTTCTGAGAGACGTTTATGAGATGCAACAAATTCAAGGTGGCAGTTTTTATTTGGATTTATAACTGAACCTGACGCCAAAAACGCCCCTTTGACAAATTCTTTTTTCTCTGGTAAATCGGAAATGTATGAATAATTTATAAAATAACTTGTAAAATCAGAAAGGTCCTGCCCTCTTTTTAAAAGTCCTGTTGTGTGAAAAATATCATTTATTTCAAGTTCATCATATATGGTAACATAATATACCACACTTTTTGGTCCTTTAAAGACTCTGAGTCCCGCTTTTATATCACAATCATTTTTTATAAGTTGATAAAACAAACGGGCAATTTTGGGGTTTTCAGTAGAAAATTTGAGCATATATCCATCTTCTGTACCTGATATTTTCGCACCGAAACAGAGCATACCAAGAAGTCTTGCTATGCGTTGTCTTTTTGTCATTCCTGACTGATTTATTATCTCATTTTTTACATCTGACGAAAATGACATGAATTTTACCTGTCCTTATTTATATCTCTGTGAGTTAAATACACATTGTATCCTGAATCTAAAAGTGCGTGGTAAAGTTCATTTGCCACAGTTACCGAACGGTGTTTACCGCCTGTACAGCCTATTGCAACTACAAAAGAAGTTTTACCTTCCTTTTCACAAAGCGGAAGAGTGAAATTTATAAGATTTGAAAGGTGCTTTATATACTCTTTTGTATCAGGCGAACTCTTAACCATTTCGCTGACTTCATCATCAAGCCCTGTTTTTGCCCTGAGATGCTCTATATAATATGGGTTTGGCAGAAAACGAACATCAAAAACATTGTCTGCATCAAGCACAATTCCATATTTAAAGCCGAAACTTACGATTTCTACGCTCATTCTTGCACTGCGATCAGTCTTTGAATCTACAACTGTTTTTATATAATTTTTAAGTTGGCCCGGTGTCATATCGGAAGTGTTTAAAACATATGTTGCACTCTTTAGTATCGGATCTAAAATTTCTCTTTCTTTTTCAAACGCCTGTGTAAGAGATATGCCTGAACTAAGCGGATGTTTTCTGCGTGTTTCTTTATATCTTTTTACAAGTTCGTTGTCGCTTGCATCTAAAAACAAAACTTTACATTTCCCAAAACTTTCTTCAAGATTTTTAACTGCATCTGAAAACTCGCTTTGGAAAGATACACTGCGTACATCTATTACAAGTGCAACTTTTGTTATATTTTCGGCATTTTCTCTGCATACTTTCAAAAATTCGCTCAGCAGAACCGGAGGCATATTGTCTACACAAAAATACCCCATATCTTCAAAAGTATTTACTGCCAGACTTTTTCCTGCGCCTGACATACCTGTTATTATAACAAATTCCATGTGTGCACCTATCTGCGTCCGATTATTTTTACCTCAAGTTCAAGGTCATAACCGAACTTTTCTTTCACTGTTTCTTTTATTTTATCTGTAAGGGTAATTACATCTTCAAAACTTGCATTTCCTTTATTTATTACAAAACCTGCGTGTTTTTCAGATACACAGGCATCGCCGACACTGAATCCGCGAAGCCCTGCATCATCTATAAGTTTTGCAGCGAATGCACCGTCGGGTCTTTTGAATGTACTTCCTGCACTCGCAAATTCAAGTGGTTGTTTTTCGCGTCTTTTCTGGGAAAGAAGTTGCATTTTTGTTTTTATTTCTTCTGCATTTCCCTCTTTCAAGGTAAGTGTTGAAGAAAGAATTATATCATCATCTTTAAAACGGCTATGTCTGTATGAAAACTCGTGCTCACTATCTTTTACAGTTTCTATATTGCCGTCTGAAGTTATATAGCGGGTCTGGGTTACAACATCTTTCATCTCACCGTCATACGCCCCTGCGTTCATAACTATTGCTCCGCCAAGTGTTCCGGGAATTCCTGATGCAAATTCAAGCCCTGTAAGGCCAAGGTCTAGAGCATACGCCGAAAGTCTTGAAAGAAGAATTCCCGCCTGGGCATTTATCTGATTTCCTGTATGGCTCACAGACGAGAAATCTTTGCCTATGCAAAGCACTACCCCCTCTATGCCTGAATCAGAAACTAACAGGTTTGACCCGTTTCCAATTATGGTAAGGGTAATATTATTGTTTTTTAAAAGAGAAACAATTTTAATTATTTCATCTTCCGTACGCGCAGTCACGAAAACATCGGCATTGCCACCTATTCGGAAAGATGTATGATTTTTCATCGGCTCATCAAGTTTAGCCTGTATTCCTTTAATTTCGCTTTTCAAAAGGTCAAGAATATAATGTTTAGTCTTAATTATGTCCACTTCCTTTTAGTTTTTACCCAAAAATGCAGCACCAATTATTCCTGCATCGTTACCAAGAGATGCTATTACAATCTCTGTTGCAGGGGTAAGACCTGCTCCGTATGTGCGTGGAAGCACATATTCTTTTAATGGTTTTAAAAGATTGTCGCCCTGATTAGAAATTCCGCCGCCTATTGCAACTATTTCGGGTTGGAATATATTTATGATACTCACAAGACCCTCGCCAAGATAACGGATATAGTTATCAACAAGCATTTTGCCTGTGCTATCTCCTTTTTGCGCGGCTTCAAACGGAATTAAGCCGTTTGCTTTTCCGCCGTTGTCCCTGACCATTTCTGCAACAAGGGAGTCAGGATTATTATTTACCTCTTCTTCTGTATCACGCATGAGAGCCGTTGCTGATGCATAAAGTTCCCAACAGCCCTTTCTTCCGCAGTTGCATTTGCGTCCGTCGAAGTCGAGGCTCATATGACCAAGTTCTCCTGCGGTGCCGTTAAATCCTGTATAGAGTTTTTTATTTATAATTATGCCGCCGCCAATACCTGTTCCTAAAGTTACAGCCACGAAATTTTCAACGCCTGATGATAAAAATTTTGAAAATTCACCAAGTGCGGCACAATCTGCATCATTACCGAGATATACGGGTTTATCGATATATTTTTTAAACTCGTCACGAAGCGGTGCATTTTTTATATTAACATTATTACAATAATATGCTACGCCCGTTTTATTATCTACAGCACCGGGAATACCTATGCCGACAGATTCTATTTCTTCAAGCGTCACACCTGAAGAGTTCATTAATTTATTAGAAAGGTTTGCCATTTCTTTGATTATTTCTTTATAATCATCAAGTCCTTTTGTGCTAACTCTGTCTTTGGCTATTATTGTACCGTTTTCTGATACTATCCCCGCCTTGATTCCCATTCCGCCAAGGTCGATGCCTATATAATACATTTTAAAACCTCACTCTTCTTCTTTGCTCATCATTCCTGACATAACTCTGTTATTAAGGGCTTCTGCTGCATTATAACCCATTTTTTTCTGACGGTTATTCATAGCGGCAACTTCAATTACAACCGCAAGGTTTCTGCCCGGTTTAACGGGAACTGTGATGGAGGGTATATTTATACCTAAAATATCTGTATATTCTGTTGTAAGACCAAGACGGTCATACTGTTTTTTATCCTGCCATAGTTCGAGATTTATGATAAAATCAATCTTTTCAACATTTTTAACAGCACCGATACCGAAAATCATTTTTACATCGACGATACCAATACCGCGAAGTTCAACGAAATGACGGATAACATCAGGTGCAGAACCGAGAAGGGATATGTCTGACACTCTCTTTATTTCAACTGCATCATCTGCTACAAGACGGTGTCCTCTTTTTACAAGTTCAATAGCCGCCTCGCTCTTTCCTACTCCTGAGTCGCCGAGTAGCAAAATACCTTCGCCGTACACTTCAACAAGTACGCCGTGCATTGTTACGCGCGGAGCAAGTTCAACATTCAAAAATGCTATTAAAGAACTCATAAATCTTGAAGTTGTGTTTTCCGTGCGGAAAACAGGGGTATTATATTTTGTGGCAAGTTCTTTTAATTCAGGAAATACTTCAAGATTTCTTGAAACAATTATACAGGGTATGTTTTTCTCAAAAAGTTTTTCCAAAGAATTATAACGCTCTTCAGATGTCATTTTTTCAAGGAAAGAAAACTCTACTCTTCCAAGTACCTGAATGCGATTGTTATAAAAATAATCAAAAAAACCTGCTATCTGCAGACTCGGTCTGTTTATTTCATTTGTAACAATTTTTATTTTTTCATAATTTTCAAAAACGCAAACGGGTTCAAGATTAAATTCTTTAACTATTCTGCCAAGGTCAACACTGAATGCATGTTCTTCCATAAGACACCTCCATGGTATAATTACTATTATTATACACTATTTTTATATAATTTCAAATAGTTTTACGAAAAAAAACGCTCTTTTTTACGCAAAAATGACAGTTTTTCCAATTTGCAAAAATTTTTTTAAAAAAACCCTTGCATTTAACTTACTTTTCTGTTATAATAGCCTATGTTTTATGAATTGGTTTAATCCCTACGGAAAAACAGGAGGTGCATATAAATGGCTAAATGCGAAATTTGCGGTAAAGGTGTTGCTTTCGGTATAAAAGTAAGTCACTCTCACAGAAGATCAAACAGAACATGGAAGGCTAACGTTAGAAGCGTAAAGGCTCTCGTTAACGGTACTCCCAAAAAAATCAATGTTTGCACAAGTTGCCTTCGTTCAAACAAGGTTACAAGAGCAATCTGAGTAACCTATCTTATTCGTCAGACTTTAAGTGTTTGACGCAATTTCAAAATTTTCAAATTAAAGAGAGCAGAACTATTGTTGAACTGCCCTAATTTGTACAGACATCACAAAAAAGAGTGCCTATGGCATAAATATTAAATTTCAAGCAACATACTGACTTCGTTTTTCAAGCGGAGTCAGTTTTGTTTTTAGCTGTATTCTTTCGTAGTTGTAAAAATG
>JAZQDA010000035.1:0-2833 GCA_045546535.1 Clostridia bacterium | reverse complement strand
TTCATTGTTTTATCTCCTTATTACCAAGTGTATGTAAATGATATATATGCTTGCCCACCTGCATAGGTTATGTCATCTTGACAGGCAAGGACTATCTCTCCGTTGGTGTTGATATAACCGCCAAACGAATGTGAGCCACCGCTATTAGCGGTTAAGAAACCTGCTCCTGTTACAATCTGCGAAGGTTGGTAAGATGTCAATGTTCCGTTAAAAAGTCTATTGCCTGTGTATGCAGTACCGCTTGAAGCCATATTGAATACCAATGTCAATTGACAAAATCTTCCCCATAGGCGATGATACTGATTTGCAATAGTCCACCCACTACTTCGTGTTACTCGTGTCGTGGAATAGTTATGGTTATAACTCACGGTGAAGAACGAAGAAAGGTTTGTTGGGTCTGTAAATCTTATACCCGATTGTGCCGTTGTATATCCACTTGGCAGAGATGTGACCATATCCATTGGTGTAGTAATGGATATTCGTCCAACCTCATACTGCGGAATATAGACATGGTATAATGTCATAGTTCCGTAAGTTAACTTTGCTAACGCATAGAGGTCTATAGTTGTACCCGATACATAAGCATATACAGTAGCATCTCCCTCGACCCAAAAAGAGCCAATGGTTGCAGATACGCTTGATGACGATTGAATACGCAAATGCACAGTAGATAATGACATACCTCTTCCCCCGATAATAAAGGCAATGTCACCATTGGCATATGCTTGCGTTACAGTTACCGTCGCAAAATGATAGTAGTTAGAACCCGATGACCCCGAAGAAGCCGAAGTCCCTACATTGTAAAGGTTTTTCAGCATACCTGTTACTGTTGAGCCACTTGCAATATGGTTGTTGGGTAAAGAAGTGTTGCCATACCTTATACCCTCGATGTACGACGGCATATTTGTGTCAAACCTATTAGCAATTGCTTTCTGTCCAACCGCTATCCCATAGTGTCCGTTGGCGTAGATGAAGTCTAAACCACGACCACCCATTGTGAGCGTGTCGGTACGGACTACTCCGTTGGCTTCTCCTGTGTAACTGTCATATAACTTGAAGGTTACTGTATAGGAGTTATCTGCGGATAAGTTACCACCACCCATATAGAGTGAAGTTCCGCTTGTTGTCGTAGTTGATGAAGTGCTATTGACAGTTACCTTTAATGTCGTTGTCAGATTAGTTGTTCCGACCTTACCAACATTCCAAAAAGCCGTAGCCTTGCAATATGTTCCCTCATCACTTGCAGTTCCGCTTGATGTTCCTGTTGTCCACCTTACCGCTGATACAGAGTTAAATGACGGAGCGGTATAGGCATAAGTGGTGATGCTTATTGTTCCCGATGTGGAAGTTGTTCCATTCCCATCGGTTGCCCTGTAATAGTACGAGTGTGACCCTGCTGATGGGGCGGTGACTTGAATAGTCTTGTTACTTCCACTTGTTCCTGTCGATGTGCTGATTGCCGAGCCATCTTGGAAAAGGTTGTATGTGATGGTCGATGAGCCTGTCTGCGATGTACCCTTCATCGTGAAAGTGATTACGCTTCGCCCTGCAACCACCATATTGGAATATGGGTTGGTGAATGTATAAGTAAGTGCCGATACTGTTGGTGGTGATACTGCACAAGTACCACTTCCGCTTGAACGATAATCTGTGTTCCAAGTATTGTAGTAAAAGTTACCGCTTACCGATAAAGTGACCTGTCCATTTGAGATTGTACAATCGGTAAGGTTGGTTTCTCCGTTATACACCACAGTATTGGGAGTATAGTTTCGCCAATCTATATCTCCCTTGTAATAGGAGTTGCCACCGACATTAACTGTCAGACCGAATATAGCGTTCCAATAACTCGTGAACGATGCGTGTGCCGTAACGCTCCAAGTAAACTTGCTATTGGCAAATGTATAGTCTAATGTAAACCATTGTGTTGGGTCTGCATCTACATAATTTCCTGTTATTGTTGCCATGCTATGCTCTCCACTTAAATGTAAGTCTGTAATCGTTATCGCTTCCGCTTGCCGTTAGTAACCAATGGTCACCAAGTTCGAGTTGCTGAACGATATGTCCGTTGGTGATGAAAAACTTATAGTCATTTGTATTTGCCGTGAGTTCAACATCGCTTATATCATCGGGTGTGATAGTTGTGTCTTGTTCAAAGGCGAGTACAAAACGGATATAGTTTGTTGTTGCACTTGTTGTAAATGTATATCCGTTAGGTTGCCAACCGCTTGTGCTTATATATCCAGAACTCGCATTTGTGGAGTAGTCTATAACGATAACCCTTGCCACATTACTTTTGATGGTATATGCGGTTGATGGAGTGACCCTTATGTACCCTGTACACCTAACCCTTGTTGTTGCGTCAAAGTCTGCTCCTGTTGTAGAAGAAATAGAGCCTTGAACAAGTGGGTTGGCTTGTGGATTAAAGAGATTGTCAAGACCTATGTATGCCTTAACATCGTTGGTCGGGTCATAGAATTTGAGCGATGTGTTATCTAATACCGCTTTTGCATTTGTTCCACTTTCGCCAAGTTCAAGACCGCCTGTGCCATAACGAATGTACTGTTGTTGTTCAACTGCATGATTGTTAACTTGGTCTTGTGCATACTGTGTCAGAGTTAATGTTAAGTCGCTTGCCGTCTGCGTTATCCTTGATGACAAGGTTGTGTTAAGGTCACTCTCTGCTCCTGTCGCTCGTGTGACCTCTGCGTTAATTGCATCGGCATTGACCGCTATCTTTGCAGAGTTGACTTCTGCTGAACGCTCTATGCGTTGGGCAACTCGATTGCTTGATTGCAGTTCCTCAAACTCATCGACTTGTTCAAGACCAACCGCT
>JAZQDA010000034.1:0-15550 GCA_045546535.1 Clostridia bacterium | reverse complement strand
AAAAACTTACCTGCAAAATATCTGCATAGTTTCTTGCAAGAGAGTCATCGCCTTTCACAAAAATGATGTAATCAATTTTGCCCATAGCAACAATCGGCTTATAAGTAAAGCCGTTGTAGGTGAATGTGTCGGTATTATCTTCAGTAAAACTGAGAACACATTCAAGGTCTGCTCCTGTTATACAGTTTTCGCTTGATGCTATTACAAGACCTCCGTCGGTTATAATACCAAGATCTCTGTTCATCGCATCTTTCATCTGATGAGTGATTTGCTGAAAGTATCTTACGTTCATTTTGGCACACCTCATTTTTATAATATAATATAAGTAGAAATATCTTCACACATATAACATTTTACTATTTTTTTGTCTTTTTTTCAAGAAAATCGCGCTCATTTGGTCATTTTGCACAAATTCAAAAATTATTTTAAAATATTGTGGTAATTATGCACAAAAAACACAGAGAAAACAGCGCAGATTTGCACTTGTTTCTCTGTGTTTTAAAACAAAAACTATATTTGGGGCTTGAGTTTTAGTCTGATTTCAGACTTATTTTTCTATTTTGTCTGTGTGCATATAGGGCACTAAAATCTCAGGAATTGTTACGCTTCCGTCAGCGTTCTGATAGTTTTCAAGTATTGCCGCAACAGTTCTTCCGATTGCTACACCGCTTCCGTTAAGTGTGTGAACAAACTGTGCTTTTTCTTTGGGCGAATTTTTGAATTTGATATTTGCTCTTCTTGCCTGGAAATCTTCAAAGTTAGAACAGGAAGAAATTTCTACATATCTATTGTAACTGGGCATCCATACTTCGATATCATATTTTTTCGCTGCGGTAAATCCGAGGTCGCCCACGCAGATTTTTACAACTCTGTAAGGAAGACCGAGAAGCCTGAGGACTTTTTCTGCATCACGGGTAAGTTTTTCAAGTTCTTCGTAAGAATCTTCGGGTTTTGCAAATTTTACAAGTTCTACTTTGTTGAATTGATGCTGTCTGATAAGACCTCTTGTGTCTTTACCCGCAGACCCTGCTTCTGCTCTGAAACAAGCAGAGTATGCAACGTGTTTGATAGGAAGTTTTTCGCCGTCCAAAATGTCATCTCTGTACATATTTGTTACGGGAACTTCTGCCGTGGGAATAAGGAAATAGTCAGTGTCTACAACTTTAAATGCATCTTCTTCAAATTTCGGGAGTTGTCCTGTGCCCACCATACTTCTTCTGTGAACCATATAGGGCGGAAAAACTTCGGTGTAACCGCTTGTTTCGGTGTGAGTGTCAAGGAAGAAGTTGATTACTGCCCTTTCAAGTCTTGCACCGAGTCCTTTATAGAATGTAAAGCGTGTGCCTGTTACTTTTGCGGCGGTTGCAGCATCGATAATTCCAAGGTCAGCACCTACATCCCAATGCGCTTTGGGTTCAAAATCAAACTTAGTAGGCTCTGAAAATCGTCTGATTTCAACATTGTCTTCATCAGTGTCACCGTCGGGGACTTCGTCGTTTGGAATATTTGGGATTGTGAGCATCATAGCGGTGATTTTTTCGTCAAGTTCTCTCACCTTTTCGTCATATCCCTTGATTTTTTCTGAAAGTTCTTTCATCTGAGCAAAAATAGGTGCTACATCTTTTCCCCCTTTTTTAAGTGCGGGAATTTGTTTGCTAACATCATTCTGTTCGCTTTTTAACTGTTCAACAGTAAATAAAAGTTCCCTTTTTTCTGTGTCGAGCGCTAAAAGAGCGTCGATGTCAACGACTTCTTTTCTTCTTGCCAGTGCTTTTTTTATTTTTTCTGTTTCTGCTCTTATAAGTTTAATGTCCAGCATCTACATAAGTCCTTTCCAATGTATTATTTCATTATTTTATCGTATATTATTTTTTGTGACTCGGTTAGAGAAAGTCTGTCAAGTGCGGAAACTGCGTCTCTTGCCTGAGTTCGTTTGCCTGAGTTGAAATCCTCATAGGCTTGTGCCAGAACTGTTTCGGCGTTTTGAAATGTTGCATCTGACTTTGCTCTTTCTTCGTTTTGTGCAAGGAGTTTATCTATCTGCGCTTTCAAAGAAGTGTTTTCTGTTTTAAGTTCTGTGTTCTGTTTTGAGAGCGATGCAACGTCTGATTGCAGACCCTCTTTTTGCTCTGTCACTGAGTTTCTGCTGAAACCCGCGAAGATTACAAGTATAAGAGCAAAAGAAAACAGAATCCCTATATACATCCACAAAAACTTTGTATTTTGCTTCATTTTTATTATCCTTTCTCTTTTGTTCCATGTGGAACATCAGAATTGCCTTTAAATTCCTTTTTGCTTGGTTTTCGCGTTTTTCTGTAAAATCGCCTTGCCAGACTCCGTTTTGTTCGTTACAGGGCGATTTTAAAGGTCGTTTTTTCTCAGGAACCGATAATTTTTATTATTCTTTCCAAATCTTTGGCAGAATAATACTCAATCTGAATTTTGCCCTTGTTATTTTTGTCGATGATTTTTACCTTTGTGCCAAGATGCGAACTTACATTTTGTTCTATTGTTTCATATGCAAGTTTGAGATTGAGATCAACCTCTTTTTTGGCAGTCGGTTTTTTATCTTTGGTTTTAATTAAGGCTTCAAGTTCTCTTACGCTCAAATTTTCTTCTTTTACTTTGTTTGCAAGAGAAATTGCTTTTTCGGAGTCGGGAATTGACGCCAAAACCTTTGCGTGTCCTACTGTTATCTCTGATTTCTCAAGGCTTTCAAGCACTTTTTCAGGGAGATTTAAAAGTCTTAACGAATTTGCTATGCCCGAACGGCTTTTGTTCATTCTTTCTGCTACCTGCTCCTGAGTAAGACCGTATTCTGTCATAAGGCGTCTGTAACCAAGCGCTTCTTCAACAGGGCTTAAATCTTCTCTTTGCAGATTTTCAATGAGTGCAATCTCAAAAACACGGGCGTTTTCGTTCTTTTTTATAATTGCAGGAATGGTTTTGAGCCCCGCAAGTTTTGATGCTCTCCATCTGCGTTCACCGGCAATAATGGTATAATAGCCGTTTTCACCCTCTGAAACTAAAATAGGGGAGAGAACGCCGTATTGTTTTATGGAGTCTGAAAGTTCAGAGAGTTTTTCTGAGTCGAAATCTTTTCTCGGCTGGGACAAGTTTGGCTCAATGTCTGAAATCTTCAGCACTGACACGGATTCTGTGTCAATTGATGAGTTTTCATCGGTCAAAAGCGCCCCAAGACCTTTTCCGAGACCTTTTTTCTTAGCCATTGTATCACCTCTTTTAAGTTTAAAGCAAAGTTTTACCGAACTTAATCGTTAAAATTACTTTTTATTCATTTTTATAACCTCTTTGGCAAGTTTCTGATAACACTGACTGCCTTTTGAGGATTTATCGTAATAATTTATTGGTTCGCCGTAACTGGGCGCCTCGCTAAGACGCACATTACGGGGAATTACTGTTTTATAGAGTTTGTCGCCGTAATACTTTTTGACCTCCTGCGCAACGAGAAGAGAAAGGTTTGTTCTTACATCGTGCATAGTGAGAAGAACGCCCTCTATCTCAATCTGCGGATTAAGTTGTTTTTTTACTGTTCTGACGGTCTGTGTAAGTTGGCTTAAACCCTCTAACGCATAGTATTCGCACTGAATAGGCATTATTATACTGTCTGATGCAACGAAAGCGTTTAAAGTGAGAAGCCCGAGAGATGGGGGACAGTCTATGATGATAAAATCATAGTCGTTTTTCACTTTATCTACGGCGGTTTTTAAAAGGTACTCTCTTTTTTCAAGAGAAACCATTTCTATTTCTGCACCAGCCACGTCCATACTCGACGGACAAACCCAGAGATTTTCATAATCAGTTTTTACAGAAGCGTCTTTTATGGAAGATGCATTAATCAAAACATCATAAACGCTCAGTTCAACAGAGTCCTTGTCCACACCGACACCGCTTGTTGCATTGCCCTGAGGGTCGAGGTCTATTAAAAGAACTTTCTTTTTGGCACTGCCAAGGCACGATGCAAGATTAACTGAAGTTGTTGTTTTACCGACTCCGCCTTTCTGATTGGCTACCGAAATACATTTGCCCATTTGTAACGCTCCTTTGCACTTTAAAAATGATAAATATATTTTACCACAAAAATGTTCCATATGGAACATTTTTTTAAAAAAAAGATGCAAAAAAATAAACAAAAATAAATTTACTTTTGGTGCAAAAAGAACAAATCTTTGTTCGAGAGATATTTTTGACGCAATATCTATTTTACGTAGACCTGATTTTGTGTATTTTTATACAAAGGAGGGTGGCGAAACATTAACAAAACACAAACAAAACACAAACAAAACACAAGCAGAATACAAACAAAACACAAGCAGAATACAAGCAGAAATCAAACAGAAAAAAGATTTGAAAAATATTTGAAAAATTTTTAAAAAAGTATTGCAAATCTACTTTATTGTTGCTATGATAAACCCAACAAACAGGTTTCCGATTTTTCCTCCGTAATTTCTGAAACCAAGCCTGAGAGGTGTTTTATATGGACGCTTTAAAGTGGATATGGAAATATATAAAAAATTATAAATTTCCAATGCTCGTCTCCCTTATTTTTACTGCATTTTTCATTGTCTGCGCTTTTGTTATCCCTGTGGTTCTTGGCTACATCGTCGACGATGTTATAGGAAGCGGTGATATGGGGTCTTTATTTTACTATCTTATGGTGCTTCTTGTTTCTCTCGTTTTAAAAGAAATAAGTGTATTTACCCGCACTATGATTATGGAAAACGTTTCGCAAAACACTATCCGCTCTATAAGGAACTCTCTTTATGACAAACTGCAGTCTCTTGACTGTGCATATTATTCACGCACACAAAAAGGCGATATAATGTCGAGGCTCACAATGGACACCGACGCAATCCGTCTTGTTGTTGCGGGTACACTTCCGAGTGTCATTGACCAGTTTTTCTTCATTATAATAGGGTTTGCGATAATGTTTGCCCAAAGTCCTGTTCTTACTCTTCTTTTATTTGCAACAACACCTTTTATAGGAACTTTCGCTTACTTTCTTGCCAGATACATAAAGAAAGATTTTATATCAATAAGAGAAGCAAACTCATATCTTAACAACACCGTCGCTGAAAATATAACTGCAAACCGAGTTGTAAAGGCGTATGCGAGGGAAGATTTTGAGATTGAAAAATTCGAAAAAAGGAACGAAGAATATAAGAAATCATTTTTAAAGCATATTTACACCTGGATTAAATACTGTCCGTCGATGCTCTTTTTCGTAAACCTTACCTATGTTATATTCATTCTGGTTGGCGGTCTTTTGGTAATCGGGGGCAAGATAACAATCGGCCAGTTTACCATTTTTAACGGGTGTCTGTGGTGCATAACATCGCCTATGTCAAATGTCGGCAACTTTATAAATCAGTTTCAGCAGTTCGGAGCAAGTACTATTAAAATAAGAAGCCTTGAATCAGAAGTTGCGACTATTAAAAACGGTGATGTTAAAAAACGCGACACGGGGTTAAACGGGAAAATCCAGTTTAAGAATGTAACTTTTGCTTACGAAAACGATAGAGTTTTAAAAAATATAAACTTTACTCTCGAGGCAGGTAAAACCCTTGCGATTATCGGGCCGACGGGGTCGGGAAAATCGACAATCGTAAATTTAATCGAAAGATTTTACGATGCAAGTTACGGTACTGTTTACATTGACGATGTCAATGTAAAAAATATTGACATCAAGACTCTTCGCAAAAATACGGCAAGTGCCCTTCAGGACGTTTTCCTTTTCTCCGACACAGTTAAAGAAAACATCGCATTTGGCGCAACAGGCGCAACTTATGAAGATGTTATAAGAGTTGCAAAACTTGCCAACGCACACGATTTTATAGAAAAAATGCCCCAGGGCTATGACACTATGATAGGCGAAAGAGGTGTGGGGCTTTCAGGCGGACAAAGACAGAGAATTTCACTTGCCAGAGCGCTTCTTAAAAACCCGTCAATCCTTATTTTAGATGACACCACATCTGCACTCGATATGGAAACCGAATACAGCATTCAGGAAAATTTAAAGACAACGAGCAGAACAAAGATAATTATAGCGCACCGCATTTCGTCGGTAAAAAATGCAGACCTTATTTTAGTGCTTAACCACGGAAACCTTATAGAGTGGGGAACTCACGAAGAACTCCTTAGTCAAAACGGCTATTACAAAGGTGTTTTCGACCATCAGTTCGGCGACTTTAATGACTCACCCAGTTATCACATAACCCACCCTGCCAAAACGGCTCAGGTCAAGAAAGGGGGAGAGTGATATGGCAATTAACAGATTTGACAAAGACGAAGAACTGAGTGCAAAGAGCAGTTTTTCATATCTTCCGATGCTCACAAAATATCTTGTGCCTTACAAGAAAAAGATAGCACTTGTAATACTCATTATGTTTGCAAATGCATTTTTTGAACTTCTTCCGCCGTATTTTATAAGCATAGTCCTCGACAAATGTCTGCCCGAGAAAAACTTCACTCTTTTATACATTCTCTCAGGCGCCCTCGTAGTTTCTTTCATTCTTTCGTGGGTTTGTCAGAGATTAAGACCAAGGATAGCGCACACGATGTCGATGGATATAATAAAACAGGTGCGTTCAGACCTTTTCTGCCATATCCAGAAACTGCCCGTAACATTTTTTGACACCCGTCCGCACGGCAAAATCGTTGTGAGAGTGGTAAACTACATAAACTCAATTTCAAACCTTTTGTCAAACGGCATTTTCGATATGATAACAAATGTGTTCAAACTCTTTGTTATTCTCATTTTTATGTTTTTAATGGACGCAGGGTTCACATTTATCTGCCTTGCGGGTATGCCGATTTTTATTGCCGGTCTTTTTACGATAAAATCATATCACGGCAAAGCCGCACGTGACCTTTCTTCCAAAAACAGTAATCTCAACGCCTATATACAGGAAAGTATTTCGGGAATGAAAATCACCCAGTCTTTTGCAAGAGAAAAAGAAAACGCAAAAGTTTTTGACACTCTTTGCCAAGCGTGTAAAAAAACGTGGATGAAATGCTCATATATTGCAAATGCTACTCCCCGTTTTGTCAATATCATTTCTACTGGAATTCTTATCATCATATATGCCGTGGGTTCAATGAAAATATCCGGCGGAACTCTGACGGTAGGTGCTCTAATCGGGTTCGCCTCGTATATCGGGCGTTTTTGGGACCCTATTGCAGTCCTTGCAAGTTATTACTCCGAAATTGTAAACTGCTCGGCGTATTTAGAGCGTATTTTTCAGACCCTCGATGAGCCGATTGTAATCAACGACAAGGAAAATGCTTGTAAAATCGGCAGGGCGGAGGGAAGAGTTACTTTTGAAAATGTAACCTTTTCTTACGATGAAAGCGGACCAAACATTTTGGAAAATGTAAGTTTCGATGTTGAAAAAGGCGAAACGATAGCACTTGTAGGTCCTACAGGTGCAGGAAAATCCACAATTATAAACCTTGTAACAAGATTTTATGATGTTCAGGGCGGAAAAGTCTTGATTGACGGAAAAGATATAAAAGACATCACGCTCAAAAGTCTTCGTTCAAATATGGGAATAATGCTTCAGGAAAGTTTTCTTTTTTCAGGAACTATCGCCGACAATATCCGCTACGGAAAACTAAACGCCACACACGAAGAGATTGTCGAAGCGGCAAAAACTGTTTGCGCCCACGATTTCATTTCTGTTCTGCCCGACGGCTACAACACTTATGTTACTGAAGGCGGTTCATCGCTTTCAACCGGGCAAAGACAACTTATTGCCTTTGCAAGAGCACTTCTGGCAGACCCCGCAATTCTTATACTGGACGAGGCAACCTCGAGCATTGACACAGAAACCGAAATGCTTCTGCAAAAAGGACTTGAGCGTCTTTTAAAGGGGCGAACATCATTTGTTATTGCCCACCGTCTTTCTACAATAAAATCAAGTTCAAAAATTATGTACATTCAGGATAAACAAATTGCCGAATGCGGAACACACGATGAACTTATAGAAAAACAGGGAAAATATTACAACCTTTACAGAGCACAGTATAAATTCCTTGAAGATTTATAATGCAATTAATTTAAAAACCCAAAGCATATTGCTTTGGGTTTTTTGTATGCAAAAAGGACAGAGTGCGGGGGGAGGCACGGCTGTCCTTTTTGCTTTAGGATTTTATAAGTTTATGGAGATTTCGGCAGTAAACTTAAAAAGTTTTGCCTGTAGGTTTATCATAGCATTTATTTATTTAAGTTTAGTGAACAGTTTGTGAATAATTTGTTAATTTAAACGTTTTGCAGGAGCGCAAAACCGCTAACCAAAAAACAGAGTTTAGTTTTTAGTGTTTAGTGTTTAACTGAAAAACTTCCCACTAATCACCAATCACTAACCACTAACCACTAAAAACTGCCTTTCTGGGTTTTATTTAAATATTTCATTAGAAAGGTTAGCAAACTCCTCTATTGTAAGCGTTTCTCCGCGTCTTTTCTCGTCTATCCCTGCATTTTCAAGTGCTTTTTTCACATCTTCTTTTGAAAGAGGAATATAGGAAGAGTTTGAAAGTGCATTTAAGAGAGTCTTGCGTCTTTGTCCAAATGATGCCTTTACCACTTTAAAAAATCCCTTTTCGTCATTTACTCTCACGGGGGGCTCTTTTCTCATTGTGAGTTTAATAACTGTCGAACTCACCTTTGGCTGAGGAATAAAGGCTGACGGGGGGACGTGGGTTATGATTTCACTTTGGGCATAATAATTTACCGCTAAAGTGAGTGCGCCGTAATCTTTTGTTCCCGCCTTTGCGCCGATTCGCATAGCAACTTCTTTTTGTATCATTACAGTAAGCGATTCAACATTTAGTTTTTCTTCCAGAATATGCATAATAATCGGTGTGGTAATGTAGTAGGGGAGATTTGCGCAAACCTTAACTTTCATACCGCCAAACTCTTCTTTAATCACAGAGTGAAGGTCGCACTTTAGCACATCTTCATTTATGATTTTCACGTTTGAAAAATCAGAGAGATTGTCCTCTAAAACGGGAATTGCGGTTTTGTCAATCTCAATCGCAACTACTTTTTCGGCACACTTTGCAAGTCTTTGGGTAAGAGTACCAAAGCCAGGGCCGATTTCAATCACACCTGCACCGTCAAGATCTGATGCGTCTGTGATTTTTGTAAGTACATTTTCGTCTATAAGAAAGTTTTGCCCAAGTGATTTTGAAAACTTAAAGCCCGTGCGGTCTAAGATTTCCTTTATCACTTTAGGCGATGCAAGATTTTTCATAAGTTTTCCTTTTCATCAAACGCTTGTTTTTTCAAGGCTTTCAAGAGATTTGTCAAGAGCCTTTATCTGAACATCAAGTTCAGATTTTGAGCGCATAATAAACACAGAAATTTCTCTTTTTAACTCCTCATACTGTGCGTGAAGAGAGGAAAGTTGGTCGTTTGCTTTCTGAATGATTTCATGAGATTTCTGTGTTGCATCACTCATTATAGCCTCGGCGTCTTTCTGTGCGCTCACCTTTAACTGTTCTGCGCTCGACTGTGCAACAACGAGTGTGTTTTTCATTGTTTCTTCAATGTTTCTGTAAGTTTCGTTCTCTTTGGTAAGTTCTTTTATTTTTGCGTTTGCTTCATTGTAGTTTTTGTAAAGTGTTTCGTACTCTTTCAAGATTTCTTCGAGAAAGTCATTTACCTCCTCTTTGTTATAACCCATAGCGGATTTTGAAAAACTTTTACTCTGAATATCAAGCGGTGTTATCATGGGACTTTTCCTCCTTGGTTTGTCGCCTTTTAAGGCTTTTTATACATATTTTAAAAATGTTACTAAGACTCTTCCTTTTTTTGAAAGTCCGAGGTCTGTTTTTACTAAAAATTTACCCGTTCCTCTGACAGTTATTATGTCGCCGTCTTTTATGGGTGCACTTAGGTTTTTTATCTCTTGGTGATTTACAGACACAAGACCTTTTTCAATAATCGCCGACGCATTCCCCCTTGAAAGTCCTGTTACCGCACTTACCGCACAGTCAAGACGCATAGAAGAGAGGGTGTGGCGTTTTTCTTCGTACTTTCTCTCGGGAAGCGCTATGTCTTCAAGGTCTTTAACCTCACATTTTACGCCGACCGACGCTATTTTTGAAAGGTTGTCTTTTATATAATCTGCCATTTCAGAGAGCGCAAACACATACGCCTTTGACGCATCGACAATTATGTCGCCCACAAGTTCTCTCTCAATGCCGAGAGAAAGAATTGTGCCCATTACATCGCGGTGTTTCAGGTCAGAATCGTTTTTCGTTTTTATTACGATAAGGCGGATAGGGAAATCTTTTTCGTCCGCCTCCCCGAAACATGCAAGGCATCTTTCGCTGTCTTTGCTTCCTCCGAAAAACGAAAGAGGGCTGTCCCCGCTTTTTTCAAAGCGCATATCAATCTCGTGTTTTTCCAAGGGAGTAAGGAACTTTGTGAAAAAAGGCCTTTTTGTAAAATACGCTTTTTCATAAAGGTCGTATGCTCTCGAAAGTACCTGCCTTATATCGTCTGACGGGGCAGAAAGGAGCATCTTTTTCTTATCTGTCATATGCCGAACTCGTCAAATATGCCCTGAGTTTTTAAATCATCGCTGAAATCGCCCATAATTCCCATATTGTTCGGAACTACGAGAAGAATTCCAGCAGAAACCTTTTTCATACTGCCGTCAAGAGCGTAAACTACGCCGTTTAAAAACTCAAAAATTCTGTTTGCAACGCCCTTTTCAAGTTTTTCAAGGTTTATAACAACGGGTTTTTTCTGCTTTAAATGGTCTGCAATTTCAGGTGCATCTTCATACGAAATAGGCTGTACCACTACAACCTTTAACTGTGCGGTGGTGTTTATGTTTACCACTCTGCTTCTTCTGGGGCTGGACGCAGGTGCATCATTTGCACTCTGGCGTCTTTGGGGAATGGTGGTCGGCTCTGCAAAATTATTTTCTTCGCCGTATTCTTCTCCCTCGTTATAGCCTATGGTGTTTTTCACCCAATCCATAATAGAACTCATTTCATTTCCTCCTGCAAATTCAGTATATATCAGCAAAACAGTGAGCGTCCGGGTCTTATAAGCGTCGAACCGCATTTTACGGCTTCAATGTAATCGCCCGACATTCCCATTGAAAGCACACTCATATCTACATTATCATATTTTTTCGCCTCTATGTCAACAGACAATTTTTTTAAGTCGGTAAAAACTTTTCTAAGCGTCTGGTCATCTGCCATAAGAGGCGCCATTGTCATAAGACCTTTAATGCGGACATTTTTAAGAGTTGATATCTCTCTTATAAGGGCGTCGGCGTCTTCCGGGGGTATACCGTTTTTATTTTCTTCGCCCGAATTTATCTCGATTAAAATATCCATAACCTTTGAAAGTTTTTCGCATCTTTGGTTTATCTCCAGTGCAAGTTTAAGTGAATCCACAGAGTGTATCATTGAAACTTTATCTGCAATATATTTTACCTTGTTGGTCTGAAGATGACCTATTATGTGCCATCTTACGCCCTTTTGCACATCATCGTATTTTGACAGAAGTTCCTGAACTCTGTTTTCGCCTATGTCAGTTATTCCCGCATTTATTGCTTCATTTATTTCAATTGCGCTCCTTGTCTTTGTAACGGCAAGAATTGTAACATCTTTTTCATCTCTTCCCGAATCCAGACACGCCTTTTTGATATTATCTTTGATTGTCTGTAAATTTTCTTGTATTGACATATTAAAAGGACCTCCGTCAGATTAAAGCCTTTGTTTACAGGTTACTGCTTTATTTCCCCTAAAACAATTTCATCATATAAAAGCAGAGCATTTGGTGCAAGGTTGTCCGCTTTTGCTATTGTAACATCATCATCTTTATAGATTATTTCAACATCTCTTCTCTTGATGTTATTCTCAGTACGCACATATACATAGGTTTTTTCATCTTGTACCCTTATTGCCTCAAGCGGTATGCGGTAGCCTGTATAACTTTCTTTTACACACTCCAGGCTTATTACTCTTTCGCCGATCAGTTCATCGCCCGAGTCCTGAGAAGAAAAAGTGAGTATGCACTCTCCGCCCTGAGCAAGTGACACGGCTTCTACTTTTGCCCTTATGTTTTTTCCAGATGTTAGACGCAGTTTAAGGTAAGAGCCTATTTTGTACTCTTTGGCATCTGTTTCTTTTATCTTGGCGCAAAGCCAGAAAGATGTGTTGTCAGTAAGTTTGCACACGGCATTTGGAGCATCTTTTTTAGCCTCGCCCCTTTTTACCGCATCAAAGTCAGATACAGTCATATTAAGTGCTTTCTCAGGGGTAAGCGATGTTTCGTATCCGTCAAGATTTGTTGAAAAAATGCCGTGATGCGGTGATGTGATTTCTTCTTTTTTTCCGCCGTATTCTTTTTCAATCTGCGCTTTTTCTGCTCTCAGTGACTGAAGCACTTCGGTTGCGGTTTGGGTGTTACCCTCTGCGGTGAGTTTTCTTGAAACAAGAAGATTTATATCGTCTTTTAACGAAGATATGCGGTTCATATCTCTCGTATGAGCAACATCTATAACCTCTGCCATTTTCTGTCCTATTTGCTTTTCGAGTTTGTCTGGGTCCTCGGAAAGCGCGCCTACATCGGTAGGGGACGAGTTTATCTGCTGAATTTTTTTGTTTATCTCAGAGAGAAGTTTCTTTTTTGATTCGTCTATCTCGCTGTCATAATAAAGGGCAATAAGTTTACCTTTTTTAACCATTTCGCCCTCTGCTACGCAAAGGTCCAGCGAGCCGTTTTTTGAACTCGGTTTAAAGGTCACAAGTTTTTCTTCCATACAAACTACGGCATCGAATTTCTGCGTAATCTCTACGGTATCAATCTGCGTAATATATGTGCTTTCCTGCCCTTTGAAAAGCGTGGTTATATTATAGACAGCAAAAACTATAAGAAGCAAAACTAGTATTAGTTTAATTTTCTTTTTCATGATACCACCCCTTTTTCACGCAGTATTTCCATAATTTTTTCTGTTGCCTTGCCGTCTGTTTCAAAGTCTGAAAGATTTACAAAAACGCTGTCTTTGTTTCTTTTAAACCAGGTCAGTTGGCGCTTTGCATATCTTCTTGAACTTAATTTTACAAGGTCAATCGCATCTTGAAGACTGCACTCGCCGTCAAAATACGAAAAAAGTTCCTTATAGCCTATTGCCTGGTAAGATGTCAGGTCTTTTGAAAAGTTTTTATCATAAAACGCTTTTGCTTCTTCCAAAAGACCGCCTTTTACCATTTCATCTACTCTTTTGTCTATTCTTTCATACAGTTCTTCTCTATCCCTTGTAAGAACTATATACACATAATCATAAGGCGAGGGTTTTTCCCTTGTCCTTTTGTCGTGGTCTGAAATTTTCTCACCTGTAAGGCGGTAGTATTCTATTGCACGGATTACCCTTTTGATGTTATTGGCAGAGATTTTCTCTGCGCTCTCGGGGTCGATTTCTTCTAAAAGAGCGTGAAGTGCTTCCGCTCCGTTTTTTTCAGCAAAGAGGGAAAGTTCTTTTCTTATTTCCTCATTTGCACCTGAGCCGGAGCCAAAGTCAATATCTTTTAAAAACGAGTCTGCATAAAGCCCCGTACCGCCTGTCATAACAGCGTTTTTGCCTTTAGCGAAAATGCTCTCAAGCGATGCTTTGGCATCACGCACAAAATCGGTTACGCTATAAGAAATACCAGGCTCTATAATATCTATCATATGGTGGGGTATCCCTTGCATTTCTTCTTTTGTTATTTTTGCGGTGCCTATATTAAGACCTTTGTAAATCTGCATAGAATCGCACGATATAATCTCTGCATTTATTCTTTTTGCAATCTCTACCGCCATTTTACTTTTTCCGCACCCCGTAGGGCCTGTTATGAGTATAAGTTTGTTCATTTTATCAACTCACACAATTCTTTTAAATTGCTTTTCTATTTCTGTTTTTGTCATCTTGCTCATTATCGGTCTGCCGTGGGGACAGGTGTTTATGTTCTTTAGCGAAAGCACTTTTTCCAAAAGGCTCTTCATTTCTTTTTCCGAAAGCGTCTGTCCGCCTTTTATCGCTCTTTTGCACGACATAGTATGCAGTGCTTCTTTTATCAAATCCGTTTTGGGTTTCAAAGTGTTTGATTTTAAAAGTTTTGCCGTGTCTTCAAAAAGTTCCTGTGCGCTCATTTGGGAAAAGAAAGAGGGAAGAGCACGGATTATAAATTCTCTTTCGCCGAAAGGCTCACATTCAAAGCCTACCGATTCAAAAAAGTCTTTGTTTTCACTGCAAAGAGCATAAGTTACGGGGTCAAGACTGACCGTCTGGGGAAGAAGAAGATACTGCATACTGACGCCCTTCTTCTCATATTCATCAAGGATTTCTTCATAAAAAAGCCTTTCCTGTGCGGCGTGTTGGTCGATTATCAGCATTTCGTCCCCGCTCTGCACTATTATATAAGTCGAAAAGACCTGTCCGATTATTTTAAAGTCGATGTCGGCTTTAAGAGTTGTTTCAGTTGGAATCTCTTCTGCTATAGGGGCAGTTTCGGGGAAAGGTTTTTCTTCTTCTGGGGGAATTAGTTTTTCGGTTGTAAATTCCTTTTTTGGTTCTTCTTTGCGTACTTGTTTGGTTTCAGTTTTTTTAGCCTCTTTTTGCGGTATATATTCTGTATGATTGAAAACGGGCGAAGAAAGTGTGTTTACTTCTTCTCTTCCAAAAAAGGTGCCCGTTTCTATTTTCTCTTCAATGTCTTTTTTCGTTTCTTTTACTGCTTCTGCTTTTGTTTTTTCTTTTGTCTGAGGTTCGTTTTTAGAAAATTCTATATTTATCTGAGCATTTTTAGGTGTTTCTTTTGCTCTGTGTTCAAATACGGGGTTTGTAAATGTATTAGTCTTAGACGGGAAAGAAATGTCGGGGATATACTTTTGGTTTGCCAGGGCATTTTTTACCGCCCAGTACACAAGCGAGAAAACCTTTTTGTCATCTGAAAAACGCACCTCTGTTTTTGCGGGGTGCACATTCACATCTACAAAACGAGCGTCAACATCTGCCATTAAAACTGCAAAGGGGAATTTACCCGCCATCGCAACATTTTCAAAGGCTTCAGAGAGAGCAGATGAAAAGATTTTTGATACAAAATAGCGCGAGTTTATAAAAAAGACCTGCGAACGTCTGTCTTTTCGCATAACTGACGGATTTCCCACATAGCCTTTTATTTTTGCTCCGTCCTCGGTAAAATCCACCTCTATCATATTTTTCATAAAATCTTTGCCAAACACCGTGCCGATCGCACTGAGAAGAGAGCCGTCACCCGATGACGAAACACTCATTTTGCCGTTTGAAATAAATTTTATCTTTATTTCGGGGTGGCTTAAGATGATTTTATTTATAACATCTGAAACATGTGCGCCCTCGGTTGAGTCGCTTTTTAAAAACTTCATTCTTGCGGGGGTGTTGAAAAAAAGGTCACGCACAACAATCGTTGTCCCGTCAGGGCAACCCGCCTGAGATGAATCTTTAACTTCTCCGCCCTCTATGGTAACGGTTTTACCAAAGTC
>JAZQDA010000033.1:0-11402 GCA_045546535.1 Clostridia bacterium | reverse complement strand
CTTCGATGCTACACAGACAATGGTTTCTAAAGTAGCAGATGACCTTTATGAAGTTCAGGTTGTTTCATGGTATGATAACGAAAACTCATACACAAGCCAGATGGTAAGAACAATCAAATATTTTGCAGAACTTGCATAATTAAAACATTTTGAAAGCACTCAGAGAAATCTCTGAGTGCTTTTTTATTTTATTTTTAAAAAACACTTTTCTTTTATGCTGATTTAGTGTATAATGTATAATAACTATATTTATAAATCTTTTTTCGTGAAAAGAGGATAAAAATGGCAGAAAAAAATAAAGTAACGGCAAGTATTCTCGGCAAAGAATACACATTTGTCGGCATTGAAGATAAAGAATATCTTGAGAAAGTATGCTCAAAAGTAAATGAGATAATGAAACTTATTTCAAAAGATACATCTCTAAAGCCAATAAAAGTTTCAGTTCTCACTGCAATAAATTTGTGCGATGAACTTATAAAGGCACAGGATAGACTTAAAAGTTTAAGTGAAGAAAATCTGAAACTTACAGATGAAATAGAAAGTCTCAAACAAGAATCTGAGATTTTTGAACAGGAAAAGAAGTATTTGAAAAACGAAATACAGAATCTGCGAAAGAGTAAGTAATATGAAAAATTCTAAATTAGAGATTCTTGCTCCCGGCGGAAGTCTTGCGTGTATTAAAACCGCAATAGACTCGGGTGCAGACGCAGTTTATTTTGCGGGACAAAATTTTGGTGCCCGTACAAATGCTGTAAATCTTACAAATGAAGAAATTACAGAAGCGGTGAGTTATGCCCATATACGAGGAGCAAAACTTTATGTTACCGTAAACACTCTGATAGGCGAGGACTCGCTTGAAAGCGTGTATGAATTCATAAAATTTTGCTACATTTCCGGTATTGATGCTGTGATAGTTCAGGATTTCGGCATTGTAAATATGATAAAAACATATTTTCCAGATATGAAAATTCACGCAAGTACACAAATGACTGTGCACAACCTTGAGGGCGTACTCAAGGCATCAGAAATGGGTATAGACAGAGTGGTTCTTTCAAGAGAACTTTCTTTTGACGAAATACGCAGTATTTGCGAAAAATCCCCGATTGAACTTGAGGTTTTTGTCCACGGAGCATTGTGTATGAGTTACTCGGGTCAATGTATGATGTCTAGTTTTATAGGCGGAAGAAGCGGAAATAAAGGCTCATGTGCACAGCCGTGCCGACTTCCTTATACTCTTCAGACATCTGACGGCGAAAATTTGGGTGATGAAGAAAAATATCTTTTAAGCCTTAAAGATTTGTGCCTTATAGAGCATATAAAAGAATTAAAATCAATAGGTATAACTTCTCTTAAAATCGAGGGGAGAATGAAAGGCGAAGCATATGTAAGTGCCGTTACGGGAATATACAATAAATACCGCGATGGCGGCGAGGTTTTAGCAAAGGACCTTGACCTTTTAAAAAATATTTTTTCGCGCGGTGGATTTACCAAAGGCTATTTTGAAGCCTCTTACGGCAGAGATATGCTCTCGTATAACTCAAACCACGATGACATTTTTTCAAGTGCAACGGAAGATGTAATATCAGAGGCAAGAACTTATGCATCGGTTGACCGCACAATATTTGTAAAAGGTAATTTCATCGCCAATTTAAATGAATTTCCAAAATTTGAAATTGAATATGACTCTCAGAAGTTTTGCGCAAAAGGAACAAATCTTGCAGAAAAAGCCACAAATGTACCATCAGATGCAGATAGAATAAGACAGCAACTTTCAAAACTCGGCGGAACAGTTTTTGGATATAAGTCTTTAAATATTGATATTGATGACGGAATTTACATTCCCGTTAAAGATATAAATAACTTAAGGCGAGAAGCATTTGATAAACTCACAAAATACATCACAAGAATTGAAAGAAATTCTGAGATTAAAAAATTCGTTAATTTAAAACCCGAAAAAAAGAAAGCAGACCCAGGTTTTACCGCATCAGTTCTCACATATAAACAGGCAGAAAAAGCCTACGACCTCGGGTTTCAAAGGATATATGTTCCGTATGGTGAATATATTAAAAATTCATCTTTCTATAATTCGTCGCCCGATGTTTTTATAGTTAAACTTCCGCCCATAATTCACGATTTTTCTAAAATTGATTTGGCAAAAATCAAAACAGACGGAGTTTGCATCACAAATATCGGTCAGTTTTTCTTAAAAGATACGGGCAAAAAGATTTATGCAGATTACAGATTAAATGCGTTTAACTCTTTGTCTGTAAAAGAATTAAAGAAAATGGGAGCAGACAGTGTAACGCTTTCACCCGAACTTACAATAAAGGCACTAAAATGTATTTACTCTCCGGTTGATACGGAAATTTTAGTTTACGGCAGAGTTTCAATGATGACTATGCGTAACTGCGTTATCCGTTCTTCAAAAGGAAAGTGTCAGTGCATTGACGGTGAAATTTATTATCTTAAAGACAGAAAAAACATCTGTTTCCCTCTTGTTTCAGATAAACTATCCTGCACAAATGTTTTGTATAATTCTGCACCCATAGTTATGTCTGACAGAATGAATGAACTTTTGCCTGTGAACGCTGATTTTTACCGTTTTGATTTTACAACTGAAACACCCGACGAAATTGAAAGAATTTTAAATATGTACGAAAAAGGATTAAGAGCCGATTTCACCTTTACAAGAGGTCATTTTTATAAAGGTGTTATTTAATAATTAAAAGGAAGGTTTTACTATGAAGAATGCAGAGATAAAAATTAAATTTCTGGACAATAATAAAGAGAAACAAGTTCCGTTTTATGCAACTGAAGGTTCTGCAGGAATGGATTTGAAAGCGGTTATTGATGAGCCAATAACTCTCGGGCCACTCGACAAAGCGCTTATTCCTACAGGCATCGCAATATCGCTTCCGGGTCCCCAGTATGGTGCATTTTTGTTTGCCCGTTCAGGACTTGCCGCAAAACACGGCATAACACTTGCAAACTGCGTCGGCGTAGTTGACTCAGACTACACAGGTGAAATTAAAGTTGCTTTGGTTAACCTGAGCAACACTCCTTACACCATAGAAAACGGTGAAAGAGTTGCACAGATGGTAATTATGGAAGTGGCTAAAGCAAACTTTACTGTAACAGACGAACTTGAAAAGACAGAGAGAGGTTCAGGCG
This sequence comes from Clostridia bacterium, assembly GCA_045546535.1. GTDB lineage: Bacteria > Bacillota > Clostridia > UMGS1810 > UMGS1810 > RGIG1828. The sequence continues at coordinate 8,231 of JAZQDA010000033.1, read as the reverse complement.
GATTTGGTTCTACCGGTAAGAGGTAATTAAAATGAGATTTGTACTTGCATCAAAATCACCAAGACGACGTGATATACTATCATCGGTAGGGCTTGATTTTAAAATAATGGAAAGCGATGTTGACGAGAGCAAAATCTCCAAGGATTTACCGCCAAGATTTTATGTTCAGGAACTTGCGATGTTAAAATCCACCGATATTGCATCAAAACTTAGCGCGGGACACCTTGTAATCGGTGCAGACACTGTAGTTGTGTCAGACGGGGAAATAGTCGGTAAACCCAAAGATTTTAACGAGGCTTTCAGTATGCTTTCATCATTTTCAGATAAAAGCCACACAGTAGTGTCAGGCATATCCGTTACCAATACAGACGATATGACAACAGTAACTGATTTTTGTGAAACACAAGTTTACTTTTCTCCTATGACAGACGAAGAAATCACAGATTATATAAATACATATAAACCCTATGATAAAGCAGGGGCGTATGGAATTCAGGAATATGCAGGTGTATTTGTCAAAAAAATTGACGGCGACTATTACAATGTTGTCGGTCTTCCTCTTTCAACGCTTTATAGACTGCTTAAAAAGGAGTTTGATGTAATAATCTGAAAGGGGATAACCCTGTGTCCATAAGAGATATAGGAATAGACCTTGGAACCACTAACACGCTCATATATCAGAAATCAAAAGGAATAGTATTAAATGAACCAAGCGTAATTGCTGTAGATGCTTCAGACGGTCATATCATAGCCGTTGGCAGTCAGGCAAAAGAGATGCTTGGACGTACACACTCGGGAATAAAATCTGTCCGTCCTGTGACAGACGGGGTAATATCCGACTGCGAATCTGCATCGATTATGGTCGGGCAGTTTATAAAGAAAATAATGAAAACAACTTCAGGATTAAGACCAAGAGCACTCATAGGAATACCTGCGGGAAGCACACCGCTTCAAAAAAGTGCAACGATTCAGGCAATGAAAAAAGCGGGAATCCGTACAGTAAAACTGATAGAAGAACCTATGGCGTCCGCAATAGGAGCAGGTCTTTGTACTGATGCACCCTCAGGAGTTATGATAATTGATATTGGAGGCGGAACAACGCAGGTGAGTGTAATATCACTCGGTGGTATAGTTTCATCAAAAACAGTCCGCATAGGCGGAGATATTCTTGATGAAGCAATAATTAACTATGTCAAACGGAAATATTCAATTTCATCAGGTCTGCAAAGTGCTCAGGAGATAAAGCATAAAATTGCAACAGTTTCCGAAAATACAGATTCACACTGCTATAATATAAACGGGAGAAATTTAACTACAGGGCTTCCGTCAGGTGCACAGTTGAACTCGTCGGACATCAGAAAAGCACTTATACGACATATCTATGAGATAATTGATGCTGTTAAAACTGTCCTTGAAAAGACTCCACCTGAACTTGCGGGAGATATACTTTCGTCAGGGATTATGCTTACGGGAGGTTCATCTTTTATAGATGGTATTGACAGTCTGATAAGCGAAATGACAGGAATGTCTGTGGCAATGGCAGAAAGTCCCTTGGAAAGCGTAGCACTTGGACTTGGTAAGATACTTGATGATACAAAAACAAGCAGAGAAGTTTTTAAAATATAAATAAAGTCGGTGAACACAAATGAATTTCATAAAAGAACATAAAAATACAGTTATAATACTTGCTATAACAATTGTTCTTATAGTGGTTATGATATTTTCAAGTGCGGGAAAACCCAATGCAGGAATAATATCTGACACTATAGGTGTTGTTTTTAAACCTCTTCAGTCAATGGGTTCGTTTATTTCAAATGCTGTTAAATACGGAAAAAATGCCGAAAAATTTGAAACAGAAAACACACTTTTAAAACAGCAACTTATTATAACAAATCAAAAGGTGGCAGATTACGATAAACTCTCTGAAGAAAACGCAAAACTAAGGGCCATGCTTGAACTGAGTAAATCTTCAACACAGTTTAATCTCGTTGCATCGAATGTAATTGCCTCTGATACAGAAAACTGGACAAGTATTTTAAGAATAGATAAGGGACTTTCAAGCGGAATAAAGAAAAATGATGCCGTTATAACTGAAACAGGTCTTGTAGGTTATGTATCTGATGTAGGAAGAAACTGGGCAGATATAACAACTCTTATTGACTCATCAAACTCTGTAAGTGTAGTTGTAGACAGAATTGAAGAATATTGTATGCTTCAGGGCGATGTTACACTTATTGATAAATCAATGTGTGCAATTAAATATCTTACTACCGAAACATCTGTTTCAATAGGTGATATTGTAACCACCTCGGGTGCAGGGGGGATATATCCGCCTGATATAACTGTAGGAAAAATCACCGATATAAAACCCAACTCAAACGGTATTTCGTGGGATGCAGTTGTTCAGCCTGTAGTTGATTTTTCACAGATAACAGAGGTGTTTGTTATTTTAAAGTAATGAGTTGTTGAAAGGGTTGTAAAAAATTGAAAAAGTTTTTTCTTTCACTTACCCTGCTAGTTTTGTTTGTAATACAGACTTCAATAGGGGATAAACTTAAAATTTTCTCGGTTTCGCCAAATCTTATTTTAATCTTTGTCATTTTGTTTTCTATGAACGCTTCAATTTTAAAAAGTGCAATAGCCGGACTTATATGCGGACTTTTGACAGACTCTGTGGGATTTTGGGTAATCGGTTACAATGCTCTTTTTATGATGTACATAGGAATTTTAACCTCAGTAATGTCATCAAGATATTATTTCGAAACCAAACTTACAACTTTTATCATAGTATTTGTTTTCACTTTTATCTTCGGTTTTATAAACGCTGTTGTTTCAAGTGTGATTGTTTCCAAGTTGCCTGTCTGGTATATAACATACAGATATATTCTTTTTGAATGTGTATATAACTCATGCGTGGCACTTGCAATTTCGCCGCTTGTAAAACGATTGAAGATTGAATATGTAAGAGGGATATAAATGTTTTCAAGATTAAGAGACAAATATTTTCTCTTATCTGTAATTGCAGTGATAATGTTTTTTGCCTTAGTAATAAGACTTGTAAAACTGCAAATAGTAGATAAAGAGATATATCTTGCAAAATCAGAATCATACCTTTCAAGCGTAGAAACCATACCTGCGCCAAGAGGTAAAATACTCGACCGATACGGCCGTCCGATTGTAACCAACAGATTAGGTTTTTCTGTTGCTTTTTCCAATGCAAATCTTACAAATGACCAACTCAATGATTTAATACTCAACACCCTCAATCTCTTCTCTGAAAACGGAGATGATTATGTAGACACATTTCCTGTAGTGTATGAAAACGGAGACTACATATTTAAGTATAATGATTTAAAAGATGAAGAACTCGAAACAAAAGTCCGCAATACTAAATTCAATCTTGGCATTTCGGACAATCTAAGTGCTGAAGAATGTATGTTAATTTTATCCGAAAAATACGGTCTTGATAATCGCTATACAAAAAAAGAGGTAAGAGATATAATTTCCGTTCGATACGAAATGACAACCCGTAATTTTTCATCAGCGAATCCTTTTACTTTTTCTTCAGATGTATCAATGCGTACAGTTTCTGCAATCGAAGAAAATACAGACCTTTATTCAGGTCTTAAAGTAAAGAGTGCGCCTGTAAGAAACTATGTTTATCCCACACTTGCTTCTCACATTCTCGGCAGAGTAGGTATAATTTATCAGGAAGAGTACGAAACTTTAAAAGATAAAGGATACGGTCTTAACTCTATAATAGGTAAAGACGGAATAGAAAAAATACTGGAAACTAAGATAAAAGGTACTGACGGTAAGAAAAGTGTATCGCTAAGTGTAGGTCAGGACCCGATAATCAAAGAAACTCCTGCGGTTTCAGGAAATAATGCTATGCTTACAATAGATATTGACCTGCAACTTGCTGCAGAAAAAGCACTTGAAAATACAATCGAATCAATAAGGGCAAACAGTTATAAAAGAGCCGACAATGCAGGAAGCGATGTAGGTGGCGGAGCGGTAGTTGTTCAGGATGTTGAAACGGGCGAAATACTTGCGATGGCAAGTTATCCCGATTTTAACATTGAAACCTTTAACCGAGATTATAATAGCCTCAGCAAAGATAAATCAAACCCTCTTCTTAACCGTGCAATAAGCGGTGTCTATCCGCCGGGTTCGGTATTTAAAATGCTCACAACAATAGCTGCTATGGAAGAAAAGGTTATTTCCGATAGTACAATTATAGAAGATAAAGGTGTATATGATTATTATGACCAGAAGTTCAACTGTTGGATATACACAGATACGGGCGGAACTCACGGTGCCATGAATGCATCAAACGCTCTGAAAAATTCCTGTAACTATTTTTATTATGAAGTCGGCAAAAGACTCGGCGTTGAAAAACTTGTAGAATATGGAAGAAAAATGAATCTAGGTCAAAAAACAGGAATAGAACTTGAAGGCGAAGCAGCGGGTGTACTTGCAAATCCTGAATATAAAAAACTTAACTTCAACGAGATCTGGTACCCCGGCGACACACTTCAGATGGCGATAGGGCAGTCATATAATCTTTTTACGCCCATTCAACTTGCAGGATATACCTCTACAATAGCAAACAGAGGTACAATATATCAGCCGTATTTAACAAAATGTATCAGAGATTCAAAAACGGGAAAAGTTATATCTGAATCATCTCCTAAAGTTAAAAGTACACTTTCTATAAGCGATGCAACCTATAATGCCGTAACACTTGGTATGCGTCTTGTAAGTTATGACGGTACAGCATCTTCTGTATTTGCAAACTATCCTATAGATGTGTGCAGTAAAACGGGCTCTGCTCAGATAAACGGCGGAAGCGCAAACGGTGTTTTTGTTTCATACGCACCCTATAACAATCCAAAAATAGCAATCTCCATCGTAGTTGAAAGTGCGGGTTCAGGAAGTATTACTGCACCTATTGCAAAAGCAATTTATGATGAATATTTCAAACTAAGTCCCAGAAATTCAGATGATAAAATAATAAAAGATAATACACTTTTTTCATAAAATTCGTCAAATTATTATAAAATTTACTAGACAAAATCGATCGTTTGTGGTAAAATATTTGGAGTAATCTATATGGCAAAAATTGTAACAGTAATTTCAGGCAAAGGCGGAGCAGGAAAAACGACACTTAGTGTAAACCTCGCCTGTGCACTGAAAACACTTGGCAGAAAAACACTATTAATTGATGTAGGTTTCGGCGTAAGAAATGATGATATCCCACTTGGCGCTGCCTCAGACTTGCTTTTTGATATATCTGATGTCATCACTGAGACTTGTGAATTTGATGATGCACTTATAAAAGGCGAAAAAGAGTATATGCCCGATTTTCTCGCATCTTCGGTAGGAGAAATACCAAAGCATTTTGAGAACCGTTTTCCAAGACTTCTGGATAAAGTTTCTCATTATTACGATTACATCATACTCGATACGCCCTCATCAACGGGCAGAGAATATAAAGTATGCACAGAGTATGCCGATATCGTGATTTTGGTAACGACACCTGATTTGTTATCTGTAACAAATACATCGCTGCTTTCAAAAGACATAAGTGATAAAGATAAATATCTCGTTATAAACCGAATAAATCCTGATTTATCATCGTCATATACATATTATGAAGACATTATAGACGAAATTGGTGCAAAACTTATTGGACTTATAAGAGAAGATGAGTTTGTTACCCCAAGTCTTGAAAAGGCAGACCCAATCGTCAGATATGACACATATGCTGGTAGGGAAACCGAAAACATTTCCCGCCGTTTGTGTAATGAATATATCGGTTTTTCAGACAAATCGTTAAAGGATAAATTGTTTGAAAAAAACAGGTTAGTTTTAAAAATACATCAAGGAGGGTTTTAGATTGAATATCGCATTAATAGCACACGACAAAAAGAAAGAACTTATGGTTCAGTTCTGTATTGCCTATAAGGGCATTCTTGCAAAACATAATCTTGTTGCAACAGGAACAACAGGCGGACTAATTGTTGACGCAACAGGATTAAATGTTCACAAATTCCTCTCTGGTACACAGGGCGGCGATCAGCAGATCGGAGCCAGAATTGCATATAACGAAATTGACCTTGTACTATTTTTCCGCGATCCTCTCACAGGACAGAGTTTTGAACCCAGTGTAGAACCGCTTTTAAAACTCTGCGACATTCACAATGTTCCCATAGCAACCAATATAGCAACTGCCGAAGTTCTTGTAAGAGGACTTGACAGAGGAGATATGGACTGGAGAGATATTGTAAACCCCAAAGGCAAATTTTAAATATAAAAAAACCTCATCACTGGGTGATGAGGTTTTTTATTTAAAAATAGGTACATAACTTTTATCAACAGTAATATGGCAAATATAATTTTTATCAATCTTTTTTACTTTTTCTTCTATCAGTAATTTTAATACCTGGTGAGTGATGTTTACTTCATCAGGACAAAAACAGTCAAAAGTCAGAATAGTGTTTTCATTTTGGTGGGTTATTTTTAAATCGTGAATAGAAATTCTTTTGTCAATACTTTTAGCGATACTTTCTATTTTTCTTCTGATTTCGCATACGATTGAATCTTCATTGGAAACAGGGTCAAAGTGTATGATAAGATGGATGCCCATATCTTTCAACATATCTCTTTCGATATTGTCAATTATTTCATGGCTTTTTATAACATCAGTTTCTGCATTCATTTCAACATGGACACTTGCAAATTTTCTTAAAGGTCCGTAATCGTGGACAATAAGGTCGTGCATACCAAGAACGCCGTCAAAGGAAAGAATTTTGTTTTTTATATTTTCGATAAGTTCTTCACTCGGAGCACTGCCAAGCATGGGGTCTATTGTTTCTTTAACAAGCAAAAATCCTGAATATAGAATGAAGATTGACACACCTACACCAAGCCAACCGTCGAGTTCATAGTGGGTATAGTGCGAAATGATTGCACCTAAAAGAATTGAAAGTGTTGCAATCACATCGTTTCTGCAATCTTTTGAAGTGGCAATAAGGGCTTTTGAGTTTATTTTTTTACTTAAAGTCTTATTAAAAAACATAAGCCAGAGTTTTATAATTACTGAAAGACTAAGAATAACTAAAGTTGAAACGCCGAAAATCACTCTTTGTGGGTTTATAATCTTTTCAATCCCGGACTTTAAAAGTTCAACACCAATTACAAGTATAATAAGAGAAACACAAAGTGCTGATAAATATTCATATCTTCCGTGCCCGTAAGGGTGCTCTTCATCTGCAGGTTTACCCGACAGTTTAAATCCTACAAGATTTACTACGCTTGACGATGCATCGCTTAAATTGTTTACCGCATCTGCAATTATAGAAATTGAATAAGTAAAAAATCCAAGCATAAATTTTGATACAAACAATATTAAATTACAAATAATTCCAACAATACCTGATAATTTTCCGTAAGAAGTTCTGACTTTGAGGCTGTTTGTATTATTAAAATCTTTGATGAATTTTTTTATAAGAAATTTTGTCATATCACACCACATAAATTTAAAAATATTTTTGATATTATACCATAAAATTATATGTTATTCAATGCAGTATTAGTCAGAAAACCGCACACTTTTTGAAAGTGTGCGGTTAAATCTTTATGCCAGTTCAATAATTGCATAATTTCCGTCTTTTCTTTTGTAAACAACTTCTTTTTCAAGAGTTTGTGAATTCTTAAAAATATAGAACTCATGGCCAAGAAGATTCATCTGAAGTATTGCTTCATCTACACTCATAGGCTTTGTATCGTATTTTTTCCTTTTTACAACCTTAAACTCATTTTCTTCGCTTATATCACCGAATTCACTAGGCAAATCAAAGGCACCTTTTTTTAGTTTCTTTTCAAGTTTGGTTTTTTGTTTTCTGATTTGTCTTTCAATTACATCAACAACTTTATCAATACAAGCGTACATATCGGCATCAGTAATTTCCGCTCTGAAAATAATACCTTCGTGATAAATTGTAACTTCTACAATTTTGTCATCTTTCTGTACGGAAAGTGTTGCTTTTGCACAGGTTTCGTCAGAAAAGAACTTGTCGAGTTTTGAGAGTTTTTTAGTCAGATAACTTTTAAGACCTTCAGTAACTTCAATTTTTCTGCCAGTAATTGTGATTTTCATAAAATCAACTCCTTGTAAAGATTTACTATATAAACCGCTCGGGCGGATTATATGATAATGCTGGTGT